>JAJAZC010000066.1 GCA_026785885.1 Rubrivivax sp.
ATTTCGTCTTCCCCCCCCCCCCCGCGCCCGGGGGGCGCGGGGGGGGGCGGGGGGGGGTGGGGGGGGTGCGGGGGGGGGCGCGCCCCCCCCCCCCCCCCGGCGTTGCCTTCAGGCGGGCGGCGGCGCAGCCGCTTCGGTGGGCTCTCATTTATGCCCACCGCCGCCCGAATAACCGCCGTAGGAACCGCCACCCAAACCCCCGCCGCCGCTGCCACGGTAGCCGCTGCCGGCACTGCGCTGGCATTGCCGGTACTCGTTGCTGGCAGCGCCGAAGGTGCTGCGCACGGCATCGCAATCGTCGCTGCCGCAGCGTGACAGCAGCAGCACCAGCACCACCAGCGCAGCCAGCATCACCAGCACCGCGGGCATGCCGATGCGCGAGCCGGCCAGCGGCGCGGCGTCGCGTTGCAGTGCAGCCCGCGCGCCGGGCGCGACGCCGAACGCGTCGGCCACGGTTGCTGCGCTGATCGTGCGGCCAGTTGACCAGACGACTTCGCCAGTGCTGTGACGTACGCCCCCGCCGGTGCCCCCGCCCGTGTCCCGTGCTCCACCCCCGCCGCCGGTCTGCTCGCGCGGCAGGCGCAGCGCCGCATCGGCACCCTGACCCTCGAAGTCCGTGACCTGCGCCGTCTCGCCCTGCCGCACGCGCCAATAGAACTCGCCCTGCACCCAGGTCACGCGTGCGACGTAGTCCCAGCGCTTCTTGTAGCCCTTGCCCTGCCACTGCGCGCTGTCGCCGCGCAGCGTGGGCACGCCGGTGATCGGCCGCACCCAGCTCCAGCCGTCGTTGCTGTCGACGAGAAAGGCAAAGCCCGCCGTGGTGTTGAACAGCAGGTACTCGCGCCAGAAGGTCGTTTCTTCTTCGCTGTCGTCTGCCCCGCGCTCGGGGATGTCGCAGCGCTCCTGGTAGCCCACGGCGTGCCAGGGCAGCGGCTCACCGTCGAGCGCCAGCGTGCCGCTGCTGCCCAGCGCTATCTGCGGCTCGGCACCGCGCTCGCCGGCGTTGTTTTGCGCGTAGTGGCGCAGCTCGCCACCGACGCCCTGCGACAGATCGACCACCGCCTGGCACTGGTTGCAGCTGATGCTCTGCGTGGTGGCCAGCTTGACCTGCAGCGCAGCACCGCAGTTGGGGCAGGGCATGGCGCGCGCGGCCAGCGTCTTGTCGCTGCTGTCCTTCAGGCCCGCCAGACGCAGCTCGCTCAAGCCCACGCTGCGGCCGATGGACCAGTGCACACGCGCCGGGTCGCTGCCGTCCAGCGTGGCAACTTCGCCGGCGCTGTTGCGCAGATCGACGACCGTGAATTCGCCGCCCAGCCGCGGCGGCGATGGCAGCTCGCCTTGCGCAGCGATCAGCCGGGCGCGCGTGACCGAGGCCACGTCCCACGCGCGGCCATCGGCCAGCACACGCAGGCCGGCCTGCAGCGCGGCCAGCGCAGCGGCTGTGGCCGGCGCATCGCCAGGCAGCGGCGCATGGAAGGCGATGACGTAGGCGCCGTTGTCCTCACTCAACCAGCCCGAGCGCCGGCCGTCGGCGCCGCCGTCGGACAAGGCGTGCCATTCGTTCCAGGTGCCGTCCAGGTGCGGTCCAGGTGCGGTCCGGCTGTGGCGGTCGCACCTGCGGCCCCCTCAGGCGGCGGCGCAGGCGAAGCCGTAGCCTGGCAGCCAGATTGATAGCCGTACTGAAGGCGGCCGACCAGCGTGAAGCCCAGGCCCTGCCGCGTGCCGCGCACACCCAGTTGCAGCGGGCTGTGGTCGTCGAACAGCTCGGCGCTAATGCCGATGCGGCGCAGCGCGTCGCCGTCGCGCACCAGCGTGCTGCGGCAGAAGCTGCAGACCGCGCTGGCCGACGCGGCCGACGCAAACTCGACCGCCGCGCCGCAGTTCGGGCAGGCAGCGCGGTACAGGCGCATCACTGTGGGCCCCCAGGCTTTGCTCTACGCGCCTTCGCCACCCACCGGGGGGAGTCTTGCAGCGGCCCGGCAAAGTCGGTTCCGCGCAAGGCCTTGATCGAAGACCGCGTTTCTACAAGCCCTGGGCTCAAACCAGCTTATTCAGCAGCTCGGCTTTTTTAGCCGCGAACTCGTCATCGGTCAGGATGCCCTTGGACTTCAGATCGGCCAACTTCTCGATCGTCGCCATGACCTCGTCGGGTTTGATGCCGACAGGCGCTGCAGTGGCTGCTGCAGTGCCAGCTGCAGTGCCCGCTGCGCCCGGCCCTTGCAAACCCTGGCTCAGCTGCTGCGCCATCACCTGCCCCAGCGCGACCCCGGCGCCCAGGCCCTTCGCATCACCGACGACACCGCTGCCGCCGCCGCTGTTGTCGGCAAACTTCGGTATCGCCTGCGCGGTCTGGTACTGCATGAACTTGCCCATGTCGCCGCCGACTATGCCCATGCCGATCTTCTGGTCGAGGGTCTTCTGCAGATCCTCCGGCAGGCTCAGGTTCTGCACCGTCACGCTAACCAGCACGAGGCCGAGCTTGGCAAATTCAGCCGCGGTGGCCTCGCGCAGCTGCTGCGCGAATTCGACCTGGTTGGCGGCCAGGTCGAGAAAGGGCACGCCGCTGGCGGCCACCGCATCGCTGATGTGCTGCAGCACGAGGCCACGCAATTGGCCGTCCAGGTCTTCCACCATGTAGCGGTCACGCGTGCCGCTGATGGTGGTGTGGAAGAGCTTGGCGTCGCTGATCGCATACGCGTAGTTGCCGAAGGCGCGCAGACGCACCGCGCCGAAGTCCTTGTCGCGGATGGTCACCGGCTGCGTTGTGCCCCAGCGGCGGTCGATCTGCTGGCGCGTGCTGAAGAAGTAGACGTCGCTCTTGAACGGGCTCCGGAACAGCTTGTCCCAGTTCTTCAGATACGTCCGCACCGGCAGCGTCTGCGTCGTCAGCTTGTACAGGCCGGGGCCGAAGACATCGGCGATCTGGCCTTCGTTGACGAACACCGCCAGCTGGCTTTCGCGCACCGTGAGGCTGCCGCCGTACTGAATTTCGTTGCCGGCCATCGGGTAGCGCCAGGCCAGCGTGCCTTCGCCGGACTCGGTCCATTCGAGGATGTCGATGAACTGTTTTTTGATGAGGTCCATCAGCGCTATGGCAGCGGTCCCCTTCCCGACACCGCGGTTTGCGGCGCGGGAATAATAAGCAGCGTCACCAGGAGCAGGCGTGTCTAGAACAGCGTGGCGGATCGCAGTGGTCGGGGCCGGCCCGGTGGGGCTGGCCACCGCGTTGCACGCAGCGCGGCTGATGCCGCACGCGCACATCTGCGTCTTCGATGCACGGCCGGCCGCGCAGGACGTGACCACTGATCAGCGCACGCTGGCGCTTTCGCTCGGCAGCGTGCAATTCCTGCAGCGGCTGCAGGTCTGGCCGGCCGATGCTGCAGAGCCGATCCTGCGTGTGCATGTCTCCCAGACACCGCCTTCTCTGGTCCCGGCTTTCAGCCCAGCGGCGGTGCAGTTGCAGGCCGCCGAGTTGGGCGTGCCGCTGCTCGGTGCGGTGCTGCGCTACGGCGCGTTGGTGGCGCCGTTGCAGCAGGCCTGGGTGGCTGCGGTGGCGGCCGAGCCGGCACGGCTGCAGGCGCGTTTTGGCACCGCTGTGGCAGCGATCAAAGCGCTGCCCGACCGCGTCGAGCTGGACGCCGGCATTGCCGAAGTGTTCGACTTGGCCATCGTCGCCGAAGGCGGTGTGTTCGCAGACCAGGCGCGCAAGGCCGTGGTGGCCGATTACGGGCAGACGGCATGGGTCGGCAGCGTGGTGCTGGCTGGCAACCCGCGCGGCCTGGCGGTCGAACGCTTCACACGCCACGGGCCGGCGGCCTTGCTGCCCTTGCCTCCGTTATCGCCAGAGCCCGGCGGTGCCGAAGGCGCAGGTCGCGGCCGGGCAGCGCTGGTGTGGTGTGTGCCGTCGGCCGACGACCCGGTGCGCGATCTGACCGACGCGCAGCGGCTCGCGGTGCTGCGCACCATCTTCCCGCCGCTGGCCGGGCAGCTGATGTCGGTCGGCCCGCTGAAGCCGTTTGCGCTGGGCCTCAACGCCGAGCGCACGCTGGTGAACCGGCGCTGCGTGCGCATCGGCAACGCCGCGCAAACGCTGCACCCGGTTGCCGGCCAGGGCCTCAACCTGGGCCTGCGCGACGCGCACGAGCTGGTGCGTGTGCTGCGCGATGCCGACGACCTGGACACCGCGCTGCGGCGTGCCGATTGGGCGCGCGCACCCGACCGCTGGAGCCTGATCGCCGCGACCGACTTCCTGGCCCGCAGCTTCACCTGGGCGCTGCCTGGTGCTGCCGCTGCACGCGGCTTGGGCCTGGCTGCGTTGCAGGCCTTGCCGCCGGCCCGCCGCTGGCTCGCGCGGCAAATGATGTTCGGCGTGCGCTGATCAGGCCGCCGCTGCCGCACGGCGTTTATCGATGACTTTCAGCGCCTCGCGCAGAGTCAGCGGCGACCGGCGATCGCGGTAGGCCTCACAAAACGCCTGCACTTCGTCGGGTGCTGCGTAGCTGCGCTTGCGCAGCGCCCATCCCATGCCTTTGCGGATGAAAAACTCGTTGGCGAATGGTGAAGTGGATGTCGATGTCGATGTCGATGTCGATGTCGATGTCGATTTGGATGTCGAAGCCGCGTCGCGCAGCGAAGGCAGGATGCAGTCGTACAGAAGCACCGCATAGAAGCCGGTCTTCAGCGAGCGTTGCGACAGCATCGCCGCGCGGCGCAGCCACATCGCATCGCCCTGCGCCCAAGCGCGCAACAGCGGTTTCATCGCGGCCGGCTCACGCTGCAGCAACAGGCCCAAAGCGTGGCCGGAGATTTCGTCGTTGTGATCCCACCAGGCGCCGGTGTGCAGCAGCTCGGTCAGCGCCGGCAGCAGAGCCAGGCCGATGAGCGGCTGCAGCCGCGGCAGGCGCAGCAGATCCAGCGCGGCGTAGCGCTAATCGCGGTGCGTGGCGCCGCGCCACAGTGCCAGCACCGTGTCGGACAGCGTCGTGGCGCCGGTGATCGGTTGCAGCGCTGCATCCCCGACCACCGCGGCCGCCACGCGCCGGCGCTGCGGCGCGGCCAGGCCCAGGAACGGCATCGCGGACTTCATGTAGGCCTGCATCGCCGGTGCGGCTGCAACATAGGCCCCGACAGCCGCGGCAGCCAGTGCGCTGTTCAACACCTGGATCTGCGCGTGGTGTGCGGACAGGCAGCGTTATGCGGGGTTTTTTCGCAGCCCGACGCAGCCCTATGCAGTCGGGCGTGGTCAATGCGCAATTGCGAACGGTTGCACGCGCTTGGGCGCGGCCCTGCACCGTCATGCTGCCCGCATGCGCGGCTACAGCCGCCGGTGCAGCAGCGCGGGCAGCTGCGTGCGCACTTGCAGCAGGCGCGCGCTATCGACGTCGGCCACGACAAAGCCTTCGCCTTCGTCCAGCACATCCAGCACCTCGCCCCAGGGGTCGACGATCAGGCTGTGGCCCCAGGTGCGGCGGCCATTGCGGTGCGTGCCACCCTGCGCGGCTGCCAGCACATAACACTGGTTTTCCACGGCGCGGGCGCGCAGCAGCAACTCCCAGTGGGCCTGCCCGGTGGTGTGCGTGAAAGCCGACGGCACGCACAGCAGATCGCACGGCGGATTCATCAGCGCGCGGTACAGCTCGGGGAAGCGCAGGTCGTAGCAGATCGACAAGCCGACGCGAAGTGGCCCGGCTTGCAAGGCCACCGCCTCGCGGCCGGCGATCAGCGTGCGGCCTTCGTCGTAACTCTCGTGGCCATTGTCGAAAGCGAACAGGTGCACTTTGTCGTAGTGCGCAGCCTCGTGGCCGTCGGGCGCGAAGACGCAGCAGCGGTTGAGCACCTGCGTTGCACCGGGCGGCGGCAACGGCAGGCGCAACGGCAGCGTGCCGCCGACCAGCCACAGCGCATGCTCGCGCGCCAGATCGGCGAGGAACATCTGGATAGGGCCACCGGGTGGCTCGGCCAGCGCCAGCTTGTCGGTGTCGCGCTGGCCCAGGATGCAAAAGTATTCGGGCAGCAACACCAGCTGCGCACCGGCCGCAGCGGCCTGCGCCACAAGCCGGGCGGCAGCCGCGCGGTTGTCCGGCCAATCGGGTGTGGACACCATCTGCACGGCGGCGATTTTCATCCGTTCATGGTACGGGGCGCTGCTGCGCTTGCGGCACGCGATACCCCCCGGCTGGCGTCGGCCATGCAATGCGGTCTACTCTAGTTAGGAAGGAGTTACCCGAGCCCGGCCCCATGCCCCGGCTGAGAGCGCGACCAGCGCGATGGATACCGGGGGAATCGACATGCCAAGCAGGACCGGCCGTAATGAAGCGCCCGCCGCCTACAGCCGCTTCGTGCAGCGCATTCGGCGGCGCTATGCGCAAGAGCTGACGCTGCTGCCGGCGGGCTTGCCCGACGCGGCGGCGATCACCGCCCTGGTGGCCACGCTGCGGCGCGATGGGCGCGATGGCGCCTCATTGCTGCGCGTGACGCGTCAGCTGGTGCTGGAGCGGCTGGCCACGCTGGATATCGAGGAGGGCGCGTCGCTCGACGACATCACCGGCTGCATGACGCAGCTGGCCGAAGCCACGCTGGAGCTGGCCTTGGCACAAGCCCAGCACGAAGCCGATCTGCGCCACGGCGCGCCGCTGGATGCCGCGGGCCGGCGCAGCGAGTTCTGGATCGTCGGCATGGGCAAGCTCGGTGCGCGTGAGCTCAACGTGTCCTCCGACATCGATCTGGTCTACGTGTATGAAGACGACGGCCAGACCGCAGGCGCTGCCGACGGCAGCCGCGCCACCAGCTTCCACGAGTACTTCGCATTCGTCGCCAAGCGGCTCTTTGCGCTGATCGGCGAGACCACCGACGACGGCTTCGTCTTCCGTGTCGATCTGGCGCTGCGGCCCAACGGCAACTCGGGCCCGCCGGTGGTGAGCCTGGCGATGCTGGAAGAGTACTTCCAGGTGCAGGGCCGCGAGTGGGAGCGCTTTGCCTGGCTCAAGAGCCGCATCGTGGCGCCGCGCGTTGCGGTGCAGGGCACGCGTGCGCTGGCGCTGCGCAATTTGGTGACGCCGTTTGTGTACCGCCGCTATCTGGACTACGGCGTCTTCGAGAGCCTGCGCCAGCTGCACCGCAAGATTCGCGACGAAGCGCAGCGCCGCGCTGCCGGCCGGCCCGAGCGCGCCAACGACGTCAAGCTGTCGCGCGGTGGCATCCGCGAAATCGAGTTCATCGTGCAGCTGATGCTGGTGGTGCGCGGCGGGCAGTTTCCGGAGCTCCGCACCCGCAGCACGCTGCGCGGCCTGCAGCGGCTGGTGGCGCACGGGCTCATCAAGCCCGACACCGCAGAAACACTGGCCGCCGGCTACCGCTTTCTGCGCCGCGTCGAGCACCGCATTCAGTACCTGGACGACCAGCAAACGCATCTGCTGCCCAGCCACGACGGGGACCTGCGCTGGATCGCGCTGAGCCTGGGCCTGCCCTGCCCGGCCGGTGCAACCGGCACCGCGCGCGAAGCCTGCGAGCTGCTCAACCGGCTGGGCGAAGTGCGCGAAGCGGTGGTGGCCGAATTCGATGCGCTGCTGAGCGAAGGCGAGCCGGTGGCGGGCGGCGGCAATGACGGCTCCGAGGGCTCAAACGGCTCTAACGACCGAAGTGACAGCCCTGTCAGCGCAGCCGGCGGCTACGCCAACAACGGTTGCAGAACCTGCGGCCCCGGCCCGCAACCGGTGGACAGCGAAGCGCTGCTGGAGCGGCTGCCGGCGGCGCTGGCCACGCGGCTGCGCGGCTGGTGCGCGCAGCCCTGCGTGCTGGCACTGCGCGACGAAAGCCGGCTGCGCCTGGGCCGGCTGATGCAGCGCACCGGCGACGCGGTGCACGACGCAGCGTGCAGCGAAGCCGCGGCGCTGCGCTTCGTCGACTGGGTCGAGCCGCTGCTCAGGCGCGAGAACTATCTGGCGCTGCTGGTCGAGCGGCCCGAGGTGCACCGCCGGCTGCTGCGCCTGCTGGGCATGGCACGCTGGCCGATGCAGTATTTGATGCGCCACCCGAGCGTCATCGACGAGCTGGCCGACGAGCGGCTGTTGCAGCAGCGCTTCGACGCACGGGCCTTTACGGCCGAGCTGGACGAGCGCATCGCCGCCTGGCAGCGCAGCGGCGAAGACGACGAAGAACGGCTGCTGGACACGCTGCGCCACGCACACCACGCCGAGATCTTTCGCACGCTGGTGCGCGATGTCGAAGGGCGCCTGAGCGTCGAGCAGGTGGCCGACGACTTGAGCGCATTGGCCGACGCGGTGCTGGCGCTGACGCTGCGCTGGGCCTGGGCGCGGCTGAAGCAGCGCCACCGCAGCACGCCGGGGCTGGCTGTCATCGCCTACGGCAAGCTCGGCGGTAAAGAGCTGGGCTACGGCAGCGACCTCGACGTCGTGTTCCTGTACGACGATGCCACCGACCTGCCTGCTCCGTTGCACGTCGCTGGGGCTGTCGACACCGCCGACGCGACCGACGCCGAGACTAAAGCCGATGTCGACGCCAAAACTAACGCCGATGTCGATGTCGATGTCGATGTCGATGTCGATGTCGATGTCGATGCCGATGTCGATGTCGACGCCGATGCCGATGCCGACGCCGATGCCGCGGCCCAGCGCGCGCAGGAGGTTTACGCCCACTTCGTGCGCAAGCTGATTACGTGGCTGACGC
>JAJAZC010000067.1 GCA_026785885.1 Rubrivivax sp.
GCAGCGGCCAGCGCGGTCTCGGCAGCGACCCAGGCCGCAGCACGCGGTTGGTCGACCGGGCGCGTGGCCATCTCCGCGGCGCAGCGCAGGGCCAGCGCGTGCGCGGTGCTGAAAGCCTGCAGCGCACCGGCTTCGGCCGCCATCGGCGCTTGCAGCTCGGCCAACAGCGGCTCCACCGCGGCGGCACGCTGGCGCAGCGTGTCGTGCAGCCGCGCCCAGCAGTCGGCAATCTGGTTGCGCTGCGCCATCAGCCGGTTGTAGCCGCCAACGGCCCAGAACAGCAGCACGGCGGCGGCCGCGGCCAGGCCGATGGCGGCGGGTGACAGCCCGCTCAGCGCCGCACCTCGCCCTGGCCCAGCACGACCCACTTCAGCGAAGTCAGGCCTTCCAGCCCGACCGGCCCGCGCGCGTGCAGCTTGTCGGTGCTGATGCCGATCTCGGCGCCCAGACCGTACTCGAAGCCGTCGGCAAAACGCGTGCTGGCGTTGACCATCACGCTGGCCGAATCGACCTCACGCAAGAAGCGCATGGCATGGCCGTAGTTGGTGCTCAAGATGGTGTCGGTGTGGTGCGAGCCGTGGCGGTTGATATGCGCAATGGCTTCGTCCAGGCTGTCCACGACCTTGATGCTGATGATCGGCGCCAGGTACTCGGTGGACCAATCCAATTCAAGGGCCGACACCACGCGCGGCAGGCCGGCCAGAGCCTGCGCAGCCCGCGCGTCGCAGCGCATTTCCACACCCTTGGCCGCCAACACCGCGCCGATGCGGGGCAGGAAATCGGCCACGCGCGCCGCATGCACCAGCAGCGATTCAGCGGCGTTGCAGGGACTGTATTTCTGCGTCTTGGCGTTGTCGGTCACGGCCACGGCCTGGTCGATGTCGACATCGGCATCGACATACACGTGGCAGTTGCCGTCCAGGTGTTTGATCACCGGCACGCGCGCCTCGGCGCTGATGCGCTCGATCAGCCCTTTGCCACCGCGCGGGATGATCACGTCGACCGATTCCGTCATCGTGATCAGGTGGTGCACGGCGGCGCGGTCGGTGGTGGTGATCAGCTGCACGGCGTCGGGCGGCAGGCCGGCGTCGGCCAATGCAGCCTGCACCAGGCGCCACAGCGCCAGGTTGCTGTGCAGCGCCTCGGAGCCGCCGCGCAGGATGCAGGCGTTGCCGCTCTTGATGGCCAGCGCGGCGGCTTCGATGGTCACGTTGGGCCGGCTCTCGTAGATCATGCCGAAGACACCCAGCGGTACGCGCATGCGGCCCACGCTTATGCCGCTGGGGCGGCGTTGCAGGCCGGTAATCTCGCCCACCGGGTCGGGCATCGCGGCAATCTGCTCGCAGCCCTGCGCCACGGTTTCGATGTCGCTGGCTTTCAGCTGCAGGCGGTCCAGCAGCGGTGCAGCCAAGCCGGCGGCGCGTGCTGCATCGAGGTCCTGCGAATTGGCGGCCTGCAGCGCGGCCAACGATTGCCGCAGCCGCGTGGCCAACGCGCGCAAGGCCTGGTCCTTGGCCGCCGTGCCGGCCGCGGCCATCTGCTGCGAAGCCGCACGTGCTGCCGTGCCGACGTGGGCCATGTAAGCCGGAAGATCGCTAGCGCTCATGCCGCGCATTGTCCCAAAGGCTGCAGCGGTGTTCGCAGCGGACGCAGCGCGCGCCGCCGCTGCAGCAGGTGCGGCGCTCTACAGCCCCAGCCAGACGCCCAGCGCCAGCAAAGCAGCCGGGTCGTGCGCGGCGTAGCCCTGCACCTTCAGTAGCTCGAGCTTCTTGCGCCCGGCCTCGGTGCTGTCCAGCGTCAGAAAGTACTCGCGCACCTTGTCCAGATCGTCGCCGCTGAGTGCCGGGCCGGCAAGGATGTGTTTGATCGGCACCGGGCGCGACTTGGCCAGCACCTTGCCGCCGGTGGCCTGCCAGGCCTTGACGACCGCGCCGGAGGCCGTGCCCCCGCTTTGCGTAAAGGTGTGTTCGACCATGAACGGCACCGCGTCTTGATAGCGCGTGTAGGTGTAGCTCACCGCGTCGGCGCGGCCCAGCGCGTCGCGCAGCGTGGCACGCACCATCCATGCGGTGATGCTGTCCTCGTCGGGCGCGCCGACCTTGCGCCCGCGCAGGTCGGCCAGCGTCTTCAGCGGCGAATCAGCGCGCACCAGGAAGCGCGCGCTGTACTCCTGGAAGCCCTTGGTCACGGCCACCAGCCGGTAGCCGCTGTCCTTCATCGCAACGATGGAGATGTGCGCCGGGTGCACCAGGGCCAGGTCGTAGCTCTGGGCGGCCAGCCCCTTGCGCAGCACCGAGTACTCGCTGATGGGCTCCACGCGCACCGGCTGGCCCAGCAGCTTGGCCAGGTCGGTGGCGATGGTCACGTAGCGGGCCCGAATCTCTTCGGCGCTGACGCGGTAGGTCACGCCTTCGTTGACAGCCAACACCAGCGCCTGGGCCCAGCCGCCACTGCCCAGCAGCGCCAGCAAAAGGGCAGCCTGCCAATAGATCGATTTCATGCGCAACCTTGCAGTCCGTAAAGACCAGATGCTAGGCGCAGCCACCGCCCGGCCGCCGTGCTTTGTGCCAGTTGGCTCGCGGGCTTACACGCCGATTCAACTGTGGCGGCTGGGCGCCGAAGCTGTGCGGTTGTCGGGCCTGCTCGCACAACGTTCAGCCTGTCGGCATGGCTGCCCGTCTGCGCGTCGTCCTGTCAGGCCGGCGTCTTCTTGGTCGCTGCTTTCTTCGCAGCGGCTGGGGCGCCCTTGGCCGGCCGCGCCGCCCGCGGCTCGAACTCGAAAGTCACGCGGCCTTCCTTGGTGTCGTAAGCGAGAAAGGCCTTGAATTTGCGCCGCGTCTTGTTGGAGACGAAGTTCTCCAGCAGGCTGGTCTTGCCGCTGGCCAGTAGCTTGATCATCTCGGCGCGCTCCACCGGCTGCTGCAGGATGATCTTGCCGCTCTTGAAGTCGCAGGTCACGTGCGCGCCGACGCAGTTTTCGCAAACGTAGTTGCTGCCGTGCTCGAAGACCCGGCCCTTGCACTTGGGGCAAGCACCCAGGCTGTCCTGCGCCGAGAAGTCCACCGGCGTGCCGTCGCCTTCGCCGTTCTTGGCTTCATCGCCGAAGTCGAATTCCAGCTTCCAGTTCTTGATGTCGTCGTCGAAGGCCAGCTTGATCTCGGCCGTGAAAGGCCAGCCGGCTTTGGAGCGAAAGCCCTCCAGCGGGCCGATCTTCTTGTCGCGGATCAGGCCCTCGGCCTCGGCGGTCTCGAAGGCGCGGCCGGCGGGGATCTTGGTGATCGAGAAGCCGCAGCCCTCGCCGGGTGCTGCTGCGTCGGCGCCGATGCAGCTGAAGCGGCGGTAGTTCTCTTTGACCACGCCGCTGCAGTTGGGGCAGCTCACCGACAGCGTGGCGTAGTCGCCGGGGATGGTGTCGCGGTCGTACTCCTTGGCCTTCTTGACGATGCGCTCTGCCATCTTGGCGATCTCACCCATGAAGGCATCACGGCTCAAGCGCCCGTGCTCCATCTCCGACAGCTGGTACTCCCAGTTGCCGGTGAGATCGGCGCGCGTCAGGTCTTCGATCGCCAGGCCGCGCAGCAGCGTCATCAGCTGGAAGGCTTTGGCCGTGGGCACCAGGTCGCGGCCGTCGCGCAGCATGTACTTCTCAAAGATCAAGCCTTCGATGGTCTGCGCACGCGTAGCCGGCGTGCCCAGGCCTTTCTCGCGCATCGCCTCGCGCAGCTCTTCGTCGTCGATGAGCTTGCCGGCACCTTCCATCGCCGACAGCAGCGTGGCTTCGGTGTAGCGCGCCGGCGGGCGTGTCTTCAGCGCGTTGACGTCGACGTGCTCGACCTGCACCTGCTCGCCCTGCGCAACGGCCACCAGGTTGGCGCTGTCGCTGGAGGAGTCCTGCGCTTCCTTGCCGTAGACGGCCAGCCAACCGGCGTTGACCAGCACCTTGCCGTTGGTCTGGAACTTGTGTTCGGCGCCCGCTGCCGCCACGGTGCTGATGCGCGTCGTGACCATGAACTCCGCGCTCGGGTAGAACACCGCGATGAAGCGTTTGACGACCAGGTCATACAGCTTGAGCTCGATCTCCGACAGGCTCTTCGGCGGCTGCAGCGTCGGGATGATCGCGAAGTGGTCCGACACCTTGCTGTTGTCGAAGACGCGCTTGGTGGGTTTGACGTAGCCCTCTTTGAGCGACTTTGCGGCGTGGGCCTTCAGCTCGCGCAGCGGGCCCGGCAAGTCCTCCTGTGCCAGCATCTTCAGAGTGTCTTTGACGGTGGCCACGTAGTCCTCGGGCAGCGCACGGCTGTCGGTGCGCGGGTAGGTCAGCACCTTGTGCTTTTCGTACAGCGCCTGCGCCAGGCTCAGCGTGGTCTTGGCGCTGAAGCCGAAGCGGCCGTTGGCCTCGCGCTGCAGCGTCGTCAGGTCGTACAGCAGCGGGCTGGCCTGTGTGCTGGGCTTGGCTTCGTCGGTGACGCTGGCCGACCGGCCGCGCACGGCGCTGGCAATGGCTTCGGCATCGGCCGCGTTCCACAGGCGGTCGGCGCGCGCTTCCGCATCAGGCGGGGCATCGGGCAGGGCGTCAGCCGCGGCCCCATCCACCGGCTTGGGAGCCTTCTTCCATTTCGGGTCGAACCACTTGCCCTCGTACTGCCCGGCCACGGCGTCGAAGGTGGCCTTGACTTCCCAGTACGGGCGCGAGACGTGTTTGCGGATCTTTTCTTCGCGCTCGACGACGATGCTCAGCGTCGGCGTTTGCACGCGTCCCACCGTGGTCAGAAAGAAGCCGCCGTCGCGCGAGTTGAAGGCCGTCATCGCGCGCGTGCCGTTGATGCCCACCAGCCAGTCGGCTTCGCTGCGGCTGCGCGCGGCGTCGGCCAGGCCCAGCATCTGCTGGTCGCTGCGCAGCTGATCGAAGCCGTCGCGGATGGCCTGCGGCGTCATGCTCTGCAACCACAGGCGCCTGATCGGCTTGCCGTGCGCCTTGTCGCCAAAAGCGTATTGCAGGATCAGGCGAAAGATCAGCTCGCCCTCGCGGCCCGCGTCGCAGGCGTTGATGATGGCGCTCACGTCCTTGCGCTTGACCAGCTTGACGACCGCATTCAGCCGCGTCTTGGCCTTGTCGATAGGCGCCACGTCAAAGTGCGGCGGCACCACCGGCAGGTGCGCAAAGCTCCACTTGCCGCGCTTGACTTCGTACTCGTCCGGCGCCTTGATCTCCACCAAATGCCCCACGGCACTGGTGACCACCGTGTCTTCGCTTTCGAAGTGATCGGCGTGTTTTTCGAACTTGCCTTTGACGGGTGTCAGCGCGCGGACGATGTCCTGCGCCACGCTCGGCTTCTCGGCAATGATGATCGTCTTGCTCATGGTTCCTTTTGGGCGGCCGGCCTGCTCAAGACTGGCGCCGTGATGTGCAAAAGCCGTGCCTACAATCCGGCCCGTCTCGCGCGCCTGCACGCGCGCTCGTACGATTTCAATGTACCCAATGGCAAAGACCGCGCAAGCCGCAAGCCCCGTCACACGCCGGCCCTCGAGCCGCAGCACACGGCGCATCCAGGTCCGTAAAAGCGGTGTGCACGGCAAGGGCGTGTTTGCGCTGCAGCCGATGGCCAAAGGCGAGCGCGTCATGGAATACATCGGCCAAGTCATCGGCTGGCCCGAAGCGCTGCGCCGCCACCCGCACGACCCGGAGCAGCCCAACCACACCTTCTATTTCAGCCTCGACGACGGCAGCCACGTCATCGACGGCAATGTCGGCGGCAACGCCGCAAAGTGGATCAACCACGCCTGCCGGCCCAACTGCATCGCCGACGAAACCGAAGGCCGCGTTTTCATCCACGCGCTGCGCAAGATCAAGCCCGGCGAAGAGCTGTTCTACGACTACGGTCTGATCATCGACGCACGTCACACGGCCAAGTTGAAGAAGGACTACGCGTGCTGCTGTGGCAGCCCCCAGTGCCGGGGCACGATGCTGGCCCCCAAGCGCTAGTGCAGTGTTCGATACTGTGTGGAACTTAGGAAAATCGGTGGATCGGGCAGCCTGGCTAGGCGCAAACCGCAGCGATGCTCTTTTGCATCGCGAGGCAGAGCCCGGACACGAGCAGTCCCTGCGAACTGTTCGTGCCTGGCGAAGGGCTCGAGCCCTGCGAGAGCGCGGCCCGCAAGGCTTGCAACGACGCCAGGGGGCACGAGACGCGGTTTTATGTTCCACACAGCGTCGAACGCTGCACTAGATGCCGGGCCGTGATGGGCCGCCGCTGCAGCCGATGAGCGTCAACGCCCACCCGCACTGGGGTGCACAGGCGCTGTGGGACAGCCTGTCGCCGCTGCTGCCCGACATCAGCATCGAAGTCGTCTCGCGCGTCGACTCCACCAACACGCGGCTGCTGGACCGCGCCCGCGCGATGAGCGGCCAGCCCGACGCGCCGGTAACGCGCCCGGGCGAGGTCGGCGCACCGGGCCTGCGCGAGCACACGCACGAGCGCACGCCGCACGGACGCCGCGCCGGTGATGTCTCACCCTGCCTGCTGGTGGCCGAAGAGCAAGCCCGCGGCCGCGGCCGGCTGGGCCGCGACTGGGTCAGCAGCGCTGGCGCATCGTTGACCTTTTCTCTGTCGATGCCGCTGGCACCGGCGCAGTGGGGCGGCCTGTCGTTGGCCGTTGGATTGGCGCTGGCCGAGGCGCTGGACCCGTGCCCGCCGGCCGAGGCGCAGGACGACGTTTGGGGCAGCACCAGCCGGCCCCGCATTGGGCTGAAGTGGCCCAACGACCTGTGGTTGTGGGAGGGGCCAGGCCGCGGCCGCAAGCTCGGCGGTGTGCTGATCGAGACCGTGTCGGTCGGCCAGCGCCGCATGTGCGTGGTCGGCGTCGGGCTCAACGTGCGGCCACAGCCGGTGGCGGCTGGTGGCGTGCCGTTGTCGTCGCCGTCGCCGTCGACATCGACATCGACATCGCGGTCGACATCGCCGTTGGGTTCCACGTTGCCGTGGGATGCACCGTCGAAGTCGCCCTTGTCGTCGCCCTTGCTTCCGCTCCCGCTTCCGCCGTTGGCCAGCGGCTACGCCTGTCTGCAGGAAATCGACGCCGGTGCGACCGCAGCGCGTGCGCTGGCGCAGGTGGCACGGCCGCTGGTGCTGGCCTTGCGGCGCTTCGAGTCAGCGGGGTTTGCGCCGCTGCTGCCGGCCTACACGCGGCGCGATCTGCTGCGCGGGCACGCCGTCAGCACGAGCGGGCCCGAGCCGCTGCACGGTGTGGCCGACGGCGTCGACGAACAGGGCGCGCTGCGCGTGTGCACCGATGAAGACGGACGCACCGTGCAGCGCATCGTCAGCGGCGAGGTCAGCGTGCGCCTGCGCGGGGCAGCCGCCTGATGCTGCGCACGCTGCTCGTGCTGCTGCTGCTGGCCAACGCGCTGTTCTTTGCCTTTGGCCGCGGCTGGCTCGGCGCACCGCCGCGCCAGGCCGAGCGCGAGCCCGAACGGCTGGCCGCGCAGGTGCGCCCGGAGACGCTGCGCCTGCTGCCGCCGGTGGCTGCGAGTGCCGCGGCGCAGGCCGCGCAGGCTGCACAGGCTGCACGGGCCAACAACAGCGTGGGCCTGCCGGCGCTGCAATGCCTGGAGGCCGGCCCGCTGGCTGAACTCGATCTGGCCGCGGCTGAAGGCGCACTGCAAACCGCGCAACTGCCCGAGGGCAGCTGGGCCCGCATCGACCCGGCGGGGGCCTCGGCAGCACCGGCGGCCTGGCTCGTCTATGCCGGCCGCTACCCCGACCCGGCCTTGCGTAGCGCGCGCGAAGAAGACCTGCGCCGGCAGCGCCTGCCGTATGAGCTGATCAACGCACCGGCCGATCTGGCGCCGGGCTTCGTGCTGTCGCGCCACGCTTCACGCGGTGAAGCGCAGGGCTGGCTAGATAGCCGAGCCCCGGCCGGCCTGCGCGGTGTGCGCCTGGTACAGCTGCCTGCAGCCGCGCCCGGCACACGGCTGCGGGTGGCCCGGGCCGATGCCGACACGGCCGAGCGCCTGAAGACGCTGCCGCCCGCGGCGCTGGCCGCGTTGGCCGGCGGCTTCAGGCCCTGCGGCGTCGCACGGCCCTGAGCTGCAGCAGCTGCAGCAGCTTCAGCACCGCGGCAGCCAGGCCAACACCGGCGACCCAGGCGGCCGATGAGCCGCCACCTCCGCCGCCGCCACCGCCACTGTCGGCAGCCGGCGGTGTGTTCGGTGGCTGCGGTAGTGGTGCGGCGGCTACCAGCACGGTCTGCTCAGCGGTGCTGCCGTCGCTCAGGCTCAGCCGCACCCGCAGCAAGCCGGCGCCGGTGGGCGTGAGCGTGGCGGTGCTTGCGTTGGTGGCGCTGCCGAAGCCATTGACCGCGCCACCGCCATCGACCAGCGTCCAGCTGTAAAGCAACGCAGCGCTGGCCGGCTGCGCTTGCAGGCCGGTGATGGTGAAGGTCACGGCATCGCCGGTTGTTGGCGTCACGGGGTCCGCGGTGATGGTCAGGTACGGCGCGGCGGTCGACACTGCGGCCACTGCGGCGCTGGCGTCCAGCATGCCGGCGCCGCAGAAAGCCGTCGTGCAATAACACTGCAGTTGTGCGACCCCGGCGTTTGGCGCGCGGCACACCGGCACCGTCTCACCGGGTGTTTCAGCGCCGCTGGTCGGGAAGGGCCGCGCGGTCGATTGCAGGGTGCTGCGCAGTTGCGCCGGTGTCAGCGCAGGCTGGCGCGACAACATCAGTGCAGCAACGCTGGCCACCAGCGGTGAAGAGAAACTGGTGCCGACGCTCGGCCGAAAGCTGTCGGTCCAGTTGGGGGCAGCCGGGCCTTGTTCGCCGGCATTGCCGGCCGCGAGGATTGGGTACACGCACGGTGTGTTGGCAGCAGTGTTGATGCAGTTGCCGCCCGGCGCGGCTATCGAAATCTCAGTGCCCAGATCCGAGAAACCGACCTTCGTGCCGGCGTGCCGCAGTGCCAGCACACCGACCACACCGCGGCAATTTGCGGGTTCGTTGACCTGGCCACCAGCGGTATTGCCGGCAGCCGCGACGATGCTGACGCCACGAGCAATGATCTGGTCGACCACGGCTTGGTAATTCGGTTTGCAGATCCCGGTGCCACCCAAGCTCATGTTCAACACATTGGCTGGTGTCGGGTTGTCCGGCACCCCGGGCTGCGAAATGCCGGCTGCCCACAGCATGCCGGCCAGGATGTCGCCGTCAGAACCGAAGCACTTGCCCAACACGCGCACCGGCAGCACACGCACACCGTTGGCCGCGCCGGCCATGCCTGCGGCCGGCACGGTGTTGGCGGCCGCGCCGATCAGGCTGGCGGTCGACGTGCCGTGCCAGGAGCTGCGCGAGGCTTCGGCTTGGCCGGTGCCGGCAGGGTCGCACTTGTAGAACTTGCCCGCGGGGTCGCTGTTTTCGGCCGGTGTGGTCCAGTCGCCCGGGTCGTTGGCATCCGCATCGCGCCCGTCGCCGTCGTTGCCGACCGCGGGGTCGTTGACAAAGTCGTAGCCGCGCAGCAGCCGGCGGCTCAGGTCCGGGTGGTCGTAGCGGGTGCCGGTATCCAACACCGCAACGACAACGCTGCCCGAACCCGTCGTCCGAGCCCAAGCGCCTTCGATGTTGATCGCCGACTTGATCGTGTTGTCCGGCGTGCGCAGATACCACTGGCCGCTGTCCGGGCCGCTGGGCCGCACGCCGGGTGCTGTCGCCGGGTACAGCGGATCGTTGGGTGCGGCGACGATGCGCTTGCGGCCGTTGGGCTCTGCGTACGCGACATCGGGGGCGGCGCGCAGCTGGCGTGCCAGCGTGTCGGCATCCACGCCGTCGGCGTGCATGACCATTGCGTCGGCGCCCACCGCGCTGCCTGCGCGCAAGCTGCTGCCGACGCGCTGCGACAGGCTCGCGGCGCGGTCGGCCAGTACCTGCTTGACGCCTGCGGCGTCGCTGCGCGCCGCCAGCGCGTGTTTGCGCAGCAGGTCGGCACCGGGCTTGAAGCCGACGATGACTTCACCCGCCATCGGCGGCAGCGGCGCGCGCAACGCGGCCGGCGCGCGTGCAGCGCTGGTGGCGGTGTTGGGGGCCATCTGGGCCAGCGCAGGCAGGTCCAGAGCGGGTGTGAGAGCGGCTAGCAGCAGCGCGGCAAAGCGGGCGGACTTCATGGCGTGCAGTTTAGGCCGCAGCCCCACGCAACAGGCGTATCCAGGTGCAGCAGCAGGGGCCGAACAAAGCGGCCCCCCGCACGCCAAATCTCAGCCTATTTGGCGATGACCTGCACCATCTCCAGCACCTTGTTGGAGTAGCCCCATTCGTTGTCGTACCAGGCCACGACCTTGATGAAGGTTTTGTCCAACGCAATGCCGGCGTCGGCGTCGAAAACGCTGGTCATGGGCTCGCCACGGAAGTCGGTGGAAACGACCTTGTCTTCGGTGTAGCCGAGCACACCCTTCATCGGGCCTGCGGCTGCCGCTTTCATTGCGTTGCAGATGTCGTCCCAGCTGGCTTCCTTGATCAGCTCGGCCGTCAGGTCAATCACGCTCACGTCACTGGTCGGTACCCGGAAGCTCATGCCAGTGAGCTTCTTGTTCAGTTCCGGGATCACCACGCCCACGGCCTTGGCCGCACCGGTGCTGCTGGGGATGATGTTTTCCAGGATGCCGCGGCCGCCGCGCCAGTCCTTGTTGCTCGGGCCGTCCACCGTTTTCTGCGTTGCGGTGGTGGCGTGCACGGTGGTCATCAAACCGCGCTTGATGCCGAAGCTGTCGTGCAGCACCTTGGCCACCGGGGCCAGGCAATTGGTGGTGCAGCTTGCGTTGCTGACGATGGTCTGGCCGACGTAGGTGGCGTGATTGACGCCGTAGACGAACATCGGCGTGTCGTCCTTGCTCGGCGCGCTCTGAATCACCTTCTTGGCACCGGCGTCGATGTGCTTCTGGCAGGTGTCTTTGGTGAGGAACAGGCCCGTAGCCTCGACCACCACCTGCGCACCGATATCGCCCCACTTCAGCGCCGCCGGGTCGCGCTCGGCGGTCAGCCGGATGCGGCGGCCGTTGACGACGAGCGTGTGGCCGTCGACCGCGATGTCGCCCTTGAAGCGGCCGTGCACGCTGTCGTACTTGAGCATGTAGGCCAGGTAGTCGGGCTCCAGCAGATCGTTGATGCCGACGATCTCGATGGCGGGGAAGTTCTGCACCGCGGCGCGGAACACCATGCGCCCGATGCGGCCGAAGCCGTTGATGCCGACTTTGATGCTCATAATTTTTCCTTGGGTTGAATGTTCAGTTTCACGCACGGCACCGTGATGTCGGCTGTATCACCGTAGACGCTGTCGAGCATGGCGCTTTTGAGCTCCAGCGATGCCCCGCGGAGCCAATCCAGCAGCGGCTCGCGGGCAGCAACGTAGGGGCCGACGGTGCTGACGATGTTGCGCAGCGCCGGCTGGCGGTACCAGAGCCGCAGAGCAAACGGGCAGCCCATGGTGTTGGTGTCGACAACCAATGGCCGCAGACCGAGGTTGGGTGTGCTGGCCATAAATTGCGTCAACGTCAGCGGCCGGAAGCCAAAGACATCCTTGTCCAGCCGGAAGGTGAACAGTGCCGAGGTTTGCATGACTGTGTCCTGCCCGGGCACGAAACACGGCAACCGGTAGTTTTGGATCCACGCCGCCACCGCTGCAGTCAAGTCCTGTGCATACGGCCGGTGCAACAGTTGAACGACGGGCGGTTTGTCAGGGGCAGTGAAAGACATCTGCGCAATGACGCGGCCTTGCAGCGCCTGGCGCTGGGCGGCGGCTGAATAGTTCGGCATGGCAGGGCCGTTCTGGTTGACCAAACACGCCGCGAGCTGCATTCGCCGCGCCGCACCGGCGTCTTCGGCCGGCCCTGAATTGACTTGTTGGCTGAGCGGCGTGAACACGTAATGACGGCGCAGGCTCACCGGCTCTGCATCCGCCGCCATGCAAGGCACGCGCAGGGTTTTGGCGTGGTCCTTCACGGCGTTCACGAAAGCGGCGCCGCCGCTGTTCTCGATCACCTCCACCGCCGGCCGCAGCGCCGGCCCGGCAAAGCGCAGCTCTACCAGCACCCGCCCCGCGGTATTCAACTTGTATTCAACGAACGGGTACTCGGGCTCGGGGCTGTCTGGGTCGCTGGCCGTCAGGCAACCGCTGGCCACCGAAGACTCCACACGCAACACCGGCTGCGCCCCAGCAGCCCCAGCGGCAGCCACCAGCACAACACCAACGAAAGACCAGATCGTGCGCATCAGCAGGCTCCTCGGAAGTTCAGCGCCGCAGCACCTGCCGCACCGTGTCCGCCACGTTCTGCGCGGTGATGTGGAAGTGCTTGAACAGCACCGAAGCCGGTGCGCTTTCGCCGAATGTGTCGATGCCGATGACGGCTGCGCAGCCGTACTTCCACCAGCCGTCGGTGACGCCGGCCTCCACTGCGATGCGCGGCACGCCGGCTGGCAGCACGGCCTTTTTGTAGGCCACGCTCTGGCGGTCGAAGACGGTGGTGCTGGGCATGCTGACCACGCGCACCGCGATCTTGCGTTCAGCCAGTGCGGCCTGGGCGTGCAGCGCCAGCATGACTTCGCTGCCGGTGGCGATGATCACGGCCTGCGGCTTCTTCTTCAGCCCCACTTCGCTCGGCTCGGCCAGCACGTAGGCGCCTTTGCTGATCTCGTCCAGGCCCGCCTTGGGCAGATAGGGCTGCGTTTGCCGCGTCAGCAGCAGCGCGCTGGGGCGCGTGGTGCTGCCCAGCGCCATCGTCCAGGCCACGGCCGTTTCGGCGGTGTCGGCCGGGCGCCAGACATCCAGGTTGGGGACCAGCCGCAAACTGGCCGCATGCTCCACACTTTGGTGGGTAGGCCCGTCTTCGCCCAAGCCGATGCTGTCGTGCGTGAAGACGTGGATGACGCGCTTCTTCATCAGCGCGGCCATGCGGATGGCGTTGCGGCTGTAGTCGCTGAAGGTCAGAAAGGTGCCGCCGTACGGGATGTAGCCGCCGTGCAGCGCAATACCGTTCATCACCGCAGCCATGCCGAACTCGCGCACGCCGTAGTTGATGTGGCGGCCGATCTGCACGCGGTCGACAGTGCCGACCGCGTCGGTGCCGCTGACCGTCGGGAAGGCGCCAGCTTTCCCGGTGCCGATGACCCCCGGGGAGGCGCCAGCCTTCGCGGTTCCAATGACAACCGCGCCTTGTTCGTCGAAGCGCAGTGGCGGCGTGCTGCTGGTGTTGGTCAGGTTGCTGCCGGTCAGGTCCGCACTGCCGCCCAGCATCTCCGGCAGCGCCTGGGTAAAGGCCTCCAGCGTAATCTGGCTGGCCTTGCGCGTGGCCACCGCCTCGGCCTTGGTGTGCGCCGCGGTGATGGCGTCGACCGCGATCTGCGCGAAGTTGCTTGGCAGCTGGCCGGCCATGCGGCGCTGCAACTCGGCCGCGGCTTCGGGGTGCGCCTGGGCATAAGCCGCGAAGCGCTGCTGCCAATCAGCCTGCGCGCGCGCGCCGGCGGGGCGGGCGTCCCAGCCGCCGTACGCGGCCTCGGGCACCACGAAGGGCTCGTAGCTCCAGCCTAAAGCGGCGCGGGTCAACTTGATCTCATCGCCGCCCAGCGGCTCGCCGTGCGCCTTGGCGGTGCCGGCACGGTTGGGCGAGCCCTGGCCGATGTGCGTCTTGCAGATGATCACGGTCGGCAGCACGGCACTGCCGCGCGCCTGCTGCAGCGCCTGGTCCACCGCGGCGATATCGTGCCCATCCAGCGGGCCGATGACCTGCCAGCCCATCGCCGCAAAGCGCAGGCCGGCGTTGTCGGGGTACCAGGGCTCGACACGGCCGTCGATGCTGATGCCGTTGTCGTCGTACAGCGCCACCAGCTTGCCGAGCTTCCAGCTGCTGGCCAGCGCGATGGCTTCGTGGCTGATGCCTTCCATCAGGCAGCCGTCGCCCACGAAGACGTAGGTGTGGTGATCGACCACCGTGTGGCCGGGGCGGTTGAACTCGGCGGCCAGCAGCTTCTCTGCCAGCGCCATGCCGACCGCGTTGGCCAGGCCTTGGCCGAGCGGGCCGGTGGTGGTCTCGACGCCGGGTGTCACGTCGACCTCCGGGTGGCCCGGCGTTTTGCTGTGCAGTTGGCGGAAGCGCCGCAACTCGCTCATCGGCAGCTCGTAGCCGCTCAGGTGCAGCAGCGCATACAGCAGCATCGAGCCGTGGCCGTTGCTCAGCACGAAGCGGTCGCGGTCGGCCCAGTGCGGATCGGCCGGGTTGTGCTTGAGGTGGCGGCCCCACAGCGCCACCGCCATTTCAGCCATGCCCATCGGTGCGCCGGGGTGGCCGGAGTTGGCCTGCTGCACGGCGTCCATCGCCAATGCGCGGATGGCGTTGGCCATCAAGGAAGTGTCTTGTTGTGCGGTGGCCATGGCGTGCAGGTTGCGGGGCGGGCAAGGTCGCGTTGCCGCAAGCCGCGGCCGAGCCGGGGATTCTAGGAGCCGCTTCCTCGGCGGTCATCGCCCGGCGGTCATTACCCGGCGGTCATTACCCGGCGGTCATTACCCGGCGGTCATCACCCGGCGGTCATCGCCCGGCGGTCATTACCCGGCGGTCATCGCCCGGCGGTCATTACCCGGCGGTCATCACCCGGCGGTCATCGCCGCAGCATGGCTTCGTATGATCCGCCGCATGCAAGGCCTGCACCTAATCAGCGACCTGCGCGGCGTCGTGCCGACGCTGGCGGTGATGCTCGACACCGACGCGCTGCGCCAGCTGCTGCTGCTGGCCGTGCGTGACGCCGGCCTGCATGCGGTGGGCGAGGCTTTTCACCGTTTTCCAGCGCCGGGCGGCGTCACCGGGGTCGTGCTGCTGGCCGAATGGCACGTGGCCGTGCACACCTGGCCGGAGCTCGGTGCGGTGACGGTGGACGTCTATGTCTGCAACGCGCAGGCCGACAACCACAGCGCCGCGGTGGCCCTGCAGGCGGCGCTGGAAGCGGCCTTTGCGCCGTGCAGCGCGGAGCGCCAGCGCGTGCTGCGCGGCCTTGGTGCAGCTGCTGCAGCAACCAGCGCCGGCGTGTGACGGGCGCCGTGCATTCGTGCCGCTGCAGCGTGCCGCAGCGCCGTTGCCCAGGCCTCAACATACGCAGATGGTGACCCTGCTGCCGGCCGAGCCCCAAACCGACGCCGAACAGGCCACCGGCACCACCGCGCTGCTGCAGCACATCTTCGAGCACGTCACCGAAGGCATCAGCGTCTTCGACGCCGCGCTGCGGCTGCAGGTCTGGAATCCCCGCTTCCTGAGCCTGACGCGGCTAAACCCAGCGCTGGTGCGGCGCGGCATGCCGCTGGCGGACGTGCTGCACGCGTTGGCGCAGGCCGGTGAATTCGGCAATCTGACGGGGCAGGCCGCTGTCGAGGCCGAGGTGCAGCGCCGCGTCGCGCTGTTGCGCGAAGGCCCGGCGGCGGTGACAGAGCGTGTGCGCCCGGACGGCCGCACGCTGGAGCTGCGGCGTAGCCCCACGCCGGGCGGCGGCTTTGTGATGCTGTATGCCGACGTCACCGCCCGCAAGCGGGCGCAGGCGCAGCTGGCCGAGCAGCAGCGCATGTTGTCGCTGTTGATCGAGCGCACCGAGCAGGGCATCTGGACCATCGACAACGACCTGCGCACCACCGATGCCAACCCCGCGATGTGCCGCATGCTGGGCCTCCCGCTGGCGCAGCTGATGGGCCGCAGCATCTATGCGTTTGTCGATGAGGCCAACACCCGCATCCTGGACGAGCACGTGGCCAGCCGCAGCCTCGGTCAGGCCGAAAGCTACGAGATCGCACTCAAGCGCAGCGACGGCACGCTGGTGCACTGCTTCAACAACGCCACACCGCTGGTCGATGCAGAGGGCCGCAAGGCCGGCGCGGTGGGCATGTTCTCCGACATCAGCCCGCTCAAGCGCGCCAAGCACAAAGAGCGCGCGTCACGCGAGCTGCTGGCGCAGCAGACGCAGGTGCTCAGCCTTACGCTGGACAGCCTGTCGCAAGGCGTGCTGAGCGTCGACTCCGAGGGCCGCGTCAACGCCTACAACCGGCGCTTTCTCGATCTGCTGCAGCTGCCCGAGTCGCTGCTGCAGTCGCGCCCGTCGGTGCGGCAGGTGCGCGAGTTCCAGGTGGCGCTGGGGCACCTGGAAGAGCACGCCATCCTGCCCGGGCAAGAGCGCCCGTTGCAATACCAGCGCACGCGCGCCGACGGCGTCGTGCTCGATGTGCAGACGCACACCGCCACCGACGGCAGCCTCGTGCGCACCTACACCGACGTCACCGCGCAAGTGGCCGCGCAGCACGCCTTGAGCGAAAGCGAATCGCGCTTTCGCAGCATGGCCGACGCGGCGCCGGCTTTCATCTGGCTCAGCGATGCGGACTGCGGCGCCCGCTGGTTCAACCAGCGTTGGCTGGAGCGCACCGGCCGCAGCCTGCAGGCCGAGCTGGCGTTGGACTGGTCGCAGCGCCTGCACGTGGACGACTACGAGCGCTGCCGCGGCGTCTACCGCGCTGCCGAGGCGTCGCGCGCGCCTTATGAGATCGAGTACCGCCAGCGCGGCGCCAGCGGCAGCACGCACTGGCTGGCCGACCACGGCATCCCGCGCTTCACTGCGGACGGCGGCTTCGACGGCTACATCGTCTACGGCTGGGACATCACCGAGCGCAAGGCCGCCGAAGCGGCGCTGATCGCGGCCAAGGACGAAGCCGAACGCGCCAACCAGGCCAAGTCCGAATTCCTGTCGCGCATGTCGCACGAGCTGCGCACGCCACTGAACGCCGTGCTCGGCTTCGGCCAGCTGATGGAGGCCGACGGCGCTGACCCGCTGAGCCCCCTGCAGCGAAGCCGCACGCAGGAGCTGCTGCGCGGCGGCCGCCACCTGCTGAGCCTGATCAACGACGTGCTGGACCTGGCGCGCATCGAAGCCGGCACGCTGAGCCTGACGCTGGCGCCGGTGGCGCTGCCGGCTCTGGCGCAAGGCTGCCTGCAACTGGTGCGCGCCGCCGCCGCCGAGCGCGGCCTGCAGTTGCACATCGCACCAGGCGCGGACGCCGAGGCCCATGTGCTGGCCGACCCGACGCGCCTGAAGCAGGTGCTGCTGAACCTGCTGTCCAACGCCGTCAAATACAACCGGCCCGGTGGCAGCGTGGTGCTGGGCTGGAAGCGCCAAGGCGCGGATTGGCTGATCGAGGTGCGCGACACCGGCCCGGGCCTGACCGCGCAGGAGCAGGAGCGCCTGTTCCAGGCCTTCGAGCGCCTGGGTGCAGACCGTACCGACGTCGAAGGTGCCGGCATCGGCCTGGCGCTGAGCAAGTGGCTGGTCGATCTGATGCAAGGCCGCATCGGCGTGCACAGCCAAAAGGGCCAAGGCAGCGTGTTCTGGCTCCGGCTGGCGGGTGCGGTGGGGCTGACGGCGGTGTCAACGGCCGCAGCGCCGCCGCCGGTGCAGCCGCCGCTGCCCAAGCCGCTACAGCCGCCGCGGCCGCAACGCAGCCACACCGTGCTGTACATCGAGGACAACGAGGTCAACCAGCTGTTGATGGAAGGCGTGCTGGCGCAGCGCGGGGGCGTGCGCCTGCTGTTGGCTGGCCTGCCGCAGGCGGGGCTGGATTTGGCGCTGCAGCAGCAGCCCGACCTCGTGCTGCTGGACATCCAGCTGCCCGGCTTCGACGGCTTCGAGGTGCTGCGCCGCCTGCGCGCCGAGCCGCGCACCCGCGCGATGCCGGTAGTGGCTGTCAGCGCCAACGCCATGCCGGCCGACCGCGCGCGGGCGCTGGCCGCGGGCTTTGCCGACTACATCACCAAGCCGATCGAGATCGCGGCGCTGCTGGCGGTGATGGACAGGCTGCTGCCGCGTTGAGCCGCGGGTAACGAACGCCAGCCTCGGGGCGTTTCCTCTACGGACAAGCGCCTAGCCAGCCAGCGCGTGGCGCGCGCGGTGCAGCCGCACAAACAGGTTTTGCTCGCGGATGCACAGCGTGCTGCAGACATCGCGCGTGCTGCGGTCCTGCAGCACGCGCAGCTCGACGACGCGGCGCAGCGACGGCGGCAGTTGCTCGAGCCGCTGCAGCGTGCGCTGCAGGCGCTGGCGCTGCACGGCCACCTCGTCGGGGCGCGGCTGCGGGCAGGTCAGCTCGATGGCGGCGCGTTCGCCGTCGTCGTCGCTGTTGTTGTCATGGGCTGCGTCCAGGCTGTCGTGGCCGACACGCTGTCGCACCAGGTCGACGATCTTGTGGCGCAGGATGGCCACCAGCCTGCTGCGCAGCGCAGCGCGGCCGCCGAACGAGGCGCGGCCGGTGATCACGGCCTCGAGAACGCCGTGCACCAGGTCTTCGGCCAGCACCGGGTCCGTCAAACGGCGGCGCGCAAAGCGCACGAGAAATTCGCGCTGGCGCTGCGCACGGCGATGCGCGCTGCCAGCGTCTGCACGAAGCGGCCGCTGTCGAAGTGCTGCACGGCGGCCTCGAGCTCCTCCTGGCGGCTCACGGCAGCGCCACCACCGCAAAGTGCTCGACCTGCGGCGGCGCGGCGAAGAACGGCCCGACGATGGCGCGCCACTGCGCAAACAGTGGGCCCTGCCGGAAGCCCACCGTATGGTCTTCCAGGCTCGCCCACTCGATTTGCAGCACATAGCGCTCGGGGCTTTCGGTGCCGCGGTGCAGCTGCGCGCGGCGCATGCCGTGGGCTTGACTCACGACGGTGGACAGCGCACGCGCAACGGCTTCTTCGAAGCCAGCGTTCTGGCCGGCGTGGATGCGGATGTCGGCAATTTCAAGGATCACGGCGTACTCCGAACAGTGGCGGGCAGCCAGTCTAGGCATTCGTGCCGCGGTGGGACTTGGGCTGCGGTGCCTTGTTCAGGCGCTTGGTACAGGCGCTAGCTGCGGCGCACGCGGCACATTCGGCACACGCCGCAGATTCGTCACATGCAGCACACGCGGCACGCCGCAGATTCGGCACACGCCAGTTGCGGAACAGGCGGCGGATGTGGGACATGCGGCACACGCCGCGCTCGGCAGCACCCGGCCGTCTCAAGTCGGCGGCCTCGCGCACCGATAACCAGCCATCCGGGCGCCCTGAGCGCCGCTGCTGTTTTCAGCTTGGGGAGTTTCATGGTCAGCACCATCGCCGTCGAGGACTTGTGCGTCGGCATGTTCGTGCAGCTGGAAGGCGGTTGGCTGTCGCACCCGTTTCCGCTGTCCAGCTTCCGCATCGTCACGGTCGAGCAGATCGCCACCATCCGCGGGCTGGGCCTGAAGCACCAGAAGTGGGTGCCGGAGAAAAGTGCGCTGCAGGGCGACACGGCGGCGCTGCAGCCGCCCGCGCCTGGAGCTTCTGCGAGCGTCACGGACTGCACCGCCGACCCCGCCCTCCAACAGCACCGCGAGGCCCTGCTGGCACAGCGCGCCGCCGTGCAGCGCTGCGAGCGCCAGCACGCCGAAGCCGCCAAAGCCTGGCGCGACGCCAGCGACAGCGTCGGCGCACGACCGCAGGCCGCCGGCCGCAGCACCGAGCAGCTGACACGCGCGATCCTGGACAAGATGCTGGGCGCCGACGACATCGGCATCCGCCTGGTCGGCGGCGGCGGCGACCGTGCTGCGACCCATGCGCTGAACGTCGCGGTGATCTCCATGCTGATCGGCCGCACGCTCGGCATGGCCGAGGCTGACATGCTGGACATGGGCAGCGGCGCGCTGATGCACGACATCGGCAAGCTCGAGGTAGCGGACCGCTTCCGCCATGCTGACGAAGGCCTCAACGCCAGCGAGCTCAAGGCCTACCGCGACCACGTCGACAAGGGCTTGCTGCTGGGGCAAAAGATGGCGCTGTCGCCGGGCGCGCTGCAGGTGCTGCTGCAACACCACGAGCAAGCCGACGGCAGCGGCTTCCCGCACCAGCTGCGCAGTGAACGCACCACCACCGCAGCGCGCGTGGTGGCGCTGGTCAACCGCTACGACAACCTGTGCAACCCGCAGGCCCAGGTGCCGGCGCTGACGCCGCACGAGGCGGTGTCGATGCTGTTTTCGCAGGGCCCTCAGCGCTTCGACGCGGCCGTGCTCAACGCCTTCATCCGCATGATGGGTGTGTATCCGGCGGGCTCGCTGGTGCAGCTCACCGACGACCGCTTTGCGATGGTCATCGGCGTCAACTCCAGCCGGCCACTGAAGCCGCGCGTGCTGGTGCACGACGCGCGGGTGCAGCGCAACGATGCGCTGGTGCTCGATCTGGAAACGGCGCCCGACCTGGGCATCCGCCGCAGCCTGCCGGCAGCCAAGGTGCCGCACGCGGCGCTGGACTACCTGGGCCCGCGGCCCCGCGTCAACTACTACTTCGAGCCGCTGCAGCATGCGGCGGCCGAGGAAGCACGGGACACGGTGGCGGCCGGATGAGCAAGCCCGCCCCGTCCTTGGCCCGCGGTGCTTTGGGGCCGCGCCGGCCGCGCACCGCCCGCGTTGTCCGCGTCGCGCCGATGGCCGCCGCGCCAAGCGAGCCCTTGCTCGACGCACTGCTGGCCGGCATGCCGGGCGCGGCCTGGCTGGTCGATCTTGCGCAGCAGCAGGTCGTCGCGGCCAACGCAGCAGCGGCCACGCTGTTGGCGCGGCCGCTGGCGCAGTTGCACGGCGCTTCTGCAGCAGCGCTGTCGGCATCGCTGGAGGACCTGGCCTGGTGGGACGCTGCGCGCGCAGGCGCCACCGCGCCGCTGCTGTCCGACACCGTGATGACCACCGTCGACGGCCGTCAGCTGCATGTCACGCGCAGCATCCGCGCCGTGGCGCTGCAGCCGCGGCCGGACGGCGCCGCCAGCCACGCGTTGGTGACGCTGACCGACCGCAGCGCCGAGCAGCGCACCGAGACCGAACGCGAAGCGCTGCTGTCGGAGCTGCAGGCCACGCTGGAGGCTACGGCCGACGGCATCCTCGTCACCGATCCGGGCGGCAAGCTGCGCGCTTTCAACCGCCGTTTTTCCGAGATGTGGGGCCTGCCGCTGGCGCTGCTGCAGAAGCACGACGACGTTGCCGTACATGCCTGGATGGCGCGCAGCCTGGCCGACCCCGAGGGCTACCGCCAGCGCCTACGCACGCTCGACCAGGCCACGCTGTTGGTCGCCAGCGACCGGCTGACGCTGCTGTCCGGCAAGGTGCTGGAGCGCGTCACGCGGCCGCTGGTCAGCGCCGGCCGGCCGCAGGGACGCGTGTGGTCCTTTCGTGATCTGACGGAACGGCTGGCCGCACAGGAGCGCATCCAGACGCTGTCGTGCACCGACGCGATGACCGGCTTGGCCAACCGGGTGCGGCTGTCCGAGCAGGTCGAAGCGGCGCTTGTGAGATCGCGCACCGACGGCCAGGCGCTGGCGCTGCTGGTGGTGGACCTGGACCGCTTCCGCCACATCAACGACAGCCTGGGCCACGAAACCGGCGACCGCGTGCTGATGGACGTTGCGCAGCGCATCCAGCGTTGCCTGCGTCAGGACGACGTGATGGCACGCCTGAGCGGCGACCAGTTTGCCGTGCTGGTGCACGTGGCCGATGCAGCGGCGGCCGAGGCCGCGGCACGGCGCGTACTGAACGTCGTGGCGCAGCCGTGCAACCTGGACAGCGTGCAGTTCACGCTGACCTGCAGCGGCGGCGTGGCACTCGGGCCATCGCACGGCCGCACCGCAGACGAGCTGTTGCGCCACGCCGAAGCCGCGATGCGTGCGGTCAAGCTGGCCGGCCGCGCCAACTACCGGCTGCACCAGGCGCGCGATCAGGTCGACCGGCGCAGCCACATGACGCTGGACCACGCGATGCGCCAGGCGCTCGTCAGCGGCCGCTTCCGGCTGCACTACCAGCCGCAGGTGCGGCTGGCGGACGGCCGCGTCGTCGGTGCCGAAGCGCTGCTGCGCTGGCGCGACCCGGAGATGGGCGATGTGCCGCCGTCGCGCTTCATCCCGGTGGCCGAAGAAAGCGGCTTCATCGTGCCGATCGGCGACTGGGTGTTGAGCCAGGCCGTGCGCCAGGCCGCGCTGTGGCGTGCCAAGGGGCTCGCGATGCCGATCGCCGTCAACGTGTCGGCGCTGCAGTTTCAGCAAGCGCAGTTCGTCGACCGCGTGGCCGCTGTGCTGGCCGTCAGCGGGCTGCCGCCGGCGCTGCTGGAGCTGGAGCTGACCGAGACCATCCTGGTCCATGACGCTGACGATGCGCTGCAGCGGCTGCACGCACTGGCGCGGCTGGGCGTGCGGATGTCCATCGACGACTTTGGCACCGGCTATTCCAGCTTGGCATACCTAAAGCGCTTCCCCATCGGCAAGCTCAAGATCGACCGCAGCTTTGTCAGCGGGTTGCCCGGCGATGAAAGCGACGCCGGCATCGTGCGCGCCATCCTGCAGATGGCCCGAGCGCTGGACATGCGCGTGATTGCCGAGGGCGTGGAGACAGAAGCCCAGCGCCAGTTTCTGCACGACGCCGGCTGCCACGAATTCCAGGGTTATCTTTTTGCGCCGGCGCTGGACGCGTTGAGCTTCGAGCAGCGGGTGCCGGCCGGCGGCGTGCCGGATGGCGCGCTGGCTGCGGTGCCGGGCCCCGGTGGGCCCGGCATCCGACTCGTGCGAGATTGACATGGCGGCACGTCCGTTGCCGCGGGGCGCGGCACCCAAGCCCCACAATGTGATGACCATGATCTACAAGTTTAAAAGTCGCGCCAGCGGTGACCTCATCATGCTGGGCGCCGATGGCAACCAGATGCTGCAACTGGCCGGCCGCGAGCCTGCAGCGCGCGGCATCTTCGACGTCGCTGACATGCCGGCTTTGATCGACGCCCTGCAGGCCGCGGTGGCCGATGCCGAGCAGCAGACCAAGGCAGGCAGCGGCGGCAACACCGATGGCGCCCAGGCCGAAGACAAGCCTGCAGCCCAAGCCGTCGGCCTGCGTCAACGGCTGTGGCCGATGGTGGAAATGCTGCGCCGCTGCCATGCCGCCGACGAGCCCATCGTGTGGGGCGTGTGACATGAAGCCTCCACGCTCCCTTCGGTCGCTGCCTTGCGGCTTGCATGCCGCATGGCCTCGGTCAGCCACTCGCAAGCGCGCAGGCGCTTGCTCGGTGCGGACCAAGCCCCCCAGGGGGGCTGAGCGCCGCGGCTCTGAGCCCGTCTGCGCGGGCTTGGACGGCACGAAGGCCGCGGGCGTCTCGCCTGCGGCTTTTGCAGCGGCCCGGCGAAGCCGGTTCCGCGCAAGGCCTTGGTCCTGGGCCTTGCCTGGCATCTTCGGGGGCTGAGATGAAGCTCTGGAGCGACAGCTGGACCAACGGCGACCGCATGCCGCTGGCGTACGCCGCCGGCAAACCCGACGGCCAGGGCCGCGCGACCTTCAGCGACAACCTGAACCCGCACCTGGCCTGGAGCGACCTGCCCGCTGGCACGCAGTCGCTGGTGCTGATCTGCCATGACTTCGATGTGCCGAGCCGGCTTGATGACGTCAACCAGCCCGGCCGCGAAGTGCCGGCTGATTTGCCACGCGGCGACTTCTTCCACTGGGTGCTGATCGATCTACCGCCGCAGCCGGCCAGCATCGGCGAAGGCGACTACACACGCGGCTTTACGGCGCGCGGCAAGCCGGGCCCGCGGGTCACGGTGCGCGGCGCCGAGAGCGCGCGCCACGGCCTCAACGACTACACCGGCTGGTTTGCCGGCGATGCGGACAGGGCCGGCCAGTACTTCGGCTACGACGGCGCGTTTCCGCCATGGAACGATTCGCTGGTGCACCACTACGTCTTCACGCTGTACGCCGTGGCATTGCCGCGGCTGCCGCTGCAAGGTGTGTTCACGGGTGCGCAGGTGCGCGCGCAACTGGCCGGCCGCATGTTGGGCGAAGCCACGTTCTCGGGCACCTACACGCTCAACCAACGCCTGCTGGACAGCGACATCTGAGAAGGTGTGAACGAACCCGCCATGCCCGCTCATCCCGCGCAAACGGCCCCGGTCAGCGTTGCAAATGCTCGCCGTAGTTCGAGCTACGGCTGTGCTTTGTGCATTGACCTGGCCCGCTTGCGCGGTCTGCTCCGGCACGCCAGGTTCATTCGCACCTTCTGACGTTTCAGGCGCGGTCGTGATGATCGAGCCCACGCGGGTTTTTGCGCTGCGCCATGGCCAGACCGCCTGGAATGCGGAGTTGCGCCTGCAGGGCCACCGCGATGCGCCGCTGGACGGCGTCGGCCGCTGGCAAGCCGCGCGGCTTGCGCAGGCGCTGGTCGACGAAGGGCTGGCCGCCATTTACAGCAGCGATCTACAACGTGCGCACGACACCGCGCTGGCGTTGGGCGCCGCCTGTGGGCTGCCGGTGCAGGCCGACGTTGCGCTGCGCGAGCGCAGCTTCGGCCACCTGGAGGGCCTGACCCATGCCGAGATCGAAGAGCGGCTGCCTGACGACGCGCTGCGCTGGCGCCGCCGTGAGCCGGCTTACAGCCCCGGCGGCGGTGAGTCGCTGATCGACTTTGCTGCGCGCTGTGTGCCGGCGGTGGCGCGGCTGGCGGCGGCGCATGCAGGCCAGGCCATTGCCGTGGTCGCGCACGGTGGTGTGCTGGACTGCCTGTACCGCAGCGCCGCCGGTTTGGCGCTGGACGCGCCGCGCGCCTGGGCCTTGCGCAACGCCGCCGTGAACCGGCTGCTGTTCAACGGCGAAGGCTTTGTCGTGCTGGGTTGGGACGACGACCGGCACCTGCTGGCGCCGGCGCCGCCGGGTTGATGCGGCGGCAGGCTGCCGGCTACTGTGCTGCCGCCCGCCGCTGCTGCTGGCGCCGCTGCCGCTGACTCAACTCCCGAACAAGTCCTCGGCCGCCCGCACCGGCTGCACCAGCCCCAGGTGGCGCCAGGCCGACGGCGTGGCGATGCGGCCGCGCGGCGTGCGCTGCAGGTAGCCCTGCTGGATCAAATAGGGCTCGATGACGTCCTCGATCGTGCCCGGCTCTTCGCCGATGGCGGCGGCCACGTTGTCCAGGCCCACCGGCCCGCCGGCGAAGCGGTGGATCACGGCCTCCAGCAGCTTGCGGTCCATCACGTCGAAGCCCAGCGGGTCGACGTCCAGCATCTTCAACGCCTTGTCGGCCACACCCTGGTCGACATGGCCGTCACCCTTGACCTGCGCGTAGTCGCGCACGCGGCGCAGCAGCCGGTTGGCGATGCGTGGCGTGCCGCGGCTGCGCCGGGCAATCTCGATGGCGCCGTGGCCGTCGATCGGCACCTGCAGCAGGCCGGCCGAGCGCGTGACGATCCGCGTCAGCTCCTCGGGTGTGTAGAACTCCAGCCGCGCGACGATGCCGAAGCGGTCGCGCAGTGGGTTGGTCAGCATGCCGGCGCGCGTGGTGGCGCCCACCAGCGTGAAGGGCTGCAGATCGAGCTTGATGCTGCGCGCGGCCGGACCGTCGCCGATCATGATGTCGATCTGGTAGTCCTCCAGCGCGGGGTACAGGATCTCCTCGACCACCGGGCTCAGGCGGTGGATCTCGTCGATGAAGAGCACGTCGTTCTTCTCGAGGTTGGTCAGGATCGCGGCCAGGTCCTTGGGCTTTTCCAGCACCGGGCCGCTGGTCTGGCGCAGGTTGACGCCCAGCTCGGCCGCGACGATATGCGCCAGCGTCGTCTTGCCCAGGCCCGGCGGGCCGAACAACAGCACATGGTCCAGCGCCTCGCCACGGCCACGCGCGGCCTGGATGAAGATTTCCAGCTGCTCGCGCGCTTTGACCTGGCCGACGTATTCCGCCAGGCCCTTGGGCCGCAACGCGCGCTCGACGGCTTCTTCGTTGGGTGACGCCGGTGCTGCGCTGACGACACGGGTGTGCGGTGCGGCGGGCGCGGCGCCGAAGCTGTCGGTCTGGATGGCCATACAGGATTATCGGCGGCGGCCACGTGCTGCCGTGTCGGTCTCTATACCTCCGCGCAGACCTCGCTGCCTACCTCTCTACACTGCCGCACCGCGCCCGAGGGCGCCGCTGCTGGCGCTGATCCGCCCGTCCACCATGATCGCTTCGAAACGTTTCCGGCTCCAGGCTCCGGCCTGTGCTCTGGCTTTGGCTTTGGCTATTGCGCTGTCGGCCGGCGCCGCCGGCGCGCAGACCACCGTCGCCGACGCCTGGGTGCGCGGCACGGTGCCGCAGCAAAAGGCCACCGGCCTGTTCGCCACCATTACGTCGGCCCAGGGCGGCCGGCTCGTCGAAGCGCTCTCGCCGGCCGCCGGCGTGGTCGAGATTCACGAGATGTCGATGGACGGCAACGTCATGCGCATGCGCGCGCTGCCCGCTGGCCTGGCGCTGCCGGCCGGGCAGCCCGTGTCACTGAAGCCGGGCGGTTATCACCTGATGCTGCTGGACCTTAAACAGCCGCTCAAAGCCGGCGACAGCGTCAGCGTGACGCTGGTCGTCGAAGGCGCGGACAAGCAGCGCCAGAACATTGAAGTCAAAGCGCTGGTGCGGCCGCTGGCTGGCGCAGCTGCGGCAGCGCCGCACGGCGAGCACAAACACTGACCGCTTGCCGACGGCGGCGCCTTAGAACGCTGCACGCAGCGTCACCCGTAGCGTGCGTGGCTCGGCCGGGTGCACGTGGCGGTCGGCCACCGGCGCAGCCTCACCCGGCAGTTGCGATTCATAGAAGTACTGGATGTCGTCGACCTTGCGGTTGCCCAGGTTGAACACGTCCAGCGTCAGTTCGGCGTGCTGGCCGACCTTGCGGCTGACGCGCAGGTTGGTGGTCAGCGACGCCTGCGAGCGTTGGCTGCCGTCTTCGATCAACGCGCCGCTGCCCAGATAGCGCCACTGCAGGCTGGCGCTCCAGGGTCCCAGCTCGCGCAGCGTGATGGCCAGCGAAGCCACGCGGTCGACCGAATTGGGAATGCGGTCGCCGTCGGCAAAACGCGCGTGGGTCCACGCGAAGTCAGCATCGAACAAAAACCACGGCACCGGCGTCCAGCGGTTGTTCCACTCGACACCGCGGCGCCGGCTGGCTGCGCTGGCCTCGGTGGCGCCGGCGTCGCCGATGTAGACCAGCTCGGAGTCGGACTGCAGCTGCCACAGCGCCAGCGAGCTTTGCAGGCCGCGCAGCGCCTCGGCGCGGGCGCCGATCTCGATGCCGCTCGCGGCCACCAGCGGCGGTACGGCGTCGACCCGGCTGCCGGTCTTGGGGTCGATGCGCGCGGTGGTGCCGCGGGCGTCGTTGCTGTGCAGGCCGCGGCCAGCGTTGAAGAAGAACTCGGTCTTCGGCAGGCTGGGAAACGGCCCGGCTACCAGTGACAGCTTCGGTGAGACCTGCGTGTCGCGGCTGCTGCCACCGTTGGCCGGCAAGGTCAGCGCATCGACCTTGGCGCGCAGGTGGTCGGCGCGCAAGCCGATCACTGCACGCAGCTGCGGCGTGAAGCTCAGTGCCGTCTGCGCATAAGCGCCCAGCAAGGCCTGTTGCACCTTGTCTTCACGCACCGTGGCGGTGGTCTGGCGAGCCACCGCGTCGAACAGGCCGACGCGGATGCGGTCCTGCCGCAGCGTCAGGCCGAATTCACTGCGTGCGTCCAGCCCCGCGAGTGCGTGGTTGAAGGCGTGGCTGGCCTGCCCGCCGAGCACGCTGCGACGGTCCTGCTGCTTGAAATGGTCGCCGTCGGCGGGGCGCTCCAATGCATAGGTGAAGTTGGAGTTGAGGTTCAGCCGGTAGCGGATGGCGTAGGCGCCCACCCGCGTCCGGGCAGCGCTGGCACTGCTGTCGTTGCGGTGCCACTCACCAGACAGGCTGCTGCGAGAGGTGTCGCCGCCGGTGGTCGCATCCAGCGAATCGAAGCGGCCAAAGGGCTGGCCATTGAAGGTGCCCGCATCGATCAGGCGCTGCGGCACTTGGTCGGTTGCGGTCCAGCGCGCGCTGTAGTCCATAACGCTGGCGCTCCAGCCGGCGGCTGCGCTGCCGCCGCTGAGGGTCAGCACGCCGTTGCGTTTGCGCATGCGCTCGGGCACGGCCCACGGGCCGTCGTTGCCCATGGCCTCGAAGGCGCCCAGCACCGTGAGGCCGCCGCCGGCGTCGAAAGAAGCGCCGGCGACACCGCGCCGGTAGCGGCCCTCGCCCAGCGACACCTGCGCAAAGTTTTCGTCCAGCCGCGTGCTGTAGGCGATGTCGGCGGCGCCTGCGGATGCAAAGTCACCGCTCTTGGCGAAGTACGGGCCTTTGCGGTACTCGATGCGCTGCACCAGCTCGGGCATCAAAAAGTTCAGATCGGTGTAGCCCTGGCCGTGGCCGTGCGTGGGCATGTTGACCGGCATGCCGGCCACCGACGTGGCGAAGTCGGTGCCGTGGTCGAGGTTGAAGCCGCGCAGGAAATACTGGTTGGCTTTGCCGTCACCGGAGTGCTGCGTGACGATGACGCCGGGCACGAACTCCAGCACTTCGCCCGGGCGCAGAGCGGGCCGGCTCTTGAGCAAGGCCGATCCGATTACGCCTTGCGATGCGGCGTCGCTGCTGCCGACGGCGTTGTCGTAGTGGCCTTGAATGACGATGGATGGCGGCGCGGAGGATGTCTGGGCGGTTGCCAAAGACGGGACGAGCAGCGCCGCGGCGGCGGCCGCTGCGAGCGGTTTGCGTTGCATGGGATGAAGCTCCTGAATGGGCTGCGGGTGTCCGCGAGCCGCACGCTTGTAGGCACGCAGCTGCGGCGATCGGCATCACGTGGCGGCCCTGTGCAGGGCCGCCTTCAGGCGCTGCGTGGCGGCCTGAACAGGAGGCGGTTCGGCGCCGGCTTGATGGCCCAGGGCCGGTGCCCGCACAGCACGGCTCCGGTGGCGCCGCGGCCAGCGGCCCATGTGCTGCCCACGGCCAGCAGCGCCATCGCGCAGGTCAGTGCAAAGGCCAGCGCGTCGGCTGCTTCGCCGGCGGCCGTGGCCATCGGCACGACGCTGGCGTCAGTAGGGTCGTGCGCGTGCCGCTGGCCTTCGGCGTGTGCATGTGCATGTGCATGGGCATGCGTGTGTCCATGCGCGTGTCCATGCGCGTAAGCGGAGCCAGTGCCGTGGTCCTTCCCGTGTTGAAAGAAGGCCGCCACGGCCGCTGCGCCATCCACCCGGTGCTGGTGCAGCGGCCCCTGGCCCAATGCAATGGCTGCAGCCAGCCCTTGCCAGGCCAGCAGGCCGGCGACATACAGCGCCACCAGCCGCATCAGCGGGCTGACCCGGCATGGGCCTGAACGGGGGCGTTGTAGCGTGGACATGTTCTGGTGGCCACGCAGCCGCACGTGCCGCAGATGCGGCCAGTAGGTCGGCGCAGAGGTTTGGAAAACCTTGGGGTCGCCGTACTAACGATTGAGCGCTTTCAGCGCCTGCTTGATGCCGTCGCTGACGCCGGTGTCGGCCGCCAGCGCCTTGACTGCCGCCAGCGCTTCACGCTCGCTGTAACCCAGCGACTGCAGGGCCTGCGCAATATCACTTTGTGCGTCACTCGCCGGGGCGCTGCCGGCGGGCATCGACAGGTCGGCACCGAGCTTGCCTTTCAATTCCAGCAGCAGCCGCTCCGCTGTTTTCTTGCCGATGCCGGGCACCTTGACCAGCCGCGCGCCGTCCTGGCGGCTGACCGCAGCGGCCAGCTCGGCGACGCTCAGGCCCGACAGGACGGACAGCGCCGTGCGCGAGCCGACACCGCTGATCTTGACCAGCTCTTTGAAGGTCGAGCGCTCGCCGCTGGTCAAAAAGCCGAACAAGATTTGTGCGTCCTCGCGCACGACAAAGTGCGTCAGAAGGACCACGCGCTCACCGATGGCGGGCAGGTTGAAGAAGCTGCTCATCGGCACGTCGAGCTGGTAGCCGACGCCACCCACATCCACCAGCACCTGCGGCGGCTGCTTGTCGGCCAGCACACCGCTGATGCGGCCGATCATGTTTCAGCCAGCAGCTTTTCGACCAGCGCGTGCAGCTCGTCGAAATCGGGCTCGCCGACGTAGCGCTTGGCGATGGCGCCCTTTTTGTCGATGAGGTAGGTCGTTGGTGTCAGGCGCACATCCGGGAAGGCCCGTGCGATGGCGCCCGTGTTGTCGATGACGACGCCGAAAGGCAGTTGCCGGCTCTGCGCAAAGTTGGCCACGTACGCCGGTGGGTCGTAGCTCATCGCCACGGCCAGGGTCTCGAAGCCGCGGGCCTGGTACTTCTTGTGCGTGGCCACCAGCGCCGGCATTTCCTTAACGCAGGTGACGCAGCTGGTGGCCCAGAAGTTGACCAGCACGACCTTGCCGCGCAATGCATCGGTGGAGGCTTTGGCGCCATCCAGCAGCGTGTAGCTGAAGCTCGGTGCCGGATCGCGCCCACTGCAGCCGACCAAGCCGCCCGTGGCTGCGAGCAGTGCAGTGGCTGCGGCCATTGCGCCTGCGGTTGCCAACAGGCTGCGGCGCGGGGCAAGATGCTTGGACGCAGACATCACAGGAGACTTTGCATGAGACGGCGCGAGTTTACGGCAGGGTCCTGTGGCCTGTTGCTGCCCTGGGGCTCGTTGGTGCCGGGCCCGGCCCAGGCGGCAATCAACGAAGTGGATGCCGCCAGCGGCGTGCGCGCGGCGCTGGAGCGCGGTGCTCTGGCCGCGGTGTCGCTACTGGGCCGCACCGACGGCTTCCTCGGCAACCCGCAGGTGCGCATCGCGTTGCCGGGCTTCTTGAACGATGCCGCCAGGCTCCTGCGCGCCGCCGGCCAGGGCCGCAAGCTCGACGATCTGGTGACGGCGATGAACCGCGGCGCAGAAGCAGCTGTGCCGATGGCCAGGACGCTGTTTGTCAGCACCGTCAAGGCCATCAGCGTCGAAGACGCGTTGCAGCTAGTGCGCGGCGGGGGTACATCGGTGACTGACTTCTTCGCTGGCAAGACGCGCTCACCGTTGGCAGAGAAATTCTTGCCCATCGTCACGCAGGCCACCGACAAAGTCTCGCTGGCCCATCGCTACAACGCGGTGGCCGGCAGGGCTGCGGCGCTTGGCCTGCTGAAGGGGCCGGATGCCAACGTGCAGCAGTACGTGACCGGGCGTGCGCTGGACGGGCTGTTTCTGATGATTGGCGAAGAGGAAAAGAAGATCCGCGCCGACCCCGTGCGCTCCGGCAGTGCGATTCTGCGCAAGGTGTTCGGCGGCTGAAGCGCCGCTGGCTTGGATGGCTGTCTGCGACAGCTGATCGTCGACAGCCGAGAGCCGATCGCCAGTTGCTGGTGGCAACCCGCACTTGCCGATTGGCAAGGTGCTTTTGGCTGTAGTCGGCTGGCTACGGCTTGCTGCCGGGGTTTGCGGAGGCTCCGGCGGCTTCCTCAGCGCGAGACAGCTCGAAGGACAGCGCCTCCGGCAGCGCGGCCATGATGGCGTCGCGGCCGACGCTGGCGAACTGGCGGCCGCCCAAGTTCAGCACCTCGAAGGCCCGGCCCTGCTCGGCAATGCGCACGAAGACCAGGCTCGGCACTTCAGCCAGCATTTCGGTGCGCAGCCGCTCGAAGTGATCACCGGCCAGCGCTGCTTCGTAGACCACCGCGTGCGGCATGCCGTCGGTGACGAGTTGGTAGGCCTCATCGACCGAGTTGACGAAATCGATCATCAGCCCCATTGGCCGCAGCGCAGCCCGCACGACGTTGCGCACCTCGCGCCGCGCCGCCAGCACCATGATGTGGCGGCCAGCCAGTGGCTGCGAGTTGTGGGCCTGCGATTCGCGCTCGGATCTGTCCACCGACGGTAGGCCGGCCAGTCGTGGCGCCAGGGTTTGCGGAAACTCGAGCTTCAGCTCGGTCTTTCCGGGCACATCGCCGCGTGCGAGCACCAGGCCCAGCACGCCGGCGGTTTGTTGCAACAAGCGCCAGGCCATGGTGTCCAGGCGCGCTTCATGCTCAGGTGCGGCCCGGCCTTGCGGCACGTCGACTTCGTCGGCCGGCTGGTGGGCGAAGGCCACGGTAAAGCAAGCATGTGCCGGCCAGCTCTTAATGGCTACCGTCAGGTCGATACGCGAGACAGCGTGTTCAAAGCTCCAGTCCAGCGTCGTCTGCAGCAGCGAGAACAACAGCGTGCTGTCGCTCATCACCTCGGCCGCGTTGAGCACCTGGCGAATCTCGATGCCTCGGGCGTCGATTTCACGGCCGCGCTGGCGCAGCGCTTCGCTCAACAGGCCGGTGAGGTCCAGCCGTTCGTTGGCCAGCTGCACCCGGCCGTTGCCCAGCCGCACGACTTGCTGGCCCATGATGCCGGCGCGGCGGGCGCGGTCGATCTCTTCACGCAACAGGCGCAGGCCTGCGCGGTCGATCTTGCCAGTGGCCGCCAGTGTCGTCACGCGTTCCAGCGCCGACGACAACGTGGCAGCGACCTCGCTGCCTAACTGCGCCACCAGCGCCTGCGGGTCCAGCGGCTCGGCCAGGCGCCGGCCCAGCGGCAGTGCGCCGGGGTGATCAGTCAGGTCCATCTGTGTCGTTCCATGCTCACCGCCCTGTGTTGGCCGGCCCGCGTCGAGATGTCGACCCGGTTTCCGGCACCGCGATATCTACTCCACATGCCATGCGCTAGCAAGGTTAGCACCTGCAGCTGCCACTGCGGCCGCACATGCCATCATTGTCGCTACTGCGGCTAGCGCCGCTCGTGCCGCCACTGCCGCTATCGCCGCTATCTCTACTACGGTGACTACCGCCGCTACATCCGCTACCGCCGCTACGTCCGCCAAGTCCCCGCCAGGCGCTGCCGATAATGCCGTGATGCCATCGCCGCCGAACCGTCACGCCGCTGTGGGCGCCCTGTTGGCCGCGGCACTGCTGGGCGGCTGCTCACCCGTACTGGACTGGCGCGAGGTGCGGCTGGCTGACAGCCGCGCCCAGGTGCTGATGCCGTGCAAGCCGTCGGCGCAGGAGCGCAACGTGTCGTTGGCAGGGCAGCCGGTGCGGCTGAGCCTGCATGCCTGCGCTGCCGGTGGGCAGACCTGGGGGATTGCGTTCGCCGATGTTGCGGAGCCGGGCCGTGTGGGTCCGGCCATGGCTGAGCTGGGCGCTTCGGCGGCCGGCAACATCGGCGCCGGGCGGCCTGGTCGAGCCGCCGCGGCGCGCCCTATAGCGCTGCAAGTGCCCGGCGCCACACCCCATGCGGCGAGCCAGCGCTGGCGCTTGCAAGGCACCCGTCCCGACGGCACGCCGCTGCACATGCAGCTTGCCGTTTTTGCCCACGGCACACGTGTGTTCCAGGCCACGGCCCTGGGTGAGCCGTTGGCCGACGATGCAGCCGACACCTTTTTCGGCGGTCTTCGCATCCGGCCATGAATTCGGCCGCCGGCCGCGCCGCGAGCCTTTTTTTCGCGTTTGCTTTTACCTACTTTTTGTCCGCGCTGCTGCGTGCGGTGACGGCCACGCTGGCACCGGTGTTCAGTGTTGAGCTGGGTCTGCGCGCCAGCGACCTGGGGCTGCTGGCCGGCGCGTACTTCCTCGGCTTCGCCGGGATGCAATTGCCCCTGGGTCAGGCGCTTGACCGTTTTGGCCCGCGTCGCACGCTGCTGGTGCTGGTCAGTGGAGCGGTGATCGGCTGCATGGCTTTTGCACAAGCCACGCAACTGAGCGGCCTGATCGCCGCGCGGGTGCTCATCGGTGCCGGCGTCGGCGCTTGCCTGATGGCTCCGTTGACGCTGTACCGGCGGCAGTTCTCACCGGCGGCGCAGCTGCGCGCCAACTCGTGGATGCTGATGACGGGGTCGCTCGGCATGGTGGCCTCGACGCTGCCGGTGCAGTGGCTGCTGCCCAGCGTGGGTTGGCGCGGCTTGTTCTGGATCGTTGCAGCGCTGCTGGCCGTCGGTATGGCACTGGTGGTGTGGCTGGTGCCGGCCGACGAGCAGAGGGGCTTGCACCGCACCGGCGGCAGTCAACGTGGCGGCGAAAAGGGCCGGGACGACGGCGACGGCGGCTACCGGTCGATCGTGCGCCACCCGCTGTTCGTGGCCACCGCGCCTTTGGGCTTTTTCCTGTACGGCGGCATGATTGCCGTGCAGTCCCTGTGGGCCGGGCCCTGGTTGACCCGCGTGGCCTTGCAGAGCCCGGCGCAGGCCGCACAGGGCTTGTTCGGCATCAACTTGGCCATGTTGATGACCTTTCTGATCTGGGGTGCGCTGATGCCGCGGCTGGCCGCCCGAGGTGTCGATGCGCTGCGCCTGATGGCCTGGGGCCTGCCGCTGGCCTTGCTGGGGACGGCCGCCAATGTTGCGCTGGGCGCGCAAGCCGGCGCCGTGTGGTGGGCACTGTGGTGCATGGCCTGCACGTTCGTCTCGCTCAGCCAGCCCGCGGTGGCGGCAGCCTTCACACCACGGCAGGCTGGGCGGGCGCTGTCGGCTTTCAATCTCGTGATCTTCAGCGGCGTGTTCTGCGTGCAGTGGGGTATCGGCCTGGCGGTCGATGCGTTGCGCGCCGTGGGTTGGGGCGAAGCGGCCGCGTTTCGTGTCGCGTTCGGCGTGTTGGGCGCCTGCTGCGCGGCGGCCTATGGCTGGTTCCTGGGTCGCTTCGGTGCGTTGACGCGGCAGGCGTCCGCATAATCAGCACCGGACCCCGACCCCCTTCATGGCCCGACTGCTCATCGTTGCCCACGCGCCGCTGGCCTCTTCGCTTCAGGCGGTGGCGCGTCACGTCTACCCCGATTGCGGTGCGCAGCTGGCGGCCATCGACGTAGCACCCAACGCCAGAGTCGACGACGTGGTGGACGGCATTCGCCAGGCTTTGGCCGCGGCGGCAGGGCAGGAGATGCTGATCCTGGCCGATGTCTTCGGCGCCACGCCGTGCAATGCCGCGCTGGCGGCTGCCGACGGTGTGCGCTCGCGCGTGGTGGCCGGCGTCAATGTGCCCATGTTGTGGCGCACGCTGTGTTACTGCGAGCTGCCGCTGGGCGAGCTGGTGGACCGCGCGTTGGCCGGCGCGTCGCAAGGTGTCATGCACGTCGCGGTGCCGCGGCGCCAAAACCAGCCCGAGCCCGGTGCCAGCCATGATCCAACACAGCATCACCATCACCAATAAGCTGGGCTTGCATGCCCGCGCGTCGGCCAAACTCACCAAGCTGGCAGGCGCGTATGCAAGCGACATCCATCTGAGCCGCAATGGCCGCCGTGTCAACGCCAAGAGCATCATGGGGGTGATGATGCTGGCAGCAGGCATGGGCAGCACGGTCGACATCGAAGCCGAGGGCGTCGACGAGCGCGAGGCCATGGGCGCGCTGCGCACATTAATCGACGGTAAGTTCGGCGAGAGCGAATGACAAGCCAGCCGTTGCCCGGGATTTTCAACACCTACTGCGCCGCCAGCCAGGCGTTGCCATGAGCATCCAAATCTTCGGCTTGCCGGTCTCACGCGGCGTCGCCATCGGGCGCGCGGTTTTGATTGCGTCCAGCCGTGTCGACGTCGCGCACTACTTTGTCGCCGTTGACCGGCTTGAGCACGAGATCGCGCGCCTGCGCCTGGCTCGGGACACGGTCGCTGCTGAATTGGAGCAACTGAAGAACGAGCTGCCGCAGGAGGCGCCGCACGAGCTGGCCGCTTTGCTCGATGTGCATCTGATGCTGCTGCACGACGAGGCTCTGACGAGCGCTACCAAGGTGTGGATCTACGATCGCCACTACAACGCGGAATGGGCGCTGTCAGCGCAGCTGGAGGTGCTGGCGCGGCAGTTCGACGAGATGGAGGATCCCTATCTGCGCGAGCGCAAGGCCGACCTTGAACAGGTGGTGGAACGCCTGTTGCGCGAACTGGCAGGGTCGTCGCTGGCAGCAGCAGCTGCCAAGGCCGGCAAGGCACCGACTGAGCGCAGCGTGCTGCCCACCGTCATGGGGGAGGACCCGTTGGTGCTTGTGGCCAGCGACGTTGCGCCGGCCGACATGATGCAGTTCAAGCGCAGCGTGTTCACCGGCTTCGTCACCGATGTTGGCGGGCGCACGTCGCACACAGCAATCGTTGCGCGTAGCTTGGACATTCCCGCCGTGGTCGGCGCCCGCGAGGCAAGTCGCCTGATACGGCAGGACGACTGGATCGTTATCGATGGCGACGCCGGTGTCGTGGTGGTCAATCCGACAGCCATCGTCCTGGAAGAGTACCGATTCCGCCAGCGCCAGAGCGAGCTCGAGCGTGCGCGGCTGAACCGGCTGCGCCACACCCCCGCAGTGACGCTGGACGGACAAGTCGTCGAGCTGCTGGCCAACATCGAATTGCCGGGGGACGGTCCGGGCGCCCTGGAGGCGGGCGCCATGGGTGTAGGGCTGTTTCGCAGCGAGTTTCTGTTTATGAACCGCGGTGGCGACTTGCCTGATGAAGAAGAGCAGTTTGAAGCCTACCGCACGGCAGTGGTGGCGATGCAGGGCCTGCCGGTCACCATTCGCACGGTCGACGTCGGTGCCGACAAACCGCTGGAGCGCATGAGCGCACAGGAGCTGCGGCATGAACACGGACTGAACCCAGCCCTGGGGCTGCGGGCGATTCGCTGGAGCTTGTCAGAGCCGGGCATGTTCAGGCAGCAACTGCGGGCCATCCTGCGAGCCAGCGCGCACGGCAAAGTGCGGATACTGGTTCCTATGGTCGCGCATCTGGGTGAAGTGCGCTCGATTCTCGAGGCGCTCGCACGGGCACGGCAGCAGCTCGATGAGGCAGGGCACAGCTACGGGCAAGTCGACATAGGCGCAATGGTCGAAGTGCCAGCTGCGGCTTTGATGATTGACCGCCTCCTACGCCACCTCGATTTTGTTTCGATTGGCACCAACGACTTGATCCAGTACACGCTGGCTATCGACCGTGCCGACGAGGCAGTTTCACACCTGTACGACCCATGGCACCCAGCCGTGCTGCACCTAGTGCAACGGACCATTGCTCATGCCAATCGCATTGGCAAAGATGTGTGTGTTTGTGGCGAGATGGCTGGTGATCCTGCCTTCACTGAGTTGCTGCTTGCAATGGGCTTGCGAAGCTTCTCCATGCATCCAGCACGCATTGCGTCGATCAAGCAGCGCGTGCTGCGCGCGGACACGCGGTGGCTTGCCGAACAGCTGCCAGCTTTGCTCGCGTCGGATGATCCAGCTGGTGTTTTGCGCGAGGTGCTTCAGGGGCGACCCGGGCACTAGCAATCCGCTCCACTCCTGGCCGACGTTGCGCTTTTAAGTAGCAGCAGAGATGTGGCTTCAAAACTATCTCGACTGGCAAGCGGCACGGCAGTCGTAGCAGCTTGAACAATGGCCGCTTGCGTGCGAAGAAAAGCGTGTGCTACAGTTGCGGGCTCGGCTAGACATGGACCGCCGCAAGCGAGAGCAAAATTCCGCAGGCACAGTCCGAAAATCAAACCGATTAGGTTGTTGACAGCTGATTGATGTGCATGTCAGAATCTAAGACCCCGCTAAGTTGTTTAGCGGCGCTGAAAATCTAGCGTTTTCAGCAGTGTTCTTTAAAAATCAGCAGCCGCTAAGCGTGGGCGTTTGAAGGCAAGTGCCAAGATGCAGTGGTGACGCTGCATCGCGGTCTCATGACCTTAAACGCTCGCAGAAATTAAAGTGAAGTTCACTTTGATTCCTTAGAGCAAATTCAAGATCGAACTGAAGAGTTTGATCCTGGCTCAGATTGAACGCTGGCGGCATGCCTTACACATGCAAGTCGAACGGTAACGCGGGGCAAC
>JAJAZC010000068.1 GCA_026785885.1 Rubrivivax sp.
CCCGCCCCCCCCCCCCCCCCCCCCCGCCCGCTCCCCCCCGCGCGGGGCCCTGCGGCCCGCGCCCCACCCCCCCCCCCCCCCCACGTCCGCACTCAGTGCTGCAGGATCTTGGACAGAAATTCGCGGGCACGCGGCGAGCGGGCTTCGGGGCTGCCGAAGAACTCTTCCTTCTTGCAGTCTTCGACTATCTTGCCGACGTCCATGAAGATCACGCGGTGGCTGACCTTGCGGGCAAAGCCCATTTCGTGCGAGACGACCATCATCGTCATGCCTTCTTGCGCCAGCTGCACCATCACGTCCAGCACCTCACCGACCATCTCGGGGTCCAGCGCAGAAGTCGGCTCATCAAACAGCATCACGATCGGGTCCATGCTGAGCGCGCGCGCAATCGCCACCCGCTGCTGTTGGCCGCCGGACAGCTGGCCCGGAAACTTGTCTTTGTGCACCATGAGCCCGACGCGGTCGAGCATCTTCATGCCCCGCGCCTTGGCTTCGTCAGTGCTGCGGCCCAGCACCTTGATCTGCGCCAGCGTCAGGTTCTCGGTCACGCTCAGATGCGGAAACAGCTCGAAGTGCTGGAAGACCATGCCGACACGGCTGCGCATCTTGGGCAGATCGGTCTTGGCGTTGCTGATGCTGACGCCGTCGACCGTGATGTCGCCCTTCTGGAATGGCTCCAGCGCGTTGACGGTCTTGATCAGCGTGCTCTTGCCGCTGCCCGATGGCCCGCAGACCACCACGACCTCACCCTTCTTGATGGACGTGGTGCAGTCTGTCAGCACCTGGAAGCTGCCGTACCACTTGCTGACGTTTTTGATTTCGATCATCGGGGTACCTAACGCACTATGGCGATCTTCTGCTGCAGCTTGCGCACCGTCATGCTCAGGCTGAAGCAGATCACAAAGTAGACGACCGTGGCCACCAGGTAGGTCTCCACCGGCCGGTTGAAGTTCTTGCCAGCGATCTCGAAGCCCTTGAGCAGGTCGTAGGCGCCGATGGCGTAGACCAGCGAGGTGTCCTGGAACAGGATGATGGTCTGCGTCAGCAGCACCGGCAGCATGTTGCGAAAGGCTTGCGGCAGCACGATCAACTGCATCGTCTGCTGGTAGTTCATGCCGACCGCATAGCCGGCGTGGACCTGGCCTTTGGGCACGCTCTGGATGCCGGCCCGCATGATCTCGCTGAAGTAGGCGGCCTCGAACAGCGTGAAGGTGATCATGGCCGAGACCTCGGCACCCAGCGGCCGCCCGGTGAGCAGCGGGATCAGCAAGAAGAACCACAGGATGACCATTACCAGCGGGATGCTGCGCATGGTGTTGACGTAGGCCGCCGCCGGTATCACCAACCAGCGTTTGCCGGACAGTCGCATCAGCGCCAGCGCCGTTCCCAGAATGATGCCGCCGACCATCGCGATCAACGTCAGCTGCACGCTGAAGAGCAGGCCCTTGACGACGAAACTGGAGACGACACCCCAGCTCAGGAACGTGAAATCCAGGTTCATGGCTGCCTGCTCACTTCCCGCCGATCATGCCGGGGACCCGGACGCGGTTTTCCACCGCGAGTGCCAGCCGGTTGATCGTGAAGGCCGAGACGAAGTACAGCCCCGTCACCGCCATGTACATCTCGATGTTGCGCGACGTTTCTTCGCCGGCCTGCATCGCAAACATCGTCAGCTCGGCGATGCTCACGGCAAACGCCACCGACGAGTTCTTGATGATGTTCATGCTCTCGCTGGTGAGCGGCGGGATGACGATGCGAAAGGCCATCGGCAGCAGCACGTAGCGGTAGGTCTGCGGCAGCGTCAGGCCGACTGCCAAGCCGGCATAACGCTGGCCTTTGGGCAGGCTCTGAATGCCGGCCTTGACCTGCTCGGAGATGCGCGCGCTGGTGAAAAAACCAAGCGCGAAGACCACCAGCACGAAGCTCGGAAAAGCCTGCAACGGCTTAAATATCGCCGGCAGCACGTGGTACCAGAGAAAGATTTGCACCAGCAGCGGAATGTTGCGAAACAGCTCGGTCCAGGCGTTGCCCAGCCACACCAGCCGCCAATCCGGCGCCGTGCGGAAGATGCCCATCAACGAGCCCACGACCACCGCCACCACCAGCGCCAGCACGGCCACGCTGATCGTCCAGCCCCAGGCCGACAGCAGCCAGTCCAGGTAGGTGATGTCGCCGCCCTTGCCGAAGCAGCTGGCCAAGACATCGCCCGATGTGGTCTCCTTGCAGAAGACCTGCCAATCCCAACTGACCACGCGGCCCTCCCGTCTTGCCCAGCGCCCCCAGAACGAACGCCCCAGCGTGCCGTTGCAGCACGCCGGGGCCGGGGGTTACTTCTTCACGTAGTCCTCGACCGGCTTGTCATTGGGGCTGGCCCAGGCAGCCTTGGTGGCTTCGCTGGCGGGCAGGCCGACGCGCGTGTTGCTGGGCGGGATGGGCTGCACGAACCACTTGTCGTAAGCCTTGGCCATGTCGCCGGACTTGATCATCGCGACGATGCTTTCATCGACCGCCTTTTTGAAGGCCGGATCGTCCTTGCGCATCATGATGGCGATCGGCTCCACCGACAGCACCTCACCGACGATGCGGAAGTCTGCTGGCGCCTTACTCCTGGCGATGTTGCCGGCCAGGATCTGACCGTCCATCACAAAGGCGTCGGCACGGCCGGTTTCCAACAACAGGAAGCTGTCCGCGTGGTCCTTGCCAAACACTTCCTTGAAGTCGACGCCGTTGGCACGCTCGTGGCGGCGTAGGTGCTGGACCGATGTCGTGCCGGTGGTCGTGGCGATGTTCTTGCCCGCCAGCTGCGCGATGCCGGTGATGCCGGAATTGGCCTTGACCGCAATGCGCACCTCTTCGACGAAGGTCGTCATTGCGAAGGCCACGTCCTTCTGGCGCGTGGCGTTGTTGGTGGTGCTGCCGCACTCGATGTCGACAGTGCCGTTCTGCACCAGCGGGATGCGGTTCCCAGACGTCACCGGCTGGTACTTGATATCCATCTTGGCCAGACCCAAATTCTTTTGCACATCGGTCAGCACGCGGGTGCAGACGTCGACATGGAAGCCGGCGTACTTGCCGTCGCCCAACGTGTAGCTCAGGGCACCGGACGACTCGCGAACACCCATCGTTGCGGCGCCCGCTTCCTTGATTTTGGCCAGCGTATCGGCTTGTGCTGCGCCAGTAGCCAGCAGTGCCAAAGCAGCTGCGGTAAGCAGAGATTTTTTCATTAAGACGTTTCCTTGGATCGACATCGGGGGCGGGCCGAAACCCGGGCGGATTCTAGAAAGCCAGCACTGGTTACGGCACAAGAGTAAGCCCGCGCTCGGCGGGCCCCTCGTGCGCGGCCAACGCAGGGACTGTGCCAACGCCGCCCACGGGCCACGCGTTGACCGCCAGTCAACCCGCAGGGCGGTCGAGCATGGGCGACGGCGTGGACGACGCAGTGCGCGCAGCGGCGCGTGTTGCCGCGCGTGTTGCCGCGCGCGCGGAGTGGCGTGTGGCGCCGAGTCCACCGAGGTAGTCCCACAGGGCCTGCACCGCGGGCTTGGCGTGGCGCGCCACCTCGGGGCGCTCGCGGTAGATGCGCACCTCCATTGTCAGCTCCAGCTGCGCGCTGCCGGCAGCGGCCACCAGGCGGCGCGCTTTCAGCTCTTTGCGCACGCTGCTGTGCGGCAAGAAGGCCAGGCCATGGCCTTCGAGTGCCATCGCCTTCAGGCCCTCGGCCATGTCGGTTTCGTAGATCGACTCCAGGTGCAGCGGCTCGCGGGCCTGCTTCAAGATCAGCTCGACCATGCGGGCCATGTAGGCGCCCGATGCATAACTTAGAAAAGGTACGCGCGCGCTGCTGTGGCCGGGCAGGCTGAACAGCGGCTGCCCGTCGGGCCCGGCCTTGGCGTAGGCGGCCAGCGTTTCGCTGGACAGCGGCAGCATCTCGTAGCGCTCGGCGCTCAGCTGCAGCGGCAGGCTCGCGTGGTGGTAGGCGATCAGCAAGTCGCAGCCGCCCTCGGTCAGGCGCATCACCGCGTCGTGCACGTTGAGTGCGGTGAGCCGGCACTTGACCGCGCCGAAGTGCTCGCGCAAATCCATCAACCAATGCGGGAAGAACGTGAAGGCCAGCGTGTGCGGCACCGCGAAATCGATCATGTCCTGGCCTGCTGCCTGGTGGCTGCGCATCATGTTGCGGGTGGCCTGCAGCGCGTCCAGCATCTCCAGCGCCTGTGCATGCAGCGTTTCGCCGGCCGGCGTCAGGCGTGTCGGGTAGGCCGAGCGGTCGACCAGGTCGTTGCCGGCCCAGGCTTCGAGGGCCTGGATGCGGCGCGAAAACGCCGGCTGCGTGACGTGGCGCAACTGCGCCGAGCGCGAAAAGCTGCGCGTCTCGGCCAGGCTCACGAAGTCTTCCAGCCACTTGGTTTCCATCGCCCGGCAGTTTATCGGCGGGTCTTGTAGCTGCGACTCGGGGCCGGCCCTGGGCAGGCCTGGCGACAAGCCCTGCCACGGCATTGCAGATGGGAGCGAACCGAGACGCCCTGCGCCGCCGGACGCCCACTAGCATCGCCCATCCGCTATTCGCCAGGAGTACCGCATGAGCCGACCGACTTCTCTGATCCGCACGCTGCTGTCGCTGGCCGTGCTGGCCAGCCTGACACCGGCAGCCGCCATAGCCGCCAGCTCTGCATCGTCGGCCTCGTCGGACGGCGCCTCGACATCGGTAGGGAGCTCCTCGACATCGATCGAGAAGTCCAGCGCCAGCTCGTCGAAGGACGAAAAGGTCGCCGCGGGCGACTACCGCATCGTGCAGATCGCCGCGCTCGGCACCGAGCCGGCACGTGTGCGTGTCACGCTGCAGACGCTGGACGGCCGCGAAGCTTTCGATTTGCTGCTGCCGACAGAAGCTGCCACGCAGGGCCGGCTGGCCGCGGGTGGCGTGGTTACTGCCCAAACCCGCGCCTGGGGCACCGAGTTCACGGCGGCCGCCACGCAAGAGGCCTTCTTTCTGGTGCTGGACGAACGCTGGCACCAGGATCTGCGCACCCGCGCCGTGACGCTGTAGCCGCGGCTTGCACGTCAACTTGCGCCGTGCCGCTGTACGCGGCGCTGCGGTAGTTGCCGCGGCAGTTGCCGCGGTAGGCGCCGCAACGCTCAGCGCCGCAACAGCGCACGCCGGCACGCTGCGCTACTGCGACGCCACACCGCCGCTGAGCGCCGGGCAGCAGGGGCGCTTGTTGCAGCTCAGCGCCATCGTCAAGAGCGAGCTGGAGCGCAGTGGCAGCCGCGTGGCATTGGTGTCACGCAGCGGGCTGAATCTGCGCTGGTTCGGCATGCGCTACTCGCATGCGGGCTTGAGCCTGCAGGGCAGCGGCGAGACACCCTGGGCCGTGCGGCAGCTGTACTTTGCTTGTGACGAAGCCGCGCCGCGGCTGTTCGATCAAGGCCTGTCGGCGTTTTTGCTGGGCACCGAAGACCCGGCGCTGGGCTATGTCTCGGTGGTCCTGCTGCCCGCCGATGCTGCGGCCACGCTGGAGACAGTGGCGCTGGACAACCGGCGTGCGCTGTCTCTGCTGGGCGCGCGCTACAGCGCCAACGCCCACGCCTGGAGCTTGCAGTACCAGAACTGCAACCAGTGGCTGATCGAGCTGCTGGGGCTGGCCTGGGCTGCGCCCGCTGCTGCGCCGGGCCCGGAGCGGGTGAATGCCGATGCCGATGCCAATGCCGATCCCGACGCCGATCCAGATCCCGACGCCGCCACTGCGCTGCCGGCCACGGCACCGCGAACTTCAGCACAGGCTGCGCTGCGCATCCTGGGTTATGAAGCGGCGACGTTCTCACTCGGCTGGCGGCCTCTGCTGTGGCTGACGGCCTTCAGCCCCTACCTGCACCGCGATGACCACCCCGAGTCCGATCTGGCGCGGGCGCAGTTTCGCGTCAGCATGCCGCAGGCCATCGAGGTCTTCGTGCGCCAGCGCGTGCCGGGCGCCGAGCGGCTGGAGTTCTGCCATACCGCGGCACACGTGGTGATGCGCCGCGGCTGGGAGCCCCTGCCCGACGGCTGTGTGCCGGGCGAAGGCGACGAGGTATTCGCGCTGCGCTGAGGGCTGCCGAGCAGCGTTGGGGCCAAGCCGGCCGCGGCTAATGCGCATCAGCCGTCCTGCGCGCTCTGCTGCAGCCGCCACATCTGCGCGTAGCGCCCGCCGCGTGCCAGCAGCTCGGCATGCGCACCGCGCTCGACGGCACGGCCGGCTTCGAGCACGACGATCTCGTGCGCGTCGACCACCGTGCTCAGGCGGTGCGCGATGACCAGCGCGGTTTTGCCCTGGCTGACGGCGCGCAGTTCGGCCTGGATGGCACGTTCGTTGGCGCTGTCCAGTGCCGAAGTGGCTTCGTCGAAAATCAGGATCGGCGGGTTTTTCAACAGCGTGCGCGCAATCGCCACACGCTGCTTTTCACCGCCGCTCAACTTCAAGCCGCGCTCGCCGACCATCGTGTCGTAGCCCTTCGGCGTGTGGGTGATGAAGTCGTGGATGTGCGCCGCGCGGGCCGCGTCTTGGACCTCTTCAAGCGTGGCACCGGGCCGGCCGTACGCGATGTTGTATTGCACCGTGTCGTTGAACAGCACCGTGTCCTGCGGCACGATGCCGATGGCCTGGCGCAGGCTGGCCTGCGTGACCAGGCGGATGTCCTGGCCGTCGATCGTGATGCGGCCGCCACCCTCGGGTGCTACGTCGTAGAAGCGATAGAGCAAGCGCGCCAGCGTGCTTTTGCCGGCGCCCGAGGGCCCCACCACCGCCACCGTCTTGCCGGCCGGAATCTCAAAGCTCAGATCGTGCAGGATCGGGCGGCCTGCAGCTCCGGGGTCGTACGCAAACTGCACGTTCTCGAAGCGCACCGTGCCGGCGCTGACCTGCAGCGGCAGCGCACCGGGCGCGTCGTCGACCTCGCGGTGCTTCTCCATCAGGCCGAACATCTTGTCCAGATCCGTCAGCGCCTGCTTGATCTCGCGGTACATCACACCCAGAAAATTGAGCGGGATGTAGAGCTGGATCATGAAAGCGTTGACCATCACCAGATCTCCGAGCGTCAGCCGGCCCTCGACCACGCCTTGCGTGGCGCGCCACAACATGGCGATCAGCGCCGCCGCAATGATCAGCTGCTGCCCGGTGTTGAGCAGGCTCAGCGTGCGCTGGCTCTTGAGCGCGGCGCGGCGCAGTTTTTCCAGGTTCTCGTCGTAGCGCCCGGCCTCGAAATCTTCGTTGTTGAAGTACTTGACGGTCTCGTAGTTCAACAGCGAATCGATGGCCCGCGAATGCGCTGTCGAATCGATCTCGTTCATCTCCTTGCGAAACTGCGTGCGCCATTCGGTGACGGTGATCGTGAACGTGATGTAGCAGGCCAGCGCCGCCAGCGTGATCCAGGCAAAAGCCGCGTCGAACTTCCAGCCCAGCAGCGTCAGCACCATCAGCACCTCTACCAGCGTCGGAAAGATGCTGTAGAGCGAATAGCTGATCAGCGAATGCACGGCACGGGTGCCGCGCTCGATGTCGCGCGTCATGCCGCCGGTCTGGCGCTCGAGGTGAAAGCGCAGGCTCAACGCATGCAGGTGGCGAAAGACCTGCAGGCTGATGCTGCGCGCCGTGCCTTCGGTGGCCTTGGCAAAGATCAGCTCGCGCAGCTCGGTGAACAGCGAGGTACTCAAACGCAGCAGTCCGTATGCCACCAGCAAACCCACCGGCACCACCAGCAGCGCGGCCGGCTCGCCGGGCTTCAGGCTCAGTGAATCGATGAGGTACTTCAGCAGCACCGGCACCGAAACGTTGGCGCCTTTGGCCATGAGCAGAAAACCGAGTGCCAGGCCGACACGCCAGCGATAGCGCCACAGATAGGGCAGCAGCTTGGCCAGCGTGGCCCAGTCGGAGCGCCCGGCAGCGGCGCCGTCGGCGGTGTTGCCGGGCGCCGTGGCGGGGCCGGCAGATACAGTGCTGTGCGGGGGCATGGCGTGATTGTCACGCTGGCCCGCTGCAGCTCGAGGAGCCCTGCATGCAAACCCCGGAACACGGCACAACTCCCGACACCACCCCCGACACCGCCGGCCCGGTGATGGCACCGACGAGCCTGGGCGACGGCTCGCAACTGGTGCTGCGCGTGATGCCGCTGCCGGCCGACGTCAATGCCAACGGCGACATCTTCGGCGGCTGGATCATGGCGCAGGTGGACCTGGCCGGTGCCGTGCTGCCCAGCCGTATCGCACGCGGCCGCATCGCGACCGTGGCGGTCAACCAGTTCGTCTTCAAACAGCCGGTGAGCCTGGGTGACCTGTTGAGTTTTTATGCCCGCGTCACACGCATCGGCAATACCAGCATCAGCGTGCACGTAGCGGTCTACGCCGAACGCAACCCGGCGAACCTGCAATTCGTCAAGGTCACCGAAGCCGACCTGACCTACGTCGCCATTGACGGCAACGGCCAACCACGTCCGGTGCCGCGCTGACAGGCTTTGGCGGTGCCGGGTTCAAGCGTTGCCAAGCTTCAGCGCTGCCAGGCTTCGGGGCCTACCAGCTTCAGCGATCGGGCAGCGACCGCCCTCAGTCGACAAAGAAGTCGGGGATGAAGTTCTGCGTGCCCGGCACCACGGCATAACGGTCGAATTCGGTCACGCCGTGGCGGGCCAGCAGCTCGTCGTCGATGAAGAAGTTGCCGCTGGTGCTGCGCGCGTCGCTGGTCAGGATAAGGTAGGCGGCGTCGGCCAGGATCTCGGGCTTGCGGCACAGGTTCAGATCGATGCCGGGGATCATCTGCATCGCCGCGGTGGCGATGGCCGTGCGCGGCCACAGGCTGTTGACCGCGATGCCCAGCGGGCGAAATTCACCGGCGTGGCCCAGCGTGCACTGGCTCATGCCGTACTTGGCCATCGTGTAGGCGACGTGGCCTTTAAACCAGTGCTCCTTCATCGACAGCGGCGGACTCATGTTGAGCACGTGCGGGTTGCGCCCGGCTTCTGCGCTCTTGATGAGCTCAGGCAAGCACTGTTGGGTGCACAAGTAGGTGCCGCGCACGTTGACGCCGAACATAAGGTCGAACTTCTTCATTGGCGTCATCGGCGTCGGCGTCAGGCTGATGGCGCTGGCGTTGTTGACGAGGATGTCGATGCCGCCGAAGCGCTGCACCGCTGCGGCCACCGCTGCGGCCACGGCTGCGTCGTCGCGGATGTCGGTCTGCACCGTCAGCACCTGGCCGCCGGCGGCCTGCACTTCAGCTGCTGCGCTGGCGAGCGTGCCGGGCAGTTTGGGGTTGGGCTCCACGGTCTTGGCCAGCAGCACCAGGTTGGCGCCGTCGGCGGCCACGCGTTTGGCCATTGCCAGGCCGATGCCGCGGCTGGCGCCGGTGATCAGAATCGTCTTGCCTTGCAGGTTCATCATGCTGCCTCCAGAGGTGGTCAAAAATGCAGCAGCGGCCACACGCGCTGCGCAATGTGCAGTGCGATGGCGTTGGCGCAGTAGCGGTACACCGGCTCGCCGGGATGGAAGCCGTCGCAGGCCATGACGCCGCGGTTCAGTGGCACCACCATCGCCACGCAGCTGACGTCGTTGCGCGTGGTGGCCCAGCTGCACAGGGCCGCGTTGTGGCGCGCGGCGTCGTGCCCGGCCACCCAGCGCAGCGGTTGCGGCAGGCCGGGAAACTGGTGGATCGGCGGCAACGGCGCAAACACCACGTGCTGCACGCCGCAGCCGTTGCGCAGCCAGTTGGCCAACGCCTCGCGCGCAGCGACTGCGCGGCGCGACGGAATCTGGTCGACGACATCGTTGACTCCGGTGACGACCACCGCAACGTCCGCTTCAAGCGTGTGCGCCGCCTGCTTGGCATGAAGCAGCAAAGCCAGCGTCTGCGCGGTGCTCAAACCGGAGCGTGCACGCAGCTGCCAGCTCACACGGGCCGCTGCCGCTGTGGCCAGCGTGTACGCCAGCCGCGGCGCCAGCGCATGCTGCTGGTGGCCCACGCCGACGCCTGCGGCCGATGAATCGCCGGTGATCAACAAGCGCATGGTCATGCCCTGGCCGACGGTGCCTTCGCGTTCGCCTGCAGGCTCCGGCAGGCGCGGCAGCCGCGCCCGGGTGCGCAAGGCCTGGGCCACCAGCACGGGGCTGAGCATGAGCTTGGCGGTCAGTGACATCGCGCTGCCCGCATGCGATCTAGAACTGCGTGAAGTCGGGCTTGCGCTTTTGAAAGAAAGCCTGAAAGGCTTCGATCGCCTCTGGGCTGCGCAGGCGTGCGGAAAACAGCGCGCCTTCTTTGGCAATGGTCTGCAGCAACGCTTCGTGCTGCGGGCCGCGCATCAACTGCTTGGCCTCCCGCACGGCGCCGGGCGGCAGGTGGTTAAAGCGCTCTGCAATGCGGCGAGCGTGGTTCAGTACCTCGGCGGCCGGCAGCACGGCGTTGGCAATACCGCAGTCCACCGCCTGTTCGGGCGTGAAGGGATCGCCCAGCAACAGCTTCTCTGCCGCGCGGCGGTGGCCCATCAGCTGCGGCACTAGCAGGCTGGAGGCGAACTCCGGCACCAGGCCGAGTGCAACAAACGGCATCGCCAGCCGCGCTTCGTCCGACACATAAACGAAGTCGCAGTGCAGCAGCAGCGTCGTGCCGATGCCGATGGCAGCACCGGTGACCGCGGCCACCACCGGCTTGTCGCACTCCAGCAGCGCGCGCATGAACTGGAACACCGGCGAGTCCATTACATCGCTGCCCTGGCCGCCGGTTCCGCGTTTCATAAAGTCCTCGATGTCGTTGCCGCTGGTGAAGATGCCGGGCTGGCCCGTGATCAGCACCGCGCGCACCGCCCTGTCGCTGTGCGCAGCCTTCAGCGTCTCGGTCATCGCCTGGTACATGGCCACTGTCAGCGCGTTCTTCTTCTCCGGCCTCGCGATCTCGATAGTGCAGACGCCGTTGAGGATGGCGGTTTTGATGCTCATGGGACTAGGACCTTTCAGCGGCAATAGAAGTCCCGGATCTAGGCTCGGCGCGGAACCGGCTTCGCCGGGCGGCTGCCGAAGCCCCCGTGGGGGGTGGCGAAGGCGCGAAGCGACAAGCCCGGGGGCTCACATTCACACGCGCTCCAGGATGCCGGCTGCGCCTTGGCCCATGCCGACGCACATCGTGACCATGCCGTACTTCAGCTGCCGGCGGTGCAGCGCGTGGACCACGGTGGCTGCGCGGATCGCGCCGGTGGCGCCCAGCGGGTGGCCGAGCGCGATGGCACCGCCCATTGGGTTGACGCGTTGCGGATCCAGGCCGACGCTGCGGATCACGGCCAGCGCCTGCGCGGCAAAGGCCTCGTTCAGCTCGATCCAGCCAATGTCGTCGAGGCTCAGGCCGGCGTACTTCAGCGCTGCAGGTATGGCCTCGATCGGGCCGATGCCCATGATCTCCGGCGGCACGCCGCGTACGGCATAGCTGACAAAGCGCGCCAGCGGCTTCAGCTCGAAGCGCTTGATGGCGGCTTCACTGGCCAGGATCAAGGCACCCGCGCCGTCGCTGGTCTGGCTGCTGTTGCCGGCCGTGACGGACCCTTTGACCGCGAACACCGGCTTGAGCTTCGCCAGACCTTCCAGCGAGGTGTCGGGCCGTGCGCCTTCGTCGAGCTTGACGGTACGCGTCTTGATGCTGACCTCACCCATCCCAGCGCCCGCGAGATTCGGCAGGCGTTCGACGACGTCGATCGGCGTCATCTCGGCCGTGAAGCCGCCGTCGGCCATGGCCTTCAGCGCCTTCTGGTGTGAGGCCAGCGCAAACGCATCCTGGTCCTCACGGCTCACCTTCCACTGCGCGGCCACCTTCTCGGCCGTCAGGCCCATGCCGTACGCAATGCCGACGTTCTCATCGCGCGCAAAAACCGCCGGGTTAAAGCTGGGTTTATTGCCGCCCATCGGCACCAGGCTCATGCTCTCGGCGCCGCCGGCAATCATCACGTCGGCCTCACCGACGCGGATGCGGTCGGCCGCCATCTGCAGAGCGCTCAGGCCGCTGGCGCAAAAGCGGTTGACGGTGATGCCGCCCACGCTGTGCGGCAGGCCGGCCAGCACCATCGCCACGCGAGCCATGTTCATGCCCTGCTCGGCTTCGGGGAAGCTGCAGCCGATGACCGCGTCTTCGATGGCCTGCGGGTCGAGGTTGGGCACCTGCGCCAGCGCGCTCTTCACAGCAGCCACGAGCAGGTCGTCGGGCCGCGTGTTGCGGAAGTAACCGCGGCCGCTCTTGCCTATGGGTGTGCGCGTCGCGGCAACGATGTAGGCGTCTTGAACTTGTCTCATGCTCATTTCGTGTGCTCCGGTCAGTTCCGTACCGGCTTGCCGGTCTGCAGCATGCCCATGATTCGCTCCTGCGACTTCGGGTGGTCGAGCAAGGCGCAGAAGCGCTCGCGCTCCAGCGTCATCAGGAACTCCTCTGTGACCAGGCTGCCAGCGTCGACATCACCGCCGCAAATGACCTGGGCGATCAGCGTGCTGATGTGGAAGTCGTGCGCGCTGATGAAGCCGCCGTCGCGCATGTTGGCCAGCTGCCCCTGGATGGTGGCAATCGCGTTGCGGCCGGCCACTGCAAAGACGCTCTTGGTCGGCGGGCGCCAGCCGCTGTCGAACAGAGCCTTGGCCTGCGCGCTGGCAACAAACAACAGCTCATCCTTGTGCGGCACGATGGTGTCGCTCCACAGCAGGTAGCCCAGCTTGCGCGATTCGATCGCACCGGTACCGACCTTGGCCATCGCTGCGTTGGTAAAACCGTCGGTCGCGAACTTCAGGATGTCGGCATTGGCCGCATTTGCAATATTCGCTGCACCCGCCACCTCGGCCGCGCGGCGCGCTACATAGGCGAGGCCGCCACCGGCGGGCAGCAGGCCGACGCCGACTTCCACCAGGCCGATATAACTTTCCATGGCCGCGACGCGGCGCGCGCAGTACAGCGCGATCTCGCAGCCGCCGCCGAGTGCCAGGCCGCGCATCGCTGCCACCACCGGCACCTGCGCATAACGCACACGCAGCATGGTGTCCTGCAGCTGCTTGATGAGCGGGTTGATGCCTTTGGAGCCCTGCTTCATGAACACCGGCATCAGGCTTTCCAGGTTGGCACCGGCCGAGAACACATCGTCGGGTGACCAGATCACCACGCCCTTGAACGAAGCCTCGGCCAGCTCCACCGCCTTGGCCAGCCCTTCGATCACACCGGTGCCGATGAGGTGCAGCTTGCTGGTGATGCTGGCGATCAGCACCTCGCCGTCCAGCGTCCACAAGCGCATCTCGTCGTTCTTGAACAACTCGGTGCCGCTGTGCATCGGGTCAGTTGCGCCGGAGCCCAGCACGCGCTCGGGGAAGTGCTGGCGGCTGTAGACGGCCAACTCGCTGCGCGGTACAAACGCCTGGCGCGATGGGCTCCAGCTGCCCTGCGCCGTGTGCACACCCGCGTGGGTGGCCACAGGGCCGTCGAAGACCCAGGCCGGCAGCGGTGCGGTGCTGAGTGCCTTGCCGGCATCGATGTCGTCCTTGACCCAGCCCGCCACCTGCTGCCAGCCGGCGTCCTGCCACAGCTCGAACGGGCCCTGCTTCATGCCGAAGCCCCAACGCATCGCCATGTCGACGTCACGTGCGTTGTCGGCAATGGCCTCCAGGTGCACTGCTGCGTAGTGGAACGCATTGCGCAGGATCGCCCACAGAAACTGCGCCTGCGGGTTGCTGCTGTCGCGCAGCAGCTTCAGGCGCTCTGCCGCCGGCTTCTTCAGCATGCGCTCGACGATGGGCTCGGCCTTGCCACCCGCCGCGACGTACGCGCCCTGGGCGGGGTCCAGCCGCAGGATGTCCTTGCCGACTTTTTTGTAGAAGCCGGCACCGGTCTTCTGGCCCAGAGCGCCCTGCTCGATCAAACGCGCCAGCACCGGCGGCGTGGCGTAGCTGGCGTAAAACGGATCCGGCGCAGCCTTCCCATCGCCCAGGTTGTCCTGCAGCGTCTTGATGACGTGGGCCATGGTGTCCAGGCCCACCACGTCGGCGGTGCGGAAAGTGCCGCTGGAAGCACGGCCCATCTTCTTGCCGGTGAGGTCGTCGACCACGTCGTAAGACAGGCCGAAGTGCTCAGCCTCCTTCATGGTCGCCAGCATGCCGGCGATGCCGACGCGGTTGGCGATGAAGTTGGGCGTGTCCTTGGCGCGCACCACGCTCTTGCCGAGCGTGCTGGTGACGAAGGTCTCCAACTGGTCCAGCACTTCGGGCTGCGTGGCCGGCGTGTCGATCAACTCCACCAGCGCCATGTAGCGCGGCGGGTTGAAGAAGTGGATGCCGCAAAAGCGCGGTTGGATGGCCTCGGGCAGTGCAGCCGACAGCTGCGTGATCGACAGCCCGCTGGTGTTGCTGGCGACGATGGCATGTGGCGACAAAGCCGGCGCGATCTTCTCGTACAGCGCCAGCTTCCAGTCCATGCGCTCGGCGATGGCTTCGATCACCAGATCACATTCGGACAGCAGCGCCAGGTGCTCTTCATAGTTGGCCTGTTGAATGAGCGCCGCGTCTTCGGGCACACCCAGCGGCGCCGGCTTGAGCTTCCTCAGACCATCGACAGCCTTGGTGACGATGCCGTTCTTAGGCCCTTCTTTGGCCGGCAAGTCGAACAAGACCACCGGCACCTTGCAGTTGACGAGGTGGGCTGCGATCTGTGCGCCCATCACGCCGGCGCCAAGCACGGCGACTTTTCGAACAGGAAATCGGTTCATGGCGGTTCCTTAGTCCACGCGCATCCAGGTCTGCGTGCGGCCCAGCATCGGCATGCCGATGTAGCCGCGCACCTCCAGCTTTTTGCCGCCATCGGCCGGCTGCAGCCGCACCTTGTAGACCTTGCCGTCGGCCGCGTCGAGGATCGTGCCGCCGTCCCAGGTGTTGTCGGCCGCGCCCTTGCGCACCCCGCGCATGATCTCCAGGCCGACCACCGGTTTGTCCTTGCGGTCGTCGGTGCACTGGTCGCAGACAGCGTCGGCCTTGGCGTCGGCGCCCAGCAGCTTCTCCAGCCGCGCGCTGAGCACACCGCCGTTGTCGCTGACGCGCACCAAAGCACGCTCGGTCTTGGTCTTGTCGTCGATGGTCTTCCACAGGCCGACAGGCGTAGCTGCCGTGGTTGGCGTAGACGGAGTGGGAGGCGCAGCCTGGGCAAACACGCTGCCGGACAGGACCAGCACGCTCGAAGCAATCAAAGTTTTCATGGTCGGTTGTGTCCAGGTATTTTGATCACGCGCCACTCAAAACAGCGCTTCGTCCATCGCCATCAACGGCGCCACACCGGCGCGGGCGCTGCGGATAAGGCCCGCCGTTTCTGGCAGCAGCTTGGCAAAGTAGAAACGTGCGGTGTGCAACTTGGCGGCATAGAAGGTATCGCCACTGGCTTGCCGGGCCAGGGCCACCTTGGCCATGCGGGCAAAGAAATACGCGAATGTCAGATGGCCGACAACGCGCAGGTAGTCCACTGCGGCACCCCCGACTTCGTCGGCATTGCCCAGGGCCTTCATGCCCAGCTCGGTGGTCAGCTTGGTGACCTTGTCGCCCAGATCAGCCAGCGGGTCGATGAACTCCTGCATCGCCTCATCGGTGCCTTCTTCTTCGACGAAATCCTGGATCTGGCGGCCGAACTTCTTCAGCTTGGCGCCGTTATCGCCCAGCACCTTGCGGCCCAGCAGATCCAGACTCTGGATGGTGTTGGTGCCTTCGTAGATCATGTTGATGCGTGCATCGCGCACGTACTGCTCCATACCCCATTCCTTGACGTAGCCGTGGCCGCCGTAAACCTGCAGGCAGTGGCTGGTGGCCAGCCAGGCGTTGTCGGTCAGAAAGGCCTTGACGATGGGTGTCAGCAGCGCCACTTCGTCGGCGCTGTCCTTGCGCACGACCTCATCGTCGGTGCTCAGCTCCTTGTCGATCAGCAGCGCGATGTACACCGCCAGCGCACGGCCGCCTTCGGCATAGGCGCGCGCAGTGAGCAGCATCTTGCGCACGTCGGGGTGAACGATGATCGTGTCGGCGGGTTGGTCGGGGTTCTTCGGCCCGCTCAGGCTGCGCATCTGGATGCGGTCTTTCGCGTAGGCCGCGGCGTTTTGGTACGCCACCTCGGTCAGGCCCAGGCCCTGGCTGCCCACGCCCAGGCGCGCCGCGTTCATCATCACGAACATCGCTGCCAGGCCCTTGTGCGGCTGGCCCACCAGCGTGCCGCTGGCACCGTCCAAATTGAGCTGGCAAGTCGAGTTGCCGTGAATGCCCATCTTGTGTTCGATGGCGCCGCAAAAGATCGGGTTGCGCTCACCCACTGAACCATCGGCGCCGACCTTGAACTTGGGCACCAGGAACAGGCTGATGCCTTTGCTGCCCGTAGGCGCGTCCGGTAGCCGCGCGAGCACCAAGTGCACGATGTTGGCGGCCATGTCGTGCTCGCCGGCGCTGATGAAAATCTTCTGGCCCGTGAGCTTGTAGCTGCCATCGGCCTGCGGCTCGGCCTTGCTGCGCAACAGGCCGAGATCGGTGCCGCAGTGCGGTTCGGTCAGGCACATGGTGCCGGTCCAATCACCGCTGGTCAGCTTGGGCAGGTACAGGCGCTTTTGCTCGTCGGTGCCGTGCGCGTGCAGCGCCTCGTAGGCGCCGCTGCTCAAGCCCGGGTACATGGTCCAGGCCTGATTGGCCGAGTTCAGCATCTCGTACAGACACTGATTAACGACGATCGGCAGGCCCTGGCCGCCGTACGCTGGGTCAGCACTCAGCGCCGGCCAGCCGCCCTGCACGTACTGCGCATAAGCCTCCTTGAAGCCACGGGGCGGGCTGACCTCGTGCGTGGCCTTGTCCAGCGTGCAGCCCTGCGC
>JAJAZC010000069.1 GCA_026785885.1 Rubrivivax sp.
ATCGGGCCGCTCGCCGCGCTCACTGCGTTCGCCGCGCTCGACACGCGGGCCACTGTCGGGCCGCTCGCCACGGGCCTCACGGCTGCCGCGCTCACCGCGGCCACTGCGTTCGCTGGTGCGTTCACCAGCGCGCTCACCGGTGCGCTCGACACCACCGGTGCGCTCGCCACCGCGCTCGTTGTTGCGCTCAGTTCCGCGCCCACTCCCCCGCTCACCGCCGCGGCCGCCACGCTCACCGCGGCGACCTTCGCGTTTGTCGTTCGGCCCAGCAAGGTTTGCCGCCGCCGGTGCAGCCACCACAGCGGCAGGCACCGCCAGCGCCGGGGCTGCTGTCGGCGCGCCGCCCAGCAGTTTCTTGAACCAGCCGAAGAAGCCGCTGCCAGCGGCTTCAGGTGCCGATGCCGACACGGGCACCGGGGCGGGAGCCGGCACCGGCACAGCCACCGCCGCCGGCCGCGGTGCAGGCACCGGAGCGGGCGGTGCCGGCTGATCCGGCAGTACACCCTTGATCACCGGCTCCTGCTTGGGCTTGGCCCGGTCTTCGGTGCTGCGGCGCCGCGTGATGCCGACCTCGTCCGCCGGCTCCTCGATCATGGTGTAGCTGGCCTGCAGGCCTTCCAGCCGCGGGTCGTCGTGGCGCAGCCGCTCGAGCTTGTAGTTAGGTGTTTCCAGGTGCTTGTTGGGCACCAGCAGCACGGTCACGCGCTGCTTCATCTCAATCTTGGTGATCTCGGTGCGCTTTTCGTTGAGCAGGAAGGACGTCACCTCCACCGGCACCTGCACGTGCACGGCGGCGGTGTTCTCCTTCATCGACTCTTCCTGCACCATGCGCAGGATCTGCAGCGCGCTGCTTTCGGTGTCGCGGATGTGGCCGGTGCCGTTGCAGCGCGGGCAGGTGATGTGGTTGCCTTCGCTCAGCGCCGGGCGCAGGCGCTGGCGGCTGAGCTCCAGCAGGCCGAACTTGCTGATGCTGGAAAACTGCACCCGTGCGCGGTCGAAGCGCAGGCCGTCCCTCAAACGCTGCTCGACCTCGCGCCGGTTCTTCGACTCTTCCATGTCGATGAAGTCGACGACGATCAGCCCGCCCAAATCGCGCAGCCGCATCTGGCGCGCGATCTCGTCGGCTGCTTCCAGGTTGGTGCGGGTGGCGGTCTCTTCGATGTCGCTGCCGCGGGTGGCGCGCGCGCTGTTGACGTCCACGCTGACCAAGGCTTCGGTGTGGTCGATGACGATGGCGCCGCCACTGGGCAGGTTGACCGTGCGGCTGAAGGCCGTTTCGATCTGGTGTTCGATCTGAAAGCGGCTGAACAGCGGCGCGTCGTCCTTGTAGCGCTTCACGCGGTTGGCCGTCTCCGGCATCACGTGGTTCATGAACTGCGCGGCCTGATCGTAGATGTCGTCGGTGTCGATCAGGATCTCGCCGATGTCCGCGGTGAAGTAATCACGGATGGCGCGGATGACGAGGCTGCTCTCCTGGTAGATCAGGAACGCGCCTTTGCCGGCTTTGGAAGCGCCGTCGATGGCGTCCCACAGCTTGAGCATGTAGTTCAGGTCCCACTGCAGCTCCGCCGCGCTGCGGCCGATGCCGGCGGTACGAGCGATCAGGCTCATGCCCTTCGGGTACTCGAGCTGGTCGAGGTTTTCCTTCAATTCCTCGCGGTCTTCGCCCTCGATGCGCCGGCTAACGCCGCCACCGCGCGGGTTGTTGGGCATCAGCACCAGGTAGCGGCCGGCCAGGCTCACAAACGTGGTCAGCGCGGCACCCTTGTTGCCGCGCTCTTCCTTCTCGACCTGCACCAGCAGCTGGTCGCCTTCACGCACGCAATCCTGGATGCGTGCGCTGCGCGCGTCGACACCTTCGCGGAAGTAGTTCTTGGAGATTTCCTTGAACGGCAGGAAGCCGTGGCGGTCTTCGCCGTATTCGACGAAGCAGGCTTCCAGGCTGGGCTCCACGCGGGTGATGACCGCCTTGTAAATGTTGCCCTTGCGCTGTTCGCGCCCCTCGATCTCGGTTTCGAAATCGACCAACTTCTGCCCGTCGACGATCGCCAGGCGCCGTTCTTCGGCTTGCGTGGCATTGATCAGCATGCGTTTCATCTGCACTCCTGTGCGGCGCGCCATCTGCAACTCTTGCAGCGGACGCGCGCGTTTTCACAACCGATGCACAGACAGCGAGTGAACGAACCGTTGGCGCGAAATGCCCTGGACTGCGCAAGCCACCGGCCAAGCCGGCGGGTCAGGCGCGCAGCGTTGGCGCGTGCGTGCGGGCGGGGTCCGCAGAGGGCAGCGTCCGCGGCCCCGACACCTGGCCGCGGATCACGCGGGCAAGCTGCCGCTCCGGCCGCGCCGGCATACAGCCGGGGCCTCGTGGTGCGGTGGTGGGGGTTCGGGAACGACATGGACTGCAACACGGTGCCGACACGCGGCTGCCAGGGTCCTGGGTGGGTCTTCAACGGACCGGCCGCACCTGGCAGCTTGAATTTTCGGGGCCTCGCCGGATGCGAGGCAGGGTTCACTCTCACGACTGTCTTGCCGCCTGCGCTTGGGGCCGGCCGTGTCACATGGGACCTGGCCTGAAGGCGCCGCCTGCCGGCGTTGCATCACCGATGGTCTGTGGCGACTTGTTGCCCCAGACCTGCCACGATAGAGCCGCGGGTGCCCGCGTAAACTCCGATAAATCAAGCACTTACAGCCTAAACGTGGTGTTGCGGAGTATAGCGGGCAAAGTCGGTGCCATCGGCGCTGCAGCCAGCACGGCGCCAGCGGTGCGCACCATGCAGGTCGATGCGGAATCCGACGGCCAGCGGCTGGACAATTACCTGCTGCGGTTGCTCAAGGGCGTGCCCAAAACGCATGTCTACCGCGTCATCCGCTCCGGTGAAGTGCGCATCAACATGGGCCGCGCCGCAGCCGACACGCGGGTGGCCGCCGGTGACCTGATCCGCGTGCCGCCGATGCGCCTGGCCGAGCCCAGGGTCAACACCGCGCCGGCCCGGGAGTACACCATCCTGATGGAAGACGAGCACCTGCTGGCCATTGACAAGCCGGCCGGCGTGGCGGTGCACGGCGGCAGCGGCGTGAGCTTTGGCGTGATCGAACAGCTGCGCCGCGCGCGGCCGCAAGCGCGCTTTCTGGAGCTGGTGCACCGGCTCGACAAAGAAACCTCGGGCGTGCTGCTGCTGGCCAAAAAACGCAGCGCGCTGACGGCGCTGCAAGACCAGTTTCGCGACCGTGCCACCGGTAAGGCCTACGCCGCGCTGGTCTTCGGCAACTGGCCGGCGCGGCTCAAGCTGATCGACGCGCCGCTGCACAAGACGCTGGACGCCGCCGGCGAGCGCCACGTGCGCGTGGTCGGCGCCGATCACGCCGACGGCCGGCGTTCGATCACACAAGTCAGGATCGTGCAGACCCTGCCGGGCCTGACGCTGCTGGACGTGGTCATCAAAACCGGCCGCACGCACCAAATCCGCGTGCACCTGGCCAGCAGCGGCCACGCCATCGTCGGCGACCCGAAGTACGGCGACTTCGTGCGCAACAAGGCGTTTGCCAAGGCGCAGCGCTTCGAGCGCATGTTCTTGCACGCCCGCGAGCTGTCCTTTCAGCACCCGGCCACGGCTGAGCGCCTCACGCTGCAAGCCGGCTTGCCGGCAGAATGCGCGGCTTTGATCGCCCGCCTGGGCGCGGCAGCGACCACCTGATGAGCGCGCCGCCGGGCTGCTCCCGGGCGCCCACCGCAAAGCGCGTCGCGCAAAGGGGCATCCCATGAGCCGCACGGCATCGCGCCGCTTCGATTTGATCGCCTTCGATTGGGACGGCACGCTGTTCGACAGCACGACGCTGATCGCGCAGTGCATCCAGTCCGCTTGCCGTGACCTGGGCATCGCGGTGCCCAGCCACACCGACGCAAGCTATGTCATCGGCCTGGGCCTGCACGACGCGCTCCGACACGCCGCACCGGGCCTGCCGGCCGAGCGTTACCCGGAGCTCGGCCAGCGCTACCGCCACCACTACTTCGCGCGTCAGCACGAACTGGTGCTGTTCCCCGGTACGTTGCCCATGCTGCAGGCGCTGAAGGCACGCAACCACCTGCTGGCGGTGGCCACCGGCAAAGGTCGGCGCGGGCTGGACGAAGCGCTGGCGCAATCCCAGCTGCACACGCTGTTCGACGCCACGCGCACCGCGGACGAGACAGCCGGCAAGCCGCACCCGCTGATGCTGCAGCAGCTGATGGCGCAACTGGGCGTGCCGCCCGAGCGCACGCTGATGATCGGCGACACCACGCACGATCTGCAGCTGGCGCAGAACGCCGGCACCGCACGCGTTGCGGTGAGCTTCGGCGCCCACGCGCCGGACAGCTTTGAGCAGCACGGGCCGCTGTTCATCGCGCACAGCACAGCCGAGTTGCACGCCTGGTTGGCGGAGCATGCTTGACGGCCCGAAGCTGAACATTCAGCCCAGCGCGGCTGCAGTGCCCGGCGAGCCGCTGTGCGGCGCCACCGAACTCGAAGAACGCGGCCGCGCCGTCGTCTGGGACGTGCTGGCTTACGGCCGCCCGGCGCGCGCTTTTGCGCTGCGCTTCGACGGCACGGTGCGCGCGTACCTCAATCGCTGTGTGCATGTGCCGACCGAGATGGACTGGCAGCCCGGCGAGTTTTTCGACGCCGACAAACGCTGGCTGATGTGCAGCATCCACGGTGCCAGTTACGAGCCGGCCGATGGCCGCTGTGTTGGCGGCCCGTGTGGCCGCGGCCGGCTTACCGCAGTGGCCGTGCAGGAGCAGGGCGGCCAGGTGACTTGGTATCCTTCGCGCGATATTAGACCCGTGCCTTTCGACGCGCCCCCGGCCGTTGACAAGCGCGCTGGCGACACCGGCGATGCCACCGCCGGCCCCGCCGCGGCAGCACCCAGCCGCAACGAAAGCCCCCCATGAGCAGCAGCGATTCCAACCCGCCGCCGGCCCCCGTGCCGCCGGAGCCCCCTACCGTGACCGCTGCTGCGGCGCTGGCCGCGCCGCGGTCTGGCGCGCAGGCCGATGGCGCATCGCCGGCCACGATGGAAGCCACGCTGGCGCGCCTGGCCACGCAGCTGTTGCAGGACCGCCGATCCGAGCGCCGCTGGCGCGTCTTCTTCCGCCTCGCCTGGCTGGGCCTGGGGCTGGTGCTGGTGGCGCTGGTGGTGGCCAGCCGCGCGGTGCCGTCGGCACCGAGCACGCCGCATACCGCACTGGTGGAAGTGCGCGGCGAAATCGCGTCAGACAACGAAGCGAGTGCCGAAGCGCTGATCGGCGCACTCAAAGGGGCCTTCGAGGACACCAGCGCGGTAGCCGTCGTGTTGCGCATCAACTCACCCGGCGGCAGCCCGGTGCAAAGTGGCATCGTGCACGACGAGATCAAGCGCCTGAAGGCCAAACACGGCAAGAAGGTTTACGCGGTGGTGGAGGAAATCTGCGCCTCCGGCGCTTACTACATCGCGGTGGCGGCCGATGAGATTTATGTCGACAAGGCCAGCATCGACGGCAGCATCGGCGTGCTGATGGACGGCTTCGGCTTCACGGGTCTGATGGACAAGCTGGGCGTCGAACGGCGCCTGCTCACCGCCGGTGAAAACAAGGCCATGCTCGACCCCTTCAGCCCCGTCAACCCGAAGCAACAGCAAATGGCCAAAGCCATGCTGGAGCAGATTCACCAGCAGTTCATCGCGGTGGTCAAAGAGGGCCGCGGCAAGAGGCTCAAGGAAACGCCGGAGACCTTCTCGGGCCTGTTCTGGAACGGCGAAGAAGCCGTCAGGCTGGGCCTTGCCGATGCCGTCGGCAACCTCGACTTCGTCGCCCGCGAAGTGGTCAAGGCCGAAGAGGTCATCGACTACACGCCGCGCGACAACGTCGCTGAACGGCTGGCCAAACGCTTCGGCGCCAGCGTCGGCGCCGGAGCCGTCAAAGCACTGCGCGACGTGGCGCCGCTGCGGTGAGCGAGCCGCGCGCCGGCATGCCGGCGCCAGCCACCGCGCGCCACGACAAGCTGGCGGCGGTGCTGCAGCACCTGCTGCCCAAACAGGCACTGACGCAAGCCGCCGGCTTGCTGGCAGGCTCGCGCGGCAGGGGCGCCACCACGGCGCTGATCCGCTGGTTCATCGGCCGTTATGGCGTCGACATGAAAGAGGCTGCCGATCCCGACCCGGCCGCCTATGCGAGCTTCAACGACTTCTTCACCCGCGCGCTCAAGCCTGGCGCGCGCCCGTTGGCAGTGGCCGACCTAATCTGCCCGGTGGACGGTGCCATCAGCCAGTGGGGCGCCATTGACGGCGGGCGCATCTTCCAGGCCAAGGGCCACGACTACACCGCGACGGCCTTGCTGGGCGGCGATACGGCGCTGGCAGCGCACTTCCACAGCGGGCACTTCGCAACGCTGTATCTCGCGCCCAAGGACTACCACCGCATCCACATGCCCTGCGCCGGGCGCTTGCTGCGCATGGTGCATGTGCCAGGCGCGCTGTACTCGGTGAACCCGGCCACCGCGCGCGGCGTGGTTGGGCTGTTTGCGCGCAACGAGCGCGTGGTTTGTGTCTTCGAAGGCAGCGATGGCCGGCCGTGGGTGCTGGTGCTGGTGGGCGCCACCATCGTCGGCAGCATGGCCACCGTCTGGCATGGTGTGGTCAACCCGCCGCGGCCCGGCACGCTGCGCGAATGGGGCTATGTCGATCAGCGCATCGCGCTGCAGCAGGGCGCCGAGATGGGCCGCTTTCTGCTGGGCAGCACGGTGGTGATCTTGTTGCCGCCCGGGCCATTGCGCTTCAACGCCGCGTGGCAGCCCGGCGGCACCATCCGCATGGGGCAGGCCATGGCCGCCTGGCTGGCCACCCCGCCGGCAGCCCCGCCGAGCATGGCGTGAGTGGCGTGAATGGCGGGCCGCACGCGCCGGCAGCCGGCTGGACGCGGCTGCTGTTGTGGACGGTGCCGCTGTTGTGGTCGTCCAACTACATCATTGCGCGGCTGGCCGATGGCGTGATTGCGCCGCACGCGCTGGCGCTGGGCCGCTGGGCGCTGGCGCTGCTGATCCTGCTGCCTTGGCTGGGCCGCGGTCTGTTGCGCCAGCGTGCGGCGCTGCAGCGCGAATGGCCGCAATTATTGGTGTTGGGTTTTCTGGGCATGTACATCTGCGGCGCCTGGGTCTACGTGGCCGGGCGCACGACCAGCAGCACCAACATGGCGTTGATCTACGCAGTTACGCCGGTGGCCATCGCCGCTGCCAGCGCGCTGCTGCTGCACGAAAAAATGCGCCGCCCGCAGTGGGCCGGCGTCGTGCTGGCGCTGCTGGGCCTGCTATTCGTGATCGCGCAAGGCGATCTGCAGCGGCTGCTGGCGGTGCAGTTCACGGCCGGCGACGCCTGGATCACCGCTGCGGCAGCCAGCTGGACGGCGTATTCGGTGCTGCTCAAACGCTGGCCCTCTGCACTCGGGACCGGTGAGCGGCTCGTGGCGATCATCGCTGGCGGCCTGGTGGTGCTGTTGCCGGCAAGCGTCATCGAAGCACGGCTGATGACGACACCCCCGCTAAGCTGGGCCGCGTGGGGCCTGCTGCTGCTGGCTGCCGTGGTGCCCGGTGTGCTGTCCTACGGCGCCTACTCGCTCCTGCAGCGTGAACTGGGCGCTTCACGCACGGCGATGATGTTGTACCTGGCGCCGGTGTACGGCGCGTTGCTGGCCTGGCTGGTGCTGGGCGAGCGCCCGGGCTGGTACCACGCCGCAGGTGCTGCCTTGATCCTGCCGAGCATCTGGCTGGTGACGCGGCGTTAGCTAAAGCCGAGCGTTAGGCAAACAGCCCCGGCGCGCGTCGTCGTTCTGCGCTGTCACTGTAAAAACACGTCGGGCACACGGCGCGGTAGCTTTCGTTGCCGCCGATCATCACTTGCTCGCCTTGCTGCACACGGCAGCCGCCGCCGTCCAGCCGCAGGTTCATGCTGGCCTTGCGGCCGCAGGCGCAGATGGTCTTCATCTCTTCCAGGTCGTCGGCCAGGGTCAGCAGTGCCGCGCTGCCGGGAAACGCATCACCACGGAAGTCGCTGCGCAGCCCGTAGGCAACCACCGGCACCGGGTGCTGATGCGCCAGCCGGTGCAGCTGGCGAACCTGGTCGGGTGTCAGGAACTGCGCTTCGTCGATCAGCACGCAGGCAATGCGCTGGCCCGGCTCACCCGCTGCCGTGCCGGCGAGCCAGGCCGAATCGAAGACTGTCGACAGCCCGAAGGTTTCAGCCTGCCGCTGTAGGCCCAGGCGTGAAGCGATGACGCCAGTGCCGGCACGCGAATCGTGCGCGGCGGTGAAGATGCGCACCTTCATGCCACGCTCTTCGTAGTTGTGCGCGGTCTGCAGCAAGGCGGTGGACTTGCCGGCATTCATGGCCGCAAAACGGAAAAAAAGTTTGCTCATGCGTGGAGTACGGTCTTCAAGAACGGGCATCGAAAACGGGCAGTGATAGCAAGCGTCGACAACAGGCATCGAAAACGGGCATCGAAAAAAGGCGTCGCGAACACAGGCCGACAACACGCGCCCAAAAAAATGGCGGCCCACGTGGGGCCGCCATTTTGTCCGCCGCAAGCGGGCCGCGGCTTCAGACCTGCGGGATGCGCAAGAGCTGCCCCGGATAGATCTTGTCCGGGTGGCTCAGCATCGGCTTGTTGGCTTCGAAGATCAGCGGGTGCTTGTTGGCGTCGCCGTAAAACTGCTTGGCAATCTTGCTGAGGTTGTCGCCGCTGACCACCGTGTGGTACTGCGCTTCGGGCTCGGGGTTGGTGACGGTGATCATGTCGTTGACCGCCTCGACCCCGGCCACGTTGCCGCAGCACAGAAGGATTTTCTCTTTGGTCGCCTGGTCGTCGACCTGACCGGACACCGTGACCGTGGCACTCGGCGCGTCAAAGCCGACCTGCAGGTTGGCGGTCGGCAGGCCTTGTGTCTTGACGTAGTCGAGGATCGCGTCACCCGCCGTCTTGCTGAGCGCGGCGCCGTTTTCCGGCGTCGGTGCAGCGGCCGCCGTGGCCTGCGAGGCCTTGGCCTCACCGCGGCCGAACAATTTTTCGCCGGCTTCCTTCACGAACGACATCAGACCCATAGTTTTTCTCCTGTGTGCGGCGCGTACCGGCCGCTCGGCGATGTTGCCTGCGGTCCTGCGCCTGGTTACCCGTCGGCAGCATGGGGGTGTCACATGACCGCCGTGCGGACCATCCCTGGCCCTGGCCCCCGTACCGACCGGTCTGGGCGTTAGGGCATGGCACATGCCCAGTCGCGGCCGCGCTGGATCAACCGACCAGCAGGCCGCGCTTTTCGATGAAGCTGACGACGGTGGCCAGGCCCTCGTGCGTGCGCAAATTCGTCATCACGTACGGCCGCCTGGCTTGCGCGCCGGCGTGGTCGGGCCGCATGCGCTGGGTGTCGGCTTCCATCACCGCCAGGCTGGCGCCGACGTGCGGCGCGAGGTCGGTCTTGTTGATCACGAACAGGTCGCTCTTGGTTATGCCGGGTCCGCCCTTGCGTGGAATTTTTTCGCCCGCCGCGACGTCGATGACGTAGATCGTGAGATCACTCAGCTCGGGGCTGAAGGTGGCGGCCAGGTTGTCGCCGCCGGATTCGATGAACACGATGTCGGCGTCGGGAAACTGCTCCAGCAGGCGGTCCACCGCTTCGAGGTTGATCGACGCGTCCTCGCGGATGGCGGTGTGCGGGCAGCCACCCGTCTCAACACCGACGATGCGCTCCGGCGCCAGCGCCCCGGCCACGGTGAGCAGGCGCTGGTCTTCCTTGGTGTAAATGTCGTTGGTGACGACCACCAGGTCCCAGCGCTCGCGCATGGCCTTGCACAGCAGCTCCACCAGCGTTGTTTTGCCCGAGCCGACCGGCCCGCCGACGCCCACACGCAGCGGCGGCAGTTTCCGGGTGCGGCCGGCGATGCGGTGCAGTGGCGTGTTCATGATCGGAAGAGCCTCGAGTACTGGGTTTCGTGTTGTGCGGACAGGATCGCCAGCATCGGCGCGAAGGCCTGGCGCTCGTCGTCCGGCAGCACGAGTGCTGCTTCGACAGCGGCCGGGATGGCAGCGGCCAAGCGGGCAAGCATGCGCTGTGCCGCGGCCTGGCCCAAAGGCACCGATTTCATCGCGGCCTGCGCCATGTTCTCGGCCCAGCCCCAGGCGAAGGCCAGCAGCGTGTCTTCGGCACGGGCGCCGGCCGAGGTACCGGCCAGCGCAAAGGCCACCGGCCACAACGGCGCCGGCTGCAACGCGGCCAGCGTGCGGATGCGCACGTCGCCGGCATGTGCGCCGTTGCGCAGCCAGTCCAGCAATGAACGGCCCATCTGCGTGGCTTGGGCGCGCAACTCGGCGGTCTCGCGGGTCTGGTGCAGCCAGCCGTTGAGCTGCTCGATGCGCGCCGTGTCGTGGGCCTGCCAAGCGCCGCAGGCTTGCGCCAATACCGGCAGATCGCTGCGCGCCAGGCTCAGCTGCAGCTGGGCCAACAACCAGTCACCGGCCTGTGCTTCGGTGGTGACGCGGCCGCATTCCACCGCCGCTTCCAGGCCTTCGCTGTAGCTGAAGCCCCCCACCGGCAAGGCCGGCGAGGCCAGCCACATCAGCTGCAGCTTGGTGGCGGGATCAGTGGTCGTGCTTGCCGGGGGTGTGCTCATGCCCGTGGTCATGGTTGCAGCCGGGTCCGTGGACGTGCGGTGCAGCAGCGGCAATTGGAATCGCCGGCCTGGAAACTGCAGTGCGCCGGGGCGTGACGGGACCGTGATCATCTGTCTTAACGACGGCATGGGCATGGGCATGGGCATGGGCATCGCCATGGGGCAGGGCATGAGCTTCGGCTTCGGCATCGGCAGGCGGATGTGCTCGTACGGGTACGTGTGCGTGTGCGTGCGCATCGACATGGCCGCTTGTGCCGTAGGCACCGCTCTCCGGCTCGAACGCGGCCTGCTGCTCGCTGACGATCAGGTGCATGCCCCGCAACATGTCGGCCAGCACGTGGTCGGGCTCAAGCTTCAAGTGGTCGGGCTGCAGCTCCAGCGGCACATGCCGGTTGCCCAGGTGGTAGGCCGCACGCAGCAGGTCGAAAGGGCTGCCGTGTGCGCTGCAGTGGCGCACGACCAGCACCGGCTGCGCAGCGGCTGTGACGACGATTAGCGAGCCGTCTTCGGCCACCAGCGCATCGCCGCCACGCACCACGCTGCCACGCGGCAAAAAGACGCCGAGCGCGCGGCCGCTGGAATCGGCAGTGTCGAAGCGGCTTTTCTGCCGCAGGTCCCAGTCGAGCTCTACCGTGGCAGCGCGCTTGAGCAGCACGCCGGCCAGGCCGCGTGCACCGGGAATGAGTTTGCTGACAGTGAGCATGGGCTGTGGGGTGTGAAGCGGATGGATGGAAAAATATAACAACCGTTATAACAAGGGGTCAATCATGACCGCGCTGAAACTGACCCGAATCGGCAACGCCGTCGGCGTGATCCTGCTCAAGGAGATGCCGGCGCGCTTGAAGCTGCAAAAGCGCGACACGGTGTTTGTCACCGATGCGGCGGACGGCGTGACGCTGACGCCGTACGACCCGACGCTTGATGAGCAGATCAAAGCCGGCCGCGCCTTCATGCATGAATTTCGCGACGCCTTCCACCAGCTGGCCAAGTGAGCTGGCGTTGGATTGATGCTCGCGCCTTGCTGCTGCTTCACGACGAGAGCATTGCTGAGCACGGCGGTGCACCCGGCATTCGGGACACGCGGCTGTTAGAAGCGGCGATGAGCCGGCCACTTAATCTGGCCGGTTACGGACAGCCCGATCCGGCAGACCTTGCTGCTGCATACGGCGTCGGGCTGGCCAAGAACCACGCGTTTGTCGATGGCAACAATCGGGTGGCCTTCCTGGCCTTCCTGGCCATCGGCCTGTTTCTCGTGCTGAACGGTCATCGCCTGGTGGCCACTCAAGCTGAGGCGACGTTGGTGATGCTCGATGTCGCTGGCAGCCATCTTGACGAAACCGCTTTGGCTGCATGGCTGAGCGGCCACATTTCAGAACGCCGCTGAGAGCGCCCGGACACGTTCAGAACAAAAAGTACCGCTGCGCCATTGGCAGCACCGTGGCTGCATCGCAAGTCAGCAACTGGCCGTCGGCGCGCACGCGGTAGGTCTGCGGGTCGATCTCCATCCGCGGCAGATAAGCGTTATGCACCATGTCGCTCTTGCGAATACCACGCACGTTTTTCACCGCTGACAAGCATTTGTGCAGGCCCAGTTGTCCGCCGATGTCGTTGTTCATCGCGGCCTGGCTGACGAAGCTAAAGGACGTGGCCTGCACCAGGCGCCCGAAGCTGCCGAACATCGGCCGGTGGTGCACCGGCTGCGGCGTCGGAATCGACGCGTTGGCGTCGCCCATCAAGGCCGATGCGATGAAGCCACCCTTGAGCACCAGGCTCGGCTTGACGCCGAAGAATGCTGGCCGCCAGACCACCAGATCGGCCCACTTACCGACTTTGATGCTGCCGACCTCATGGCTGATGCCGTTGGCGATAGCGGGGTTGATCGTGTACTTGGCGATGTAGCGCTTGACGCGGAAGTTGTCGTGGCGCGCGCTGTCCTCGGCCAGGGTGCCGCGCTGGCCCTTCATCTTGTGCGCCGTCTGCCAGGTGCGGATGATGACCTCGCCGACCCGCCCCATGGCCTGGCTGTCGCTGCTCATCATGCTGACGGCGCCCAGGTCGTGCAGCACGTCCTCGGCTGCAATCGTCTCGCGGCGGATGCGGCTTTCGGCAAAGGCCAGGTCCTCTGCAATCGACGCATCGAGGTGGTGGCACACCATCAGCATGTCCAGGTGCTCGTCGACCGTGTTGACGGTGTAGGGCATGGTCGGGTTGGTGCTGCTGGGCAGGAAGTTGGCTTCGCCCACCACGCGCAGGATGTCCGGCGCGTGGCCACCGCCGGCGCCTTCGGTGTGAAACGCGCACAAGCCGCGCCCGCCGGTGGCGGCGATGGTGTCCTCGACGAAGCCGCTTTCGTTGAGCGTGTCGCTGTGGATGCTGACCTGCGTGTCGGTGACCTCGGCCACGTCCAGGCAGTTGCTGATGGCTGCCGGCGTCGTGCCCCAGTCCTCGTGGAGTTTCAGGCCGATGGCGCCGGCTGCAATCTGCTGGCTCAGTGCCGCGGCCTGCGTCGCATTGCCCTTGCCCAAAAAGCCCAGGTTCATCGGGAATGCCTCGGCCGCCAGCAGCATGCGGTGCAGGTTCTCGGGCCCCGGCGTGCAGGTGGTGGCCAATGTGCCGGTGGCTGGGCCGGTGCCACCGCCCAACATAGTAGTTATGCCGCTGGTGAGCGCTTCTTCGATCTGCTGCGGGCAGATGAAGTGGATGTGGCTGTCAACGCCGCCCGCGGTCACGATCATGCCCTCGCCGGCAATGATCTCGGTACCCGGGCCGATGACGATGTCCACCCCCGGCTGCACGTCCGGGTTGCCGGCCTTGCCGATGGCCGCGATGCGGCAGCCCTTGATGCCGATGTCGGCCTTGACGATGCCCCAGTGGTCGACGATCAACGCGTTGGTGATGACGCAGTCGTGCGCTTCGTGCGCGCCGGGGCCGTTGACGGCCTGGCTCTGGCCCATGCCGTCGCGGATCGTTTTGCCGCCGCCGAACTTGACCTCTTCGCCATACCCGACGGCCCGTCCGTCGGCTCCGACGCGTCCTTCGCCCGCGTTCAGCGTGAAGTCTTTTTCGACCTCGATGAGCAAGCCCGTGTCGGCCAGCCGCACGCGATCGCCAACCGTGGGCCCGAGCATCTCGGCATACGCGCGGCGGCTGATGGTGCGGCTCATCACAGCACCGCCAAGCCGCACCCCGGGTGCTGTGCACCTGCTTGGGCGGCCAACGAAGTGAGCGTAGGTTTCATGTCAAAGCGCCCCGTTGACGAGGCCGCGGAAACCCCAGACATGGCGCTTGCCGGCGTAGGCCACCAAGGTCACGGTGCGCTCCTGTCCGGGCTCGAAGCGCACCGCCGTGCCACTGGCAATGTTCAGCCGCATGCCACGCGCGGCCTGGCGGTCGAAGACCAGTGCCGCGTTGGTTTCGGCAAAGTGGTAGTGCGAGCCGACCTGGATCGGCCGGTCACCGCTGTTGGCAACGACGATGGTCGTCTTGACGCGGCCTGGGTTGAGCTCGTGCTCGCCTTCGTCGATCAGGTATTCGCCAGGCGTCATGTTGTCGGACCGGCCCGCGGGCTCAGGCAATCGGTTGGTGCACGGTCACCAGTTTGGTGCCATCTGGGAAAGTCGCTTCGACCTGTATTTCGCTGACGACTTCGGCCACGCCGTCCATCACATCGCTGCGGGCCAGCACCTGCTTGCCTTCGCTCATCAGCTGCGCCACGGTTTTGCCGTCGCGTGCGCCTTCCATGATGGCAGCGCTGATGAGGGCGATCGATTCCGGGATGTTGAGCTTCAGGCCGCGCGCCTTGCGCCGCTCGGCGAGCAGCGCGGCGGTGAAGATCAGCAGCTTGTCTTTTTCGCGGGGCGTCAGATCCATGGCGGCGCTTTGTTTGCAGGGCAAGCACGCGGTGTGCACAGGGTGTGCCAGCCATGCTAACCCGCACGTCGGCGTGATTACCTGCCGTGCTGGCCGGAACCCTGCGCGGTGGCCGCGCTGTGCAAGAACGCGGCTGCCCACCCGATCGCGACCGCGGCTCGCCCAACCCGGAATCGTGTTGCGAAGACCGGGATGACGACGCGAAAAGTTGGATGTCTGAGCCAGGCCGCTTCAGCGCGGCTGCCGGCTGTAGCTGATGGACCGGATGACGCCGGAGCGCATGTGCACGACCGCCAGCAGGTTGCCCTGGCCGCGTTCGTAGAGCAGCCGCTCGATGACCGAATAGGGGACGACCGGCACCGCCAGCCAGTCGGGCACGCGCTGCAACGTGCCGACCTGGTACATCGGGCTGCAATCTGCGTCGGTGAGCACCGGCGGGCCGCACTTGTAGATCAGCGACAAACGCGAATCGCCCTCGGACACCGTGCCGCCGGCACAGGCCAGCGGCTCGGCCTGCGCTGGCAGGGCCAACAACGCGGTGGCAGCAGACAGCAGGAGGATGTGCAGGCTCAACATGGGCGGCTGGAGCGAGGTTGCGAGGTTGCGAGGTTGCGAGGTTGCGATGTGGTGCGGAGTGCGGAGTGCGGAGTGCGGCGATGCGGCGATGCGGCGATGCGGCGCTGTGACGCTGTGACGCCAAGGCTTGGTGGCTTGGTGGATGCCCTGCGCTGAATGGTCCCGCCACCGATCGTGCCGGAGCGCCGCCAGGGTCTTGGCGCCGCGGCTGCTCAGTTGTGCATCAAGGTTTGCGCCTGCGCAGCTCGGCCTGCACGACATCCGGCCGGTCGGAGATCAGGCCGTCCACTTGCATGTCCAACAGCTTGTTGATCATGGCCGGCTCGTTGACGGTCCACGGGATGACCTTTAGCCCGAGCGTACGCGCCTCGGCACGCAGTTCGGGCGTCAGATAGGCCTGGTTCGGCGCCCACAGCCGGCCGCCAGCGGCATGCACGGCTTTGGGCACGCTGCCGCCGTGACGCTCGGGCTCGAAGCCGGCCAGCCAAGGCGACGCGCTGCCGTCGGCCGCCCGGGCCAGCGTGCGCGGGCTCGTCAGGTACAACGTTCGGATCTCCGGCGCCTCTTGTCGCACCATCTGCAGCGTGCGCCAGTCGAAGGACTGGATCACCGTGCGCCGGGCCATGCCGGCGCTGCGGATTTGCTGAATCACGCGCCGCGCAAAAGCCTCGGGCGGCAGAGACGCGCCCGGCTCCAGCGGCGATATCTTGGTTTCGCAATTGAAGTCGACGCGCGTGTTGCCGGACTGGCGCACCAGCTCGAACAGGTCCGCCAGCCGCGGGATGCGCGTGCCGTCGATGGCCTGCTGATCCGGGAATGTCCTGGCGTACTCCGTGCCGGGCTTGATGCGGCCCACGTCGTAACGCTGCAGCTCGGCAAACGTCAGGTCTGATATTGCCGGGCCGCGCTTGTCTAGCCAAGTGCCGTCCGGGCCGCGCGTGATGTCGGGGTTGAGCCACTGGTCGTGGTGCACGACCACGACACCGTCCTTGGTGATGGCCATGTCGCACTCGAGCGTGGTGACGCCCAGATCGAGGCCCTTCTGAAAGGCGGGTAGCGTGTTTTCCGGCGCCAGGCCGCGCGCGCCGCGGTGGCCTTGCAGATCGAACTGCGGCACCAGGGCCTGCGCTGCTGCCGCCGTGGCGGCCAGGCCGCAGGCGGCGGCCAGCAAGGCCTTGCAGAGCAGGCGGTTCATCGGCGGTCTCCGGAGGTTCTTGTGGCGCGGCCACGAGCATAGAGCGCCGTGGGACGCTTCAACCCCCACCCGGCTCCGCCCGGGCCAGCGCCTTCGTTGCATCGGCCATGAAGGCGTGCGCGATCACCGGCAGCTGGCGGCCGCGCAGGTGCGCCAGCACCAAGTGGCCGCCGGGAAAGTGGCGGTCGGTAATTTCGCGCGCGACGATCTCGCCGCCCTCGCTGACCGCGCCGATGGCAATCTGGAACGAGATCGCGTGCCCGTGGCGCAGGCAGCCGCGCAGGAACTCGAAGCTGTTGCTCTCGACCACCGCGCGCAGTTTCACGCTGCTGCGCAACAGGTAGCGCTCCAGCAGCTGGCGGCCGCCGGCCTCGCGGTTGGGCAGCACCAGCGGGTAGTCCATGCACTCGCGCAGCCGCACGCCGCCCGGGCGCTGCGCCAGCGGGTGGCTGCGGTGCATGGTGGCCACCAGCCGCTGCTCGAACTGCGCCACCACGTCCAGGTCTGGCGCGGGCGACAGGTTGAAGACCAGCACCAGGTCGGTCTCGAAGGTGCGCAGCGCACGCAACGCCTGCACGTGGTCGCCGATGCGCACCTGGAACTCCACCAGCGGGTGCGCGCGCCGGAAGTCGGCCACCAGTTGCGGCATGAACTGCGGCGCCAGCGCCTGGCTGGCCACCACATGAACGCTGCCGCGGCGCAGGCCTTGCAGTTCCTCGATCTCGGACCGCACCTCGTCCAGCGCGCTGGCGCGGCCGCGCACGTACTGCACGAAGAGTTCCCCGGCAGCGGTCAGCCGCACGCCGCGCGGCAGCCGCTCGAAGAGCGGCACGCCGAGCTCTTCTTCTAGGTCCTGGATGCGGCGGTTCACGGCCGAGGGCGCCACGTGCAGCGCCTCGGCTGCCTGGCGGATCGAGCCAGCGCGCGCCACTTCGTCGAAATAGGTCAGGAATCGCAGGTGGTTCATGCCCAGGCCGCTTGCAGGAACGGTGCCCGGTGTGTTGCCGCAACGGCAACGCAGGTGTCGCAATTCAGCAGGGATTGGAAGCGGTCTCTGGCACGGCAGGTGCATGTGACCTGCACCGTGAAGAGCCCCCGCCGCATCCCCCGCACCGCAGCGCCCGCGCCGCGGGCGTCCTTCGGCCCCGTGCCGCACAACGCCTGGCAGCCGGATCCCGAGGGCGCCGGCCTCAGCCTAGTGCGCACCGCGCTGGCACCCAAAGCGGTGCAGCTGGATGGACAACCCCAGCGCATCACGCTGGATATCGTACGCAGCGTGTTGGTGGTGGTGGACATGCAGAACGATTTCTGCCACCCCGGGGGTTGGTTCGGGCAGAAGGGCATCGGCGTCAAGCCGATGCGCAAGCCCATTGCAACCATCGCCGCGCTGCTGCCGGCCTGGCGTGCCGCCGGCGGCACCGTGCTGTGGCTCAACTGGGGTGTGCGGCCCGATCGTCTGAACCTGCCGCCGGTGGTGCAGTTCAAAGGCAAGAGCGCCGGCAAGGGCGGCGCGAATGCCGTGGGCTACGCCGAGACCTCGCCCGAGGACCGCGGCCGCTCGCTGGTGCCCGGCGAGTGGGGCGCGCAGGTGGTGGACGAACTGGCGATCGAGCCCGGCGACATCACCGTCTTCAAGCACCGCCTCAGCGGCTTTTGGGACAACGAGCTCGACACCATCCTGCGCCTGCGCGGCGCCACCACGTTGCTGTTTGCCGGCGTCAACACCGACCGCTGCGTCTTCAGCACGCTGCAGGACGCCGGCTTCCTGGGCTACGACTGCGTGCTGCTGGAAGACGCGTGCAGCACGCCGTCGCCGGCTTACGTCACACGCGCCATCCACTTCATCGTGCAGCGCCTGCACGGTTTCACGGCGCGCAGCGCCGATCTGGTCTTGGCCCTGGCGGCGCTTGCCGCAAAGCGCCGCCGTTCACCGTCCACCCCCCGTTAGGAGATCACCCCATGACCCGACTCCGTTCCCGCCTGGCCCCGCTGCTGGGTGCCGCCGTGCTGGCCATGCTGGCCGCCGTGCCCCTGGCCGCCCACGCGCAGACCAAGATCAAGATGGTGCTGAACTGGAAGTACCAGGGCCCGCAGGCCTGGTTCTTCATGGCGCAGGACAAGGGCTACTTCAAGGCCGAGGGCCTGGACGTGGAGATCGACCAAGGCGAAGGCTCGTCGGCCTCCATCACCAAGGTAGCTGCGGGCGCTTACCAGGCCGGCTTCGGCGACATCAACGCGCTAATCAACCTGGCCGCCACGCGCCCGGCCGATGCGCCGGTGGCCGTGTACATGATCTACAACACGCCGCCCTTCACGATCGTGGTGAAGAAAGACAGCCCGATCAAGACGCCCAAGGACCTGGAGGGCAAGACCATCGGCGGCCCGGCCAACGACGGCGCGCTAAAGCTCTTCCCGGCCTTCGCCAAGGTGGCCAAGATCGACGCTGCCAAGGTGAACATCACCAACATGGCGCCCAACCTGCGCGAGCAGATGCTGCTGCGTGGCCAGGTCGACGCCATATTCGGCTTCACGAACACCGTTTACTTCAGCGCCAAGCTGGTGGGCATCGACCCCGAGAAGGACCTGCGCTTCATCAACTATGCCGACTACGGCATGGACCTGTACTCCAACGCCATCGTCTTCAGCCGCGCCTTTGTGAAGGACAACCCGAAGGCCGTGGCCGGTTTTGTAAAGGCCGTCAACCGCGCGCTTAACGACAGCCTGGCCAACCCCGAAGCCGCAATGGACGTGGTGATGAAGCGCGAGCCACTGCTCAAGCGCGACGTGGAGAAGGAGCGCCTCCTGGCCACCGTGAAGGAAGAAATGAACCACCCCGAGATCGCCAGGATCGGCTTCGGCGACGTGGATGCCGCGCGCCTGAAGCGCGCCATCGCGATGGTGGTCGACGCCAACGGCCTGCCGCGCACGCCGGCCAACGACGAGGTCTTCGACCGCAGCTTCCTGCCTCCGCGCGCCGACCGCGCCAGCAAGCTCTGAAGGCATGGCTATGGACTTGCACCTGAAGGACAAGGTGGCAGTCATCACCGGCCCGGCCAAGGGCATGGGCCGCGCGGTAACGCTCGCCTTTGCCGAGCACGGCACGAAGCTGGTGCTCGCCGGACGCGACACCGCCGCGATCGAACCCGTGGCTGCCGAGGCACGCGCCATGGGCGTGCCGGCCATCGTGGTGCCGTGCGACCTGACGAAGGCCGAGCAGACCGAGGCGCTGGCCCGCCACGCGTTGGAGGCTTTCGGCCGCATCGACATCCTGGTCAACGTGGCGGGCGACTCGGGGCCCATCGGCAAGACCGGCTGGGAGACCAGCGCCGAAGAGTTCAACGACATCGTGCAGCTCAACATGACGGGCTGCTTCAACACCCTGCATGCGGTGCTGCCCACCATGATCGCGCAGCGCGCCGGCAAGGTGGTCAACGTGGGCGGCACCTTCGGCATGCGCGGGCGGGCCGGGCGCATGGCGTATTCGGCCAGCAAGTGGGGCCTGCGCGGCATCACCAAGAGCTTTGCTCTCGAAGCGGGGCCGTTCAACATCAACGTCAACTGCGTCGCGCCAGGCATGGTGGACGGGCCGCGTTTTCGCGACAAGGTGTGCGCCGACATGGCGAAAAAGCTCGGCATCACGCTAGAAGAAGCGATGACGCGCCATGCCGCCGACTACGCGCTCAAGCGCGTGTCCACCGACGCCGATGTGGCCAACGCCTGCCTGTTTCTGGCCAGCGAGGTCAGCCGCCAGATCACCGGCGTCGACCTCCCGGTCGACGGCGGATGGGCAAGTGTTTAGGCCCCCCCCAGCTCCTCCCCCCATTGGGGAACACCCCCAGCGGCCCGTTGAAGCCGGTTTCGCGGCGGTTGCCGGATCGCTTGACGTCACCAGCATTTGGAGATTCCGATGAAAAGTGTCGACCTGATCATCCGCGGCGGCAAGATCGTCTCGCCCGACCGCATCGTCGAAGCCAGCGTGGCCATTGTTGGCGAGCACATCGTGGCCGTCGGTCATGACGACGTGATGCCGCCGGCCGCGCGCGAGATGCGCGCCGACGGCCTGTACCTGCTGCCCGGCGCGATCGACAGCCACGTGCACTTCCGCGACCCCGGCTACCCGCACAAGGAAACCTGGCAGACGGGCAGCGCCGCGGCGGCCTGCGGCGGCGTGACGACGGTGTTCGACATGCCCAACACCAACCCGCCCACTGGCACGCGCGAAGCGCTGGCGATGAAGCTCAAGGCGGCCGAGCGCAGCTACTGCGACTACGGGATCCACGCGCTGCTGGGCGACGACACCGTTGGCCACCTGGAAGACCTGCTGGAGGGCGGCGCC
>JAJAZC010000070.1 GCA_026785885.1 Rubrivivax sp.
CCATTGAACTTGCGGCCATGAAAGTCACCGTCAATGCGATCTGCCCCAACCACGTCACCACTGGGCTGGGTGCGTGGCAGAACGAGTACTTCGCCAAGCTGCTGGGCAAGAGCGTGGAGCAGTATTTGGCTGATATGAAGGCGCGCATCCCGCTGGGTCGGCCAGGGCTGGTGGACGACACGGCCAACGCCTGTGCGTTCTTGTGTTCTGACCAGGCTCAGTACATCACTGGCGAGGCGATGAACGTGTCGGGCGGCGAGGAATATCACTGATGCCGACCTGGTCCTGGCCCCACGGCAAGAAGCTCGCGCTGTCGCTGGTCATCAACGTCGAAGAAGGCAGCGAATACAGCATCGCCGACGGGGACCCGTTCCCCGAGCCGGTCGACGAACTCGGCGTGGTGATCAAGAAGCCGCTGCGCATGCACGGCAACGAGTCGAACTACCGCTACGGCATCAACGAAGGCGCGGCGCGCATCGTGGCCTTGCTCGACCAGCACAGCGTGCGCGCCACCTGGACGGCGGCGGCCTTGTCGCTGGAACGCGCGCCGCAACTGGCCGCCACCCTCCGCGGCCGCGGCGACGAGGTCTGTTCGCACGGCTGGCGCTGGGTGCACCAGTTCCGCCTGAACGAGGCCGACGAGCGCGCCTTCATCCGCCGCGCCGCCGACAGCATCGAAGCCAGCACCGGCACGCGGCCGGTGGGCTGGTTGTCACGCTACCTGCACACCGACGCCACGCGCCGCCTGCTGCAGGAAGAAGGCTTCACGTACCACATGGACGACTACAGCGCCGACACGCCTTTCTGGGGTGAGGTGGTGGGTGGCAGCGGGCCGATGGTCGTGGTGCCGTATGCGCTGGACAGCAACGACATGAAGATGTGGATCAGCCCCGCCTACACGCCCGACATGTGGCTGAAGTACGCCTGCGACACTTTCGATGAATTGCATTCCGAAGCGCAAACGGCCGGCCAGCCGCGAATGATGTCGCTGGGCCTGCATCTGCGCATCATCGGCCGGCCGGGGCGCATCGGTGCGCTGCGGGCCTTTTTGCAGCACGCCGGTCGGGCCACCGACGTGTGGGTGACGACACGCCGCGCGGTGGCTGAGCACTTTGCAGCGTCGGTTCCGCCGCCAGTGTCCTCATGAGCGTTGACGTGAGAGCTCACCTGCGCGTCCACCTGCGCGTACACCTGCGAGATGTGCGCTCGCTGCTGTTCGTGCCCGGCAACCGGCCCGAGCGTTACGCCAAGGCCGGCGCAAGTGGCGCCGACACGGTGTGCATCGACCTCGAAGACGCTGTCCCGCCGACAGAGCGCACGGCAGCCCGTGCAGCCGCGCTGGCGTTCCTGCGAGCGCAGCCTGCCGGGCATGCCTATGGTTTGCGCATCAGCCGGCTGGCCTGCGCCGATGGCCTGCGCGACCTGCTGGCCGTGGCCGAAGCTGGTGCCGCTCCTGCCTTTGTGATGCTGGCCAAGACCGAGAGCGCGGCCGAGATCGCCATCGTTGCGGCCCACCTGCCCGGCGTGCCGCTGATTGCGCTGGTGGAAAGCGCACTTGGCCTGCAGGCTGCTGCAGGCATCGCCCACGCCCACCCGCAACTGCAGGCGTTGATGTTCGGGGGCGCCGACCTGGCCGCCGACATGGGCTGTGCCTTTGCCTGGGAGCCGCTGTTGCTGGCCCGCGCCACGCTCGTCATGGCTGCTGCGTCGGCGCGCCTGGCCGCCATCGACGTGCCCTGGCTCGATGTCGCCGACGCCGAGGGCACACAGGCCGAAACCCGCCGAGCCGCCGCGCTGGGCTGCACCGGCAAGGCTTTAATCCACCCCGCCCAGGTGGCGCCTGTCCACGCCGGCTTCAGCCCCGCGCCCGAGGCCCTGGCCTGGGCCCAGCGTGTGGTGCAGGCCACCACCGCCGATGCCGCGGCCATGCTGGTGGACGGCCGCCTGGTCGACCGCCCCGTGGTGCTGGCCGCACAGCGCCTGCTGCGCCGCGCCGGCACCTGAACTCTTCAAGGACTCCGTCATGGTTCAACACATCAAACAGGTCGGTGAACACCGCTTTCGCGAGACCTTCGGCCGCCATTACGAAGAATTCACCGTCGGCGACATCTACGAGCACCGGCCTGGCCGCACCATCACCGAAACCGACAACACCTGGTTCACGCTGCTGACGATGAACACGCACCCGATGCACTTCGACGCCGAATACGCCAAGGCCTCGGAGTTCGGCAAGTGCATCGTGTGCAGCCCGTTCACGGTGGCACTGATGGTCGGCATGAGCGTCACCGATGTGTCGCAGAAAGCCATCGCCAACCTGGGCTGGAGCGACATCAAGATGACGCACCCGCTCTTCGCCGGCGACACGCTCACGGCTGAGAGCGAGGTGCTGGACAAGCGCGAGTCGGCCTCGCGCCCGGGCGCCGGCATCGTCAGCGTGAAGACCACCGGCTTCAACCAACACGGCAAGGTTGTCTGCACTTTCAACCGCACGATGCTGATCGCCAAACAGGGCCACAGCGTCGAAGACAAGGTCGGCTATTGAGATGAACGCAAGCAGCACCGAATGGAGCGCCGAGGACGAGCGCGCGATTCTCGACAGCATCGAAACCTGGGTCGAGAAGGAAGTGCGTCCGCAGGCGCGACACTTCGACCAGGCCGACGAATACCCGCATGCACTCGTCGAGCAGATGAAGGAGCTGGGGCTGTTCGGCGCCACCATCGGGCAGGCGTGGGGCGGGCTGGGGCTGTCTTCCAGCATCTACGCGAGGATCGTCATCAAGGTGGCCTCGGCCTGGATGGCGCCCAGCGGCATCTTCAATTCGCACCTCATCATGGCCAGCGCCATCGAGCGCTTCGGCACTGAAGCGCAGAAGGCCGAGTTCCTGCCGCGCATGGCGCGTGGCGAGTTCCGCGGCGGCATCGGCCTGACCGAGCCCAACGCCGGCAGCGACCTGCAGGCCATCCGCACGGTGGCGCGCCGCGACGGTGACGACTATGTCGTCAACGGCGCCAAGACCTGGATCACCAACAGCGCCAACGGCCACGGCATCCTGCTGCTGGTGAAGACCGACCCTCAGGCGCAACCGCGCCACAAAGGCATGAGCCTGTTCATCGCCGAGAAGGGTCCGGGCTTCGTCGTCAGCGCGAAGATGAAGAAGCTGGGCTACAAGGCCATCGACAGTTGCGAACTCAGCTTCGACAACTACCGCGTGCCTGCCAGCCGGCTGGTGGGCGGCGAAGAAGGCAAGGGCTTCGCGCAGGTGGCCAGCGGGCTGGAACTGGGCCGCATCAACGTGGCCGCGCGCGGCTGCGGCATCGCCCAAGGCGCGCTGGAACTGGCCACGCGCTATGCCCAGGAGCGCAGCGCCTTCGGCAAGGCCATCTGCGAGCACCAGGCCATACAGCTCAAGCTGGCGCAGATGGTGACCAAGGTGGAAGCCGCGAAGCTGCTGATCGAGCAGGCTGCGCGCAAGTACGACGCCGATGAACGCTGCGACCTGGAAGCCGCGATGGCCAAGTACTTCGGCAGCGAGGCCGGTGTGTTTTGCGCCAACGAGGCCATGCGCATCTTCGGCGGCTACAGCTACAGCACCGAATACGAGATCGAGCGCTACTACCGCGACGCCATGCTGATGTGCATCGGCGAAGGCACCAACGAGATCTTGCAGACCATCATCGCCAAGCAGTGGATCGCCCGCAACAAGGTCTGAGCATGGATCTGCCGCTGGCGGGCACACGCATCCTGGCCGTCGAGCAATATGGCGCCGGCCCCTTCGGCAGCCTGCATCTGGCCGACCTGGGCGCCGAGGTCATCAAGATCGAGGCACCCGGCGGCGGTGATGTTTCTCGCGCCACCGGCCCGCATTTGCTGGGCGAACACGACAGCCTCTTCTTCCAGACCTTCAACCGCAACAAGGCCAGCGTGGTGCTGGACCTGAAGAGCGAAGCCGGCCGCGCCAGCTTCCACCGCCTGGTGGTCGGCGCCGACGCGGTGCTGAACAACCTGCGTGGCGACCAGCCGGCCAAGCTCGGCCTGACGCACGCCGCGCTGGCGCCCGTGAACCCACGCATCGTCTGCGCCCACCTGTCGGCCTACGGGCGCGACAACGAACGTGCCAGCTGGCCCGGCTATGACTACCTGATGCAGGCCGAGACCGGCTTCATGCACCTCACCGGCGAGCCCGACGGGCCGCCCACGCGCATGGGGCTGTCGATCGTCGACTACATGAGCGGCGTGACCTTGATGGTGGGCCTGCTGGCGGCGCTGATCGGTGCGCTGAAAACCGGCCGCGGGCGCGATGTCGATGTGAGCCTCTTCGACGTGGCGCTGTTCCAGCTGACCTACCCCGCCACCTGGTGGCTCAACGGTGGCCACGAAACCGCGCGCCAGCCGCGTTCGGCGCACCCGTCCACCGTGCCCTGCCAGCTGTTTGCCACCGCCGATGCGCACCTGTTCGTGATGTGCATGACGCCCAAGTTCTGGAGCCTGCTGGTCGACGAGATCGGCAACCCGGCGCTGCGCGATCCGCGCTTTGCAGATGCCGCCGGGCGGAGCACGCACAAGGCCGATCTGATCGTTTTGCTCGACGGTGAATTCGCGCGCCGCAGCACCGCCGGCTGGATGGCTGCGCTGGCCGGCAAGATTCCCGTCGCGCCGGTGCTCGGCCTGCCCGAGGCGCTGCGCAACCCGTATGTCGAACGCGTCGGCATGGTGCAGGCATTGCCGCACCCGCTGGAGCCTGACATGCGGATGCTGGCCAACCCGATCAAGCTCGACGGCCAGCGGCTGCCCGGTCGCGGATGCTCGGCGCTGGGGGCCGACAACGAGCGCCTGCTGCGTTAACGAAGGCCCGGCAGCCGAGCTTTCTGTTCACTTCGCCGGCGCTGCCGTGCCGGCGGGCGCGCCCAGCAGCTTGTTCAGTTCGATGTAGTTGCCGTCAGCGTCCCACACCGCACTGAACAGCACCGGAATCACCCCGCCGGTGGGGTTGGGGTACTCCACGCGCGTGGGCGGTGTCTCGACGCGGATGTGCGGCGTGGCAGCGATCTTCGGCCAGCGCTCTTCGAGGTCGCTGACGTTGATGACCATGATCATTTGTCCGACGCCCGCCTTCTTGAATTCCGGCGGCGGGACGGCGGTGCCGGCAGGCGTTTTCAGCCGCTGCATCAGGCCTAAAGCGCCGATGAAGGTGTCGTTGGCGCGCAGCAACACCAAGCGCACGCTGGGCGAAATAGCCTTGCCATCCTTGTCGACGCCGCCGCCGATGGGGGTGTCGTAGATCAGTTTCAGACCGAGCGCGTCGCGGTACAGCGGCAGGCTCTTGTCGATGTCGCGCACGACGAAGGTGGTGCGTCGAATGTCCACCGGCGTGCGTTCGCCCGGCGGCACCGGTTCGGCATGCACGGCAGGCAAGACGGACAACATCAGCGTCGCAATGAGGGTCAGGCGGTTCAGCATGGCTTGGCTTTCACGGTGTGGGAATCAGAGAACGACGAGCGCTTTGCCCTGGTTGCGGCCCGCCATCAGGCGCGCGAAGGCGGCCGGCGCGGCAGCCAGGCCGTGGGCGATGTCTTCGCGCCAGTGCAGCCGGCCGGCGCGGATGTGCGCACCGATCTCGGTCACCATGGCGTCGAAATGCGCCCAGTGGTCGTACACCACCAAGCCGCGCACGGTGGCGCGGGCGCGGATGATCAAACCCGGGTTCAGCGGCACCGGTGCGGCGCCGTTGTACTGCGCCATCAACCCGCACAACACGATGCGGGCCCCGGGTGCCAGCTGCTCGCACACGGCCAGCAGCGTGTCGCCTCCGACGTTGTCGAAGTAGACGTCGACACCGCCTGGCGCATGGCGCCGCAGTGCCGCGCGCAGGTCTTCGGCGCGATCTTCGGCCCGGTCTTTGGTTTGGTAGTCGATGCAGTCGTCGAAGCCGGCTACGCCGGTGCTCCAGGCGCATTTTTCAGGGCCGCCGGCGATGCCGATGACGCGGCAGCCTGCCAGCCGTGCCAGCTGGCCGACGGTGGCGCCCACCGGGCCGCTGGCTGCAGAAACCACGAAGGTGTCGCCAGCCTTGGCGTGGGCCAACTGCGTGAAGCCGGCCCAGGCCGTGAGCCCCGGCATGCCCAGCACGCCGAGTGCCAGCGTGGCGGGTTGCACCTCGGCGACGACAGGTCGCGCTGCCTCGATGGCGGCAGCATCCAGCACGGCGTGGCTGCGCCAGCCGCAGGCTGCGACCCAGCGCGTGCCGTTCTGCAGCCGCGGGTGCCGCGATTCCAGCACCTCGACCAGGCCTTCGCCGCGCACAACATCACCGGGGTGGATGGCTGCGCTGAGATGGCGGCCGGCCATGGCGCTGCGCAGGTAGGGGTCGAGCGACAGCGCGATGACGCGCACCCGGGCCTGGCCCCCTTCGGCCGCGGGCAGCTCGGCCGTGCCCAGCGCGAAGTCGGCTTCGGTGGGCTGGCCTTCTGGGGTGCGCCGCAACGTGATCTGTTGAATCTGCATCGGGTTCAGGCCGGGTGGGTCAGCGTGTGCAGGTGGGCCGTCATCGCCGCCTGGCGTTCGGCCGGCGGCGCGGGGGTGTCGAGCATTGCGACATTCGCCGGCAGCGGGAAAGACAGCAGGCGGTCCATGTGGCGCAGCAGGATCGATCCGCGCCAGCGCAGCAGCGTTGTCGGCACGCGCAGCGCCTGCACGTGGGCGGCGCGCTCGTGCGCGAAGGCGGCGCGGTAGGCGCTGTTGTAGCCCGGGCCCGCGGCCAGCAGTTCGACCACGGCCGCGTGCACGGCTGCGGCCGGGGCTGGACTGGGAGCGATGCGGTGCGCTTCGTCGGCGTCGAACCAGGGAAAGAACTCGGCCATCTGCGCGCACATCTGCCAGGCCCTGGCGAGGTGGCTGCCATCGGCGCGCGGCGCAAGGTCAGGGAAGTAATGCGCCAGGATGCGATCACGTTCGTCGTCATCGAAGTGCGCGGCGTTGTCCAGCACCAGATGGGCGACGGCCTGCGGCTGTGAAAGCGCCAGGGCGATGCCCAGCTGCGCGCCGGTGGCCGAGCCGTAGACCACGCAGCGCGGCCCGGCCACCGTCTGCAGCAGCGCGTGCAACGGGCCGGCGTAATCTGCCATGCCCGAAGGCAGCGCGGGCAGTGCGTCGGTGCCGCCGTAACCCGGCGTGTCCACGGCCAGCACGCGGCAGTGCGCGCCCAGCACGGCCATCCAGGGCGCATACATGGCCGAGCTGCGCGGCGACGGGTGCAGCAGCACCAGCGGCAGGCCGCCGTGGCCGGCACCCGCTTCGCGGTAGTGCCACTGCAAGCCGCCGGCGCGGCAAAGATGCCGGTCGACGGTCATCTCACCAAAGCCAGTGAAAGACCGGGCCACAGCACCACCACCAGCAGCCCGACCAGCAGCAGCCCGATGAAGGGCAGCACGGCGCGGCAGCAGTCGGCGAAGCTGGCCTTGAACGCCACCGAGGCGACGATGAGGTTCAGCCTCATCGGTGGCGTGAGATAGCCGATTTCCAGGTTCACCAGCATGATCACGCCGAAGTGCACCGGGTCAATGCCCATCGACTGGGCCATGGGCATCAGCGCCGGGCTGAGGAAGAGGATGGCCGAGCCGATGTCGATCAGGCAGCCCACCGCCAGCAGCAGCAGGTTCACCGCGATCAGGAAGCTGTACTTGTCGCTGACGACCGTGCCCAGCCATTGGGCGGCCATTTCGGGCACGTGCTTTTCGGTCAGGAAGACGTTGATGCTGATGGCCATGATGAGCATCGGGAACAGCGCGCCCGACATCTTCACCGTTTCCTGCGTGATCTTGAACAGGCCTGCCAGCGTGAGCTGCCGGTAGACGAAGGCGTCGATAAGCACGGCGTAGAACAGCGCCACCACCGCCGATTCAGTGGCCGTGAAGTAGCCGCTGTAGATGCCGCCCAGGATGATCACCGGCACCAGCAGCGCAAAACCACCGCTGCCGATGGCGTCGCCGATTTCGCGAAAGTTGAAGCGCGTGGCCTGGCGCAGATGGCGGTTTTTCACCACCGCATAGGTGCCCAGCAGCGTGGCCAGGAACAGCCCGGGCAGCACACCGGCCTTGAACAGGTCGGTGATGGACACCTGCGTCATGATGCCGTACAGGATCATCGGGATCGAC
>JAJAZC010000071.1 GCA_026785885.1 Rubrivivax sp.
CACTGCGCACCATCGTCGCGCTGCGCGTCTCACTGCTGCTGCGATCGAGCGTGCCGGAACGCGCCCCGGTCGGGCCCCAGAGCCTGCAAATGTTTGCCGCCCTGCCGGCTGCCGTGCGACCGCCAGTGCGCAGCTTCACCAGCGACGAAAGGCTGCTGCGCTGGCGGCTCGCCGAATTCACCGTCCCGCTGCGCAACGTGATGCTGGCGCCAACACCATGAAGATGAAACACCCCCAATCTCCAGCGCCGCGCCAGCGACGCCAGCCACGCCAGCAACGCGGCATCGTCATGCTGTTCGGCCTGCTGGCGCTGGCCATCATGCTGATCGGCGCAGCCGCGATGGTGCGCTCGATGAACACGTCGATGTTCAACGCCGGCAACCTCGGCTTCAAGCGCGACATGGCCAACCAGGTGGAGCGCGCGGTCACGCTGGTCAGCGATCAGTTCGTCAGCGGCGCGCTCGCTTCTGACACCACGCGCGGAAACGTGCAGACGGCGCAGAACTACAGCCCGACGCTGCTGCCCAGCAATGCGCAGGGGATACCGGATGCGCTGCTCGCTACCCAGGCCGGGTTCACCGCAGCCTGGACCGCGCCCGACATACCCGTGGCCGGCCAGGAGGTCTTCCTGCGCTACGTCATCGACCGCCTGTGCGCCAACACCGGCCCGGCCGATGTCAGCCACTGCACGATGGCCAGCGAGCCGCTGGCTCCGGGCGGCGGCTCGGGCGGCGGCACCGGTGCCGAGCGCACCACGCTCGGCGGGGCTGGCGCAGTGACGCAGCGTGTGGTTTACCGGCTCAGCGTACGGGTCACCGGCCCGCGCAACACCCAGGCCTTCTTTCAATCGACGATGACGCTATGAACACCAACATTCGAAGCTTCGTTTTGACCACCGCCTGGGCTTTGCTGGGCCCGATGGCGCTGCTGCAGGCCCTGACCGCACATGCAACCACGTCACTGGCTGACCAACCGGTGTTCAGCAGCAAGGACGTGCCGGGCAACATGGCGCTGGCGCTGTCGGTGGAGTTCCCGACCGCGGTCAGCGTGGCGCACGTCGACAGCAACTACGACGGCAGCAGGACCTACCTGGGTTACTTCGACCCAAAGAAGTGCTACCTCTACAGCTTCAACGCAACCGAAGCGCTGCGCCACTTTTACCCTGCCGGCCTCGGAACAAGTCTGGCCTGCACGGCCAGCGCCGATGCCAGGAAGTGGAGCGGCAATTTCCTCAATTGGGCGACGATGCAAACCGTCGATCCATTCCGCTGGGCTTTGACTGGCGGCTACCGGTCGATCGACACCGCGACGGAAACCATCCTCGAAAAGGCCAATGCCACCGGCCAGGGCGGCACCGGCAACTTCCCGAACCGCGTTGTCACCAGCAGCGGGACGGTTGCCGACAACACGCCGTTTGGCTGGAGCCGCTTCAGCATGCGGATTCAAGGCCTCGGAAACAAGATGCGGTTCACGCGCAACGGCAACATCGACAACACGCCGACAGCCTGGGACGGTTTAGCTAACGACAACTCGACCGTCTACGAAGTCAGCGTGCGCGTGAAAGTCTGTGACACCAGCGCTGCGGCCGGTGGCCTGGAAAGCAATTGCGTTGCCTACCCTGCAAGCAACTACAAGCCCATCGGCCTGATGCAGCAGTACGCCGAGGTCTTCCGCTTCAGCGCCTTTGGCTACCTCAACGACGACAACATGCAGCGAGATGGCGGTGTGCTGCGGGCGCGTCAGAAGTTCGTCGGCATGATGAAGCCGCGGCCGACGCAGACGCCGATCGCCAACCCGGCGGCCGAATGGGATGCCAACAACGGCGTGCTGTTGCTGAATCCCGATGCGGCCGATGCATCGATGACCAACTCGGTTTTCAACCTAAGCCTGGCCAATGCCGTCACCAACAGCGGCGTCATCAACTACCTCAACAAATTCGGTCAGCTACCTGGCAACACCACCTTCAAGACCTTCGACCCGGTGGGCGAGCTGTATTACGCCGCACTGCGCTACTACAAGAACCTCGGTAATGTGCCCGAGTGGACCGCGGTGGGTGGTGCCAGCGAAGCCACCCGCACGACCTGGGTAGACGGCTTTCCGGTTATCACGACCTGGGACGACCCGGTCCAGTACAGCTGCCAGAAAAACTTCATCCTCGGCATCGGCGACGTCAATTCGCACGCCGACAAGAACGTTCCCGGCTCAAGCACAGGCGCCAACGAGCCGGGCAAACCAACTTCGCTGTCGACCGACCCAGTGGATGCCGTGCTTGCGACCAACAAGGTCGGTGCCCTGCACGGCCTGGGCACCTCGTTGGGAACGACCTACAACTACAACGGCTGCTGCTCGGAGAACTCGGCATTGATGGCCGGCCTCGCGTACGACGCCAACACGCAGGACATCCGGCCGTTGATGCCGAATGTTCCAGACAGGCAGTCGGTGCAAACCTTCTGGCTGGATATCCTGGAATTTCAGCAGTACAAGGCCAACAACCAGTTTTACCTGGCAGCCAAGTACGGCGGCTTCAAGGTGCCCAGCGGCTACGACATGTATAGCCAAGCCACCGACATTCCGAAGGCCTGGTGGAGCACGTCGGGCGAGACGGTCGGCGGCCAGGACCGCCCCGACAACTACTTCGTGGCCAGCGACCCCGCGGCGATGGTGGCCGGCCTGCGCCGCGCTTTCAGCAAGGCCGCGTCGGACCTCAAGCTCTACACCACCTCTTTTGCCACCGCCCTGCCCCAACTCGCCGTCATCGGCAGCTCCAGCTTTGCAGGCAAGTACGACGCCACCAACTGGACGGGCGAGATCGAAGGCAACAGCCTGACTTTCGACGCCAACCTCAGCCCGGTGCAAGCCACCCAGTGGTCATTCAGCACCAAGCTGGCTTTGCAGGTTGCCGGCACGCTGTGGAACACCGACCGGCGCATGGTCACGTGGAACACCAGCTCACGCACCGGGGTGGCCTTCCGCTGGGCCAACCTGTCGTCAGGGCAGCAGGCAACGCTGGACACTGTCTATCGCAGCGGCAGCGATGGCAGCGACTTCCTAAACTACCTGCGCGGTGATACGAGCTACGAAGAAGGCTCGGCTGCGGCCGTGCCCGCTGCCGCCAAGGTCTACCGCGCCAGGACGTCCCTGGTCGGCGACATCGTCGGCTCCCGCGTGCTGCCGGTCGGCCCGCCGGCCCAGCCGTTTGCTGCCAGCACCAACCCGGGATACGCCAGCTTTGCCAGCGCACGCAGCACCCGCCAGACCATGCTTTACGTCGGCACCAATGCCGGCGTGCTGCACGCCATCAATGGCGCGATCACCGGCAGCGACGCCGGTAAAGAGGTCTTCGCCTATGTGCCCGGCGCGATGTTTAGGGGCGCCAGTGGCGTGCCCATCAACGACGGTTTGCAAGCCCGCGGTGACCCCAATTTCACGCACCGCAACATGGTCGACGGCCCCGTGGTGTCGTTCGACATCGATCTGGGCCGTACGGTCGGCGGCAGCGGTACCGCCTGGAGCACCGTGCTCGTCGGCAGTTTCGGCAAGGGCGGCCGCGGCTACTTCGCCATCGACATTTCCGACCCGTCGGCGATGACCTCGGAATCCGCGGTTGCGGCCAAGGTGTTGTGGGAAATCAACCAGGCCGACGCCAGCGGCGACTTCTCCGAACTCGGCTTCTCCTTCGGCCAACCCGTGGCCGTGAAGACGCTCAAGTACGGCTGGGTGTTGATCTTTGCGTCTGGCCACAACACGCCCAGCGGCAACGCCTACTTCTTTGTCGTCAACCCGCGCAACGGTGCTTTGCTCGAGCGTGTGCAAGCGCCCGTGGGCGGCACGGCCGGCAGCCAGATGGGCATGGCGCATCTGGATGCCTTCGTGCTGGACTACAGCAACGGCACGGCCGACTCAGCCTATGCCGGTGACCTCAAAGGCAACCTCTATCGCCTGGACCTGACGGCACCCACCGGTACGGCCTACACCGTGCGCCACCTGGCGCAAGTCGCCAACGCAGCCGGCGACCCGCTGCCGATCACGACGCGCCCGGCGCTGGTGCTGCACCCGCGCTTGAGCAAGCGCTTTATCGCGGTCGGTACTGGCCGTTTGCTGTCCAGCACCGATACCACCGACGCGCGCAGCCAGGTCTTTGCGGCCATCAGCGACGGCAACGGCGCCGGCTTCAACAAAAGTCACAACACGTCATTGCCGACCCAGGTCAACACGCTGCCGGCAGGCTTCAGCTTCCCGCTGCAGATGAGTAGCCTGACCGAGCACACGGACCTCACGCTGCCCGTGGTGCTGGCGCCGACCAAGCCGATGGGCTGGTGGGTCGACCTGGGTGCCACGGCCGGCAACGGCTGGCGCATGATCCGCGACCCCAGCACCTTCAATGGCATGGTCAGCTTCATCTCGACGCTGCCGACGCCGGACCCGTGCAGCCCGTCGGGTACCAGCCGCTTTTACTCGGTGGACGTGGGCACCGGCCAAAGTGAACTGGTCGAGCGCACGACCAACGTCACCACCAACGTCACCACCACGACGCGCCTGGCCTACAACAGCTCTGCACTGACAGGCGAAGGCATCTCATCGCAATCAGTCAGCATCGCTGGCAGGCGCGCGCTGATTGCCTGCAGCAACAACGGCGGCTGCAAGCGGCTGGAAGATGCGGGCAGTGCCCCGACGGCGCTACGCCGCTTGAACTGGCGTGAGCTGCTGCTGGCCGACTGATCTGCCAGCCCGCTAAAGAGAACGGCCGGTCGGTGCTTGACGCACCGGCCGGCCGTTTTGTTTTAGCGCCGCCGCTTTAGCGCCGGAAGCGCCCGTCCTGCGTGATGATGGTCGAATCAACATTGGTCGAGCCCAGCCGCTCGCCCGGGCCATAGCGCAGCCGCAGCCCCGCCAGATCATGGTCGCCTAGCGATTCCAGTGCCTGGATCAAGCTGCCGCGCGTCGGCTTGCGGCCGGCCTTTTGCAGTGCGGTGCCCAGGAGCCGCGCGCTGGCGTCACCGTACAGGCCGGCGTAGGAGATCGGCTGCTGCGTCTTGGCCGCGGCGGCGGCGTAGTCGCGCGCCAGGCCGGTGGAGCCGGAGTACGGTGACGGCATGACCTGCATCACGATGGCGCCGCCGCGCTGCTCACCGAGTGCATTGATGTAGTCGTTGTTGCTGGTGTTGGACAGCGAAATGAAGGTGGCGTTGGCGTTGGCGCCGGCAGCGCGGAAGCCCTTGACCGTCTCGGCCGCGGCGCGGCTGGAGACGACGAGCATCACCACCTGCGGCTTGGCCGCCAGCAGCACCTTCAGCGCTTCGGCGACGTCGGGCTTGCGGTTGTCGATGCGTGCGGTGGCCACGGGCTTGCGCTGCAGCTCGTTCATCGTGCGCTCGATGCCGGCCAGCGTGTCGCGGCCAAAGGCATCGTCGGCCAGCAGCAAAGCAAAGTTGCGCACACCGATCTAGCGCTGCTGGCGGATCGCTGTTTCGGCTTCCTTTTGGTAGCTGGCGCGCAGCGTCAAAACCTCGCGCCGCGGCGGCTGGTTGATGGCCGAGCCGCCGGCTTGCGGGCCGATGACGGGCACGCCTTGCTGCGCGCTGACGGGCAGCAAGGCGTCGGTGGACGGCGTCGTGCGCGGCAGCATCAGTGCCAGCAGCTGGTTGCCGGCGATCAGCGTTTGCAGGTGCTCCACTGTCTTCTCGGGGTCCTGCGCGTCGTCCAGCGTCTGCAGTTGCACCGGCCGGCCCTGCACACCGCCGCGGGCGTTGAGCGCGTCCAGGTACAGCTTGGCGCCGTCCAGCGCTTCCTTGTTGGATGCCGCCAGCATGCCCGTCAAAGGGCCGATGTGGTGGACGACGATGGGGCTCTGCTCGGCGGCGCCGCTGGCGACCAGCCAGGCGGCTGCGGCCACGGCCAGAATCTTCGGACGCATGACGGTGCGCTCGAGGTCAATGCCGCCACGGTGCGGGCGGAATCGGCAGCACCGGAAGCGGTTGATCTTCGCAGCGCAGCGGCCTCGGCCGGCCTGGAAAGCGGGCGCCCGGGCTTGCAGTTCAGGCCACTGCGCGGGCACGCCCGCCGTCAACTCAAGGCGTCGGGAACCCCCGCAGCGTGGGCCTGCTGATCGGCGTGATAACTGCTGCGCACCATCGCGCCGACCGCAGCGTGCGTGAAGCCCATCGCAGCCGCTTCGCGCTCGAACATCCTGAAGGTGTCGGGGTGCACATAACGCCGCACCGGCAGGTGGTGGCCGCTGGGGGCCAGGTACTGGCCGATGGTCAGCATGTCGATGTCGTGCGCGCGCATGTCGCGCATGATCTGCAGGATCTCTTCGTCGGTCTCGCCCAGGCCGACCATCACGCCGCTCTTGGTCGGCACGCCGGGAACGGCCGCTTTGAAGCGCTTAAGCAGATTGAGGCTGAAGGCGTAGTCCGAACCCGGCCGCGCTTCTTTGTACAGGCGCGCCGCAGTCTCCAGGTTGTGGTTCATCACGTCGGGCGGCGCCGCGGTCAGGATGTCCAGCGCGCGGTCCGCGCGGCCGCGAAAGTCCGGCACCAGGATCTCGATGCGCGTGGCCGGGCTCAACGCCCGCGTCTGCCGGATGCAGTCGACGAAGTGGGCCGCGCCACCGTCGCGCAGGTCATCCCGGTCGACGCTGGTGATGACCACGTACTTGAGCTTCAATGCTGCGATGGTCTTGGCCAGGTTGGCCGGCTCCTCAGCATCCAGCGGGTCCGGCCGGCCGTGGCCGACATCGCAGAACGGGCAGCGCCGCGTGCACTTGTCGCCCATGATCATGAAGGTGGCCGTGCCTTTGCCGAAACACTCGCCGATGTTGGGGCAGCTGGCTTCCTCACACACCGTGTGTAGCTTGTGCTCACGCAGGATGGACTTGATCTCGTAGAAGCGCGCGGCCTGGCTGGCGTTGCCGGCCTTGACACGAATCCAGTCCGGCTTTCTCAACACCTCGGCCGGCACGATCTTGATCGGGATGCGCGAGGTCTTGGCCTGCGATTTCTGTTTGGCGCTGGGGTCGTAGGCTGCGGGCGCAGCGGTGGGTGCGGTGCTGATGTCGCTCATCGGCCGAGTTTACGGGCGGAGTCGTAAATCCATGGCCTGAGCCGGTGACCTGAGCCCGTGACCTGAGCCCATTACCTCGGCCCATTACCTCGGCCCATGCCCTCGGCCCATGCCCTCGGCCCATGCCCTCGGCCCATGCCCTCGGCCCATGCCCTCGGCCCATGCC
>JAJAZC010000072.1 GCA_026785885.1 Rubrivivax sp.
CGGTGATGCACGGCTGTATCTCGTGCGTGGCGACAAACTCGTGGCGCGCACGCGCGACCATTCCTATTCCGAGTTGCAGGAAACGCTGTCGCACGTGGTGCCCATGGGCGACCGCGTCAACCGCAACGTGCTCTTCACCTGCCTGGGCAGCCCCGGCAAGCCGGTGGTCGATACCGCCGGCCCGCTGGTGGTGCACCCCGGCGACCGCGTGATGCTGTGCAGTGACGGCCTGTGGGGCGCCTTGCCCGACAGCGTGATCACCGAGGCGCTGACGACACGCCAGATCTCGGACGCCGTGCCTGAGCTGGTGGAGCGTGCGCTGCGCGAGGCCGGCGAGAAAAGCGACAACGTCACCGTACTGGCGGTGGAATGGGAGGCGGCGGCAGACATCGACAGCAAGGGCGCCGTCAGCACGCTCTCGCTGGGCGACGAGGTTTTTGCCTCCACCATCCAGGCCAGCCTGGCCACCGAGGGCGGCGTCGATGAACTGGATGAGGCCGAGATCGAGCGCAGCATTCGCGAGATCAACGAAGCCATTCAGCGCAGTTCCAACAAGAGGCGCTGAGCGCGCCACCACTTCTACAGGCCGCGCCACCCTGGTGCGGCTTGTTTGTTTTCTGCAAGGAGTTTCATGAATTTCGAACGATCTGCCGGCCGCAGCGCCGACGCCCTGCGCCCCGTGAGCCTCCAGCGCGGCTACACCAAACACGCCGAAGGCTCGGTGCTGGTCTGCTTCGGTGACACGAAGGTGCTGTGCACGGCATCGGTCGAAGAAAAGGTGCCGCCCTTCAAGCGCGGTAGCGGCCAGGGCTGGTTGACGGCCGAATACGGCATGCTGCCGCGCGCCACGCACACGCGCAGCGACCGCGAAGCCGCCAAGGGCAAGCAGAGCGGCCGCACACAGGAAATCCAGCGCCTGATCGGCCGCAGCCTGCGCACCGTCTTCGACCTCGGCGCTTTGGGTGAACGCACCATCAGCCTCGACTGCGACGTGCTGCAGGCCGACGGCGGCACGCGCACCGCAGCCATCACCGGGGCATTCGTGGCCGCGCACGACGCCATCGCCGTGCTGCTGGCCCAGGGCAAGCTGACGCAGAGCCCCATCCGCGACTTCGTCGCCGCCATCTCGGTGGGTGTGGTGCAGGGCGTGCCGCTGCTGGACCTCGAATACACCGAAGACTCTGCCTGCGACACCGACATGAACGTGGTGATGACCGGCAGCGGCGGCTTTGTCGAAGTGCAGGGCACGGCCGAGGGCGCGCCGTTTTCGCGCGCCGAGATGAATGCGCTGCTGGCGCTGGCTGACAAGGGCATACGCGAACTCATCGCGCTGCAGAAGCAGGCCCTCGGGGTGGCGTGATGCGCCTGGTTCTGGCCTCGAACAATGCCAAGAAGCTCTCGGAGCTGCAGGCCTTGCTGGCCGGCGTGGCCGTCGATCTGGTGGCCCAGGGCCGCCTGGGCGTGACCGAGGCCGAAGAGCCGCACATCACCTTCATCGAGAACGCGCTGGCCAAGGCACGCCACGCCGCGGCGGCCACGGGCGGTGCGGCTATCGCCGATGACTCCGGCTTGTGTGTGGATGCTTTGGGCGGCGCGCCGGGTGTCAGCTCGGCACACTACGCGAACGAGTTGCGGGCTGAAGCGGGTGCTGGCAGTGGCGGTGACGTTGGTGGTGGCAGTGCGCGCGAAGCACGCCGCCGCCTGCAGGACGCTGCCAACAACACGCGCCTGCTCGAAGAGCTGCAAGGCGTGGCAGTCCGCCGCGCCCACTTCGTCTGCACGCTGGTGGCCGTGAAGCACGCAGGCGACCCGCAGCCACTGGTGGCCGTGGGCCGCTGGCCGGGCGAGATATTGACGTTGCCGCGCGGCGATGCCGGCTTCGGCTACGACCCGCTGATGTTCATCCCGGACGAGGGCCGCACCGTGGCCGAGATGGACGCCGCGCTGAAGAACAGCATCAGCCACCGCGCCATCGCCACGGCACAGCTGCGCAGCCTGTTGCATGAGGTGTGGCGGCTGTGATTCCCATCGTGCCGGCCGCGGCCAATGAAGCTGCCGCCAATGCAGCAGCAGTCTCGGTGCAGCATTCCGCCCAGCACTACTTGCGCCCCGGCACGCTGCAGCTCAAAGCGTTGCCACCGCTGTCGCTGTATGTGCACCTGCCCTGGTGCCTGAAGAAGTGCCCTTACTGCGATTTCAACTCGCATGAAGCCCAGGGCGCACCGCCCGAGGCGCGGTACATCGACGCGTTGATGGCCGACCTGGAGCAGGCGCTGCCGCTGGTGTGGGGCCGGCGTGTGCACAGCGTCTTCATCGGCGGCGGCACGCCCAGCCTGTTTGCGCCCGAGAGCATCGACCGCCTGATCGGCGGCATACGCGCACGCCTGCCGCTGGAGCCGGGGCTGGAGATCACGCTGGAAGCGAACCCTGGCACCTTCGAGCGTGCACGCTTCAAGGCTTACCGCGGTGCCGGTGTCACGCGGCTGTCCATCGGCGTGCAAAGCTTTGACGACGCGATGCTTTCGCGCATCGGCCGCGTGCACGATGCCGCACAGGCGCGTGCCGCGGTGCAGGAAGCCAGCGAGTCCTTCGACACCTTCAACATCGACCTGATGTACGCGCTGCCACAGCAGAGCCTGCAGCAGCTTGCGCAGGAGCTCGACACAGCGCTGGCCATCGCGCCGCCGCACCTCAGCATCTATCACCTGACTGTTGAGCCCAACACGGTGTTCGCGAACCGGCCGCCGGTGCTGCCCGACGACGACTTGGCCAGCGACATGCTCGACCTCATCGCCGAACGCACGGCCGCCGTGGGCCTGCAG
>JAJAZC010000073.1 GCA_026785885.1 Rubrivivax sp.
CCGTGCAGCCGATGGAGATGACCCCGGCCGAGGTCTGGCTCACGCTGGCCCGCAGCGCCCGCGCGGTGGCTGACTTGCCCGCCGCGCGCAGTGCCTGCCGGCGCGGGCTGGACTTCGTCGCGCAGGTGGCGCGCGATCATCTGGACCCGGTCTACCGCGAAGGCTGGACGCAGCGCAACCCGGTCAACGCCGCACTGGCAGTGCTGGGTGCGCAGCTGCTGCGGTAGGGCTCACAAGGTGTGAATGAATCCGGCGTGGCCGAGCGGCTCGCCAAAACGCGCGCTATTAAGGCGCAAAGCACAGCCGTAGCTCGTGCTGCGGCGAGCATTTGCAACTCCGAGAGCGCGCGTTTTGGCGAGATGAGCGGTCATGTCGGGTTCGTTCACACCTTGTCAGATCAAACGCTGCTCGATGTGGCCGCGGCCGTCGGCGTTGCAGTGCACATCAGCCCATGCGCCGTTGACCAGCACCAGCTGCGGCGGCCGGTGGCCGATGTCCAGATCGATCAGCACCGGGCAGGGCAGGGCGCCCAGCGTGTGCTGCAGTGCATCGGCGTAGCGCAGCGCATCGGGCGCATTGGTGTCGGGCGCTGCCGAGCGGCCGATCAACAAACCGGCCAGGCCGTCCAGCCAGCCGGCCCAGCGCAACGTGTGCAGTGCGCGCACGAGGGCGGTCGGGCTCAGCGCGGCGTTTTCCAGGTACAGCACAACGCCCTCGGCGCGATGCTGCGCAATGAAGCTGGCGACATCGGCATGCGCACTGCCGGCCAGGTGCATCAGCGTGTCGATGCAGCCGCCGATCAGTCGGCCGCTGCAGCGCGTGTCCAGCGCCTGGCCGTCGAGCCGGCGCCAGCGTGTCGGCTCGGTCAGTTGGTAGGCGCTGTCGGGCGCCTGGCTGAAGTCGGTCCAGTGCCGCTGCCAGTGGGTGGAGGCGTGCTGGCGTACGCTACCACCCGGGGGTGTTGCAAGAATCGCCAGCGCATTGCGGGTCAGCGCATCATGCTGGTTAGGCACCAGGTCCATCAGGCACGGCCCATGTGCGGTCGCCCAACCCAGGCGCAGCGTCAGCGGCAACAGCCAGGTGCTGGTGTCGCTGTAGCCCAGCGCCCACTTGGGGCGCGCCGTCGTCAGCGCGGGCCAGTCCAGGCGGTCCAGCAGTTCGATGGCCAGCTCGCCGCCCCACGGCGGAATCACGGCACCGATGCCGTCGCGCAGCAGCAGCGCCTGCAGCTCTGCGGCGCGCATATCGGCGCTGGCGCTGGCGCTGCGTTGCTCGTTGCGCAGGCAGGCTCCTTCTTCGACCACGAAGCCCTGCGTGCGCAGGTGCGCCAGGCACAAATCCAGCCGCGCATGAAAAGGTGGCGCAACGCCCGAGCTGGGCGCGGTGACGGCGATGCGACTGCCAGGCTGCAGCGGCGCGGGGTAGGCGATGTTCATGCGAGTCACTCTGCGCCGTTCAGCGCAACAGCTCCATGCCGAGCCGTTTGGCCGCCTTCGCATTGAAGGTGACGACGCGGGCGTTGCGCTGTTCGGCCAGCGCGACGATTAGGCAGTCGTGGAGGTCGACTTTGCCAGCCGAAAACAGCATGAACGCGCGGCGCACGGCGGACGCTTCCTGGACCTCGATGGTGGTGGTGTCCAGCAGGTCGCCAGGATGTCGACCAGGGTTGCCTCATCGGCGTCGTAGCAACTCTGCATGACCCAGGCCGCCTCCAACAGCACGACCAGGCTGACCCAGCCTTCGTCGGCCGGGTTCAGCCGCACTTCTATCAACCTGGTCGCTAGCAAGGCCTGCCGGGCATCGTCCTGCGCGAAGTAGCGCACCAGGACGCTGGTGTCCAGGGCAATCAAGCCCCGCTGCCGATGCGCTGGCGGCGGCTGTCGATGGCTAGCTGCATGTCGGCCAGCGTGACGCGTTTGGCGGGCTGGGCCAGCCAGCCTTTCAACCGCTGCATGTCGGCCGCGGCAGGCAGCCGGCGCACGCTATCGCCATCGACGATGAAGCGCAGCACGGAACCCTGGACCAGGCCCAACCTCGTGCGGATATCGGCCGGGATGACAACCTGGCCTTTGCTGGAAAGCGTGGCAGCGTATTCGACAGTCATGGTGGACTCCGGGTTGGTAAGCCAGCATGCCTTACCACCGGAGCCCTCGGCTTCACGGCCCCGCTGCGGCCTGCTGCGCCTAAACCTTGTCGGTGCGTTGGCTTCGGCCGGGCCTTTAGCTTTTGGCTTTTGGCCCCTAGGTTTGCTGCGCAAAGCAAGCCTGTGTCAAAGAACCGCCAGGCTCGCTTCGCTCAGGGCATTACAGGCCCGCTGCCGCACGAAGCGCACCCACCTTGTCCGTCCGCTCCCACGTGAACTCCGGCTCCTCACGCCCGAAGTGGCCGTACGCGGCCGTCTTCTCGTAGATTGGCCGCAGCAGATCCAGCATCTGGATGATGCCCTTGGGTCGCAGGTCGAAGGTTTCGGCCACCAGTGCCGACAACTGGTCGTCGGGCAGCTTGCCGGTGCCTTCGGTGTAGACCGTAATGTTCATCGGCCGTGCCACGCCGATGGCGTAGGCCACCTGCACCTGGCACTGGCGCGCCAGGCCGGCAGCGACGACGTTCTTGGCCACATAACGCGCAGCGTACGCGGCGCTGCGGTCGACCTTGCTCGGGTCCTTGCCGCTGAAGGCACCACCGCCGTGCGGGCAGGCGCCGCCGTAGGTGTCGACGATGATCTTGCGGCCCGTCAAACCGCAGTCACCCTGCGGGCCGCCGATGACGAAGCGGCCGGTCGGGTTGATCAGGTACTTGGTGTGGGCGGTCAGGAATTCCTTGGGCAGCACCGGCTTGATGATCTCCTCGCGCACGGCTTCATAAAACGCGTCCGTCATCTTGTGGCCCAGGCTGTACTCGGGCGCGTGCTGGGTGCTCAGCACCACGGTGTCGATGCTGTGCGGCTTGCCTTCGACGTAGCGCATCGTCACCTGGCTCTTGGCGTCCGGCCGCAGGAAGGGCAGGCGGCCGTCCTTGCGCAGTTGCGCCTGGCGCTCCACCAGGCGGTGCGCGTAGTAGATGGGCGCGGGCATCAGCTCCGGCGTTTCGTCGCAGGCGTAGCCGAACATCAGGCCCTGGTCGCCGGCGCCGGTGTTGAGGTGGTCGTCGCTGGCATGGTCGACTCCCTGGGCGATGTCGTTGCTCTGCTTGTCATAGCAGACC
>JAJAZC010000074.1 GCA_026785885.1 Rubrivivax sp.
CTCGATCAGGGCTTCGAGCCGGCTCTACAGCACCACCGTGTTCATGTCGCCAGGGAACCGTTCGCGCCGCGTCTTGCGCTTCTCGGCCAAGTACTCGGCGCTGGCAAAGCTGGTCTGCTACATGCCAGCGATCGTCGCAGCCTGTCACGCTCGGCGCTATTGCAGATGGCCCGGATAAATCAGCGGGTCCCTAGACGTCCAACACGCCCTTTTGCGTGGCCAGCTGATCGTTCAAGCCGGCTCAGCCTGCAGCAAGCCGCGTTTGCGCAACAGCGGCTCCACGCGCGCTGCACGGCCGCGGAAGGCGGCGTAGGCGGCACCCGGCTCGACGCTGTTGCCACTGCTGTAGACGTGGCGCAGCAGCTTGGATGCGACACCCGGGTCGAACGGGCTGCCGGCCTCGGCAAACGCGTCATAACCGTCGGCGTCCAGCACCTCGGCCCACAGGTAGACGTAGTAGCCGGCGGCGTAGCCCGAGCTGGAAAACAGGTGCTGGAAGTGCACCAGCCGGTGGTTCAGCCCCACGCCGTGCGGCAGCCCGGCGCGCTGCAGCAGATCGGCTTCGAAAGCACCCAGGTCGGCCGGTGGCTCGGCCTCGGGCAGCGAATGCACGGCCATGTCGGCCATCGCGCTGGCGGTGTAGCGCACCGTCTCGTAGCCCTGGTTGAACAGCCGCGCACGGGCCAGCCGCTGCATCAGCTCGGCCGGCATCGGCTCGCCCGTCTTCCAGTGGCGGGCGTGCTGGCGCAGCACCTCGGGCTCGGTGATCCAGTGCTCGAAGATTTGCGAGGGCAGCTCGACGAAATCGCGCAGCACCTGCGTGCCTGACAAGCGCTCGAAGGTCACGTCGGACAGCAGCCCATGCAGGCCATGGCCGAACTCATGGAACAGCGTGCGCGCGTCGTCCAGCGACAGCAGGGTGGGCTCATCGGCCGCGCCCTTGGCGAAGTTGTTGTTGTTCAGGATCACCGGCAGCTGCGCTGCTTCACCCACAGCGACGTTGCGCGTCTGCATGCGCAGGCTGCTCATCCATGCGCCGCTGCGTTTGTTGGGCCGGGCAAAGTTGTCCTGCAGGAAGATGCCGATGAGCTGGCTCTCGGCATTGCGCACCTCGTAGGCGCGCACGTCCGGGTGGTACACCGGCAGGTCGGGGTTGGGGGTGAACTGCAGGCCGAAGAGGCGCTGGGCGCAATCGAATGCGGCGCTGATCACGCGGTCCAGCGCAAAGTACGGCTTGACCTCTGCATCGTCGACGTTAAAGCGCTCGCGGCGCACCTTCTCGGCCCAGAAGCGCCAGTCCCAGGGCTCAATGCGCCCGGGGGCCAGCCCGTGCTGGCTGCGCATGGCCTGCAGCGCGTCTTCCTCGGCCTGCACGGCCTTTAAAGCACGCGGCCAGACTTCGCCGAGCAGCTGCTGCACGGCGCTGCGCGTGCCGGCCATGGTGTCGGCCAGCGCATGGTCGGCATAGCAGCTGTGGCCCATCAGCTGCGCCTGTTCGCGGCGCAGGCGCAGGATGTCGCGCGCGACCTCGCGGTTGTCATGCTCACCGGCGTGTTCACCGCGCGTGGTCCAGGCGCGCCAGGCCTTCTCACGCAGATCGGGTCGCTCGGAGAAGGTCAGAAACGGCACCACCAGCGAGCGCGATAACGTGATCACGTGGCCCGTCAGCCCGCGCTCGACCGCGGCCTGGCTGGCGGCGGCGCGCAGAAAGTCCGGCAGCCCGGCGAGATCAGCCGGGCTCGTCAGCGCCAGCTGCCAGCCCGATTCGTCGTGCAGCACGTTCTGCGCAAAGCGCGTGGTTAGCTGCGCCAGTGCTTCCATTACCTCGGCGTAGCGGCGGCGCGGCGCGTCGGCCAGCTGCGCACCGGAGCGCACGAAGTCCAGGTGCAGCCGCTCCAGCAGGCGCTGCTGCTCGAGCGTCAGGCCGAGCTGCTCGCGCCTTGCGTGCAGGCCGTCCAGTCGGGCGAAGAAAGCGCGGTCGGTGTGGATGGCGCTGTGGTGCGCGGCCATCGGCGCGGCCAGCTTGCGCTGCGCCGCCTGCAGCGCGTCGCTGGTGGCCGACGAGCTCAGGTTGTAGAACACCGAAGCGACGCGGTCCAGCGTGCGGCCCGTGCGGTCGAAAGCAGCCACGGTGTTGTCGAATGTGGGTGCTGCACCGGCGGCACCTAGCGCGGCGAGTTCGCTGCGGTGTGCAGCCATCGCCTGCTGCAGCGCGGGCTCAAAGTGCGCCGGCTGCAACTCAGCAAACGGCGGCAGGCCGTGTAGTGCAGTCCAGGGCGCCAGCAGCGGGTTGGGTGCGCTCATCATCTATTTGCCCTGGCGGATCGCGGTTTCGTCGTCTTCACGGTAGCGACGGTCGGCGCAGCCGCTGACCCAATTCTTGCGCTCGGCATCTAACAACTGGCCGTTGTCGTTCCAGCCGTTGTTGCGCTCGTTCCAAGCCGTCACGCGGGCGTCCACTGCCTGCGCCTTGGCGTTGTAGCTGCGCACCAGCTCTTCGGTGCTGCCGCCGATGCGCGTGCGCTCGGCTTCGAGCTCGGTGCGCTCTTTGTTGATGTCCTCGCGCTCCTTGTTCAATGCGATCTGGCTGCGCTCCTGGGCCGAGGCGCTGGCGGCCTTGTTCGCGTTGTGGGCCTCGACCCGTGCGCTCCAGTCCTGCACCTTGGCCGAAAAGGTCTTGAGCCGCTCAGAGAACCCTTCGGTCAGCTTCTTCGCCTCGTCCAGCGGCGCGCGTTCAGCACGCAGTGCGGCCTGCTCGGTGGTGATGCTTTGCTTTTCCTGATCCAACGGCGCACGGCCGCCTTCGTGTTCGACCAGCCGGGTGCGGATCGACGCTTCCTGGCTAAAGCATTCACGCAGCTGATCGCGGCTCAAGAGCGCACCGCCACGTGCCGTGCCGGTGCCGCCCGACAGCATTTTGGCGCCGTCGGCTGCGGGCTTGGTTGCCGGCTTGGTTGCCGGCTTGGTCGCGGAATTCGTACCGGCCGGCTTGGCCGGCTGCGCCGGTGTGGCGGTCTGGGCCTCGGCAGCGCCGGCCCAAGCCAGCGAGCCCAGCAAAAAGACCCAGGGTGCGGCTAATGCCAATACGTTTTGTTTGAGCTTCATCGTTGTCCTTCAGCGGCCCGGTGTCGAGCGGCCCTCAAGACCGCCAGCAGGCAAAAAAACCGATGATGCCACCCCTGCCCCCGGCAACCGGCACGGAGGGCACTGCAACTTTCACGGCAAGTCGCGAGTCAGCAAAGCCATGGCGCTGATTCGGTGTGCTGGGCCAGGAAAACTGAGCATTGCCGCCCGCCCGCAGGCCGCTGCGCCGCTGCGCCGCTGTGGCACAGTGCGCGGCCTTCTTTTCAGCCTGGCCATCGCCAGCCGATGTGCCATGTCGCAACCGTCCCCGCCGCCGCTGCTCCGCCCCGCCCAATGGCCCTGAAAGCCACGATCTACAAAGCCGCTTTGCAGATTGCGGACATGGACCGCAGCGTCTACGCCGATCACACGCTGACACTGGCTTTGCACCCGTCAGAAACCGAAGAGCGGCTGATGGTGCGCTTGCTGGCTTTTGCGCTGCAGGTGCCGGCCGACGACCACGGCGGCGCGCTGCAGTTCGCACGCGGCTTGGCCGACGGTGACGAGCCCGATCTCTGGCAGCACGACCTCACTGGCCAGCTGCTGCACTGGGTCGAGGTCGGCCACCCGGACGAACGCCGGCTGGCCAAGGCCTGCGGGCGCGCAAGGCGGGTCAGCCTGTACACCTACAGCCAGAGCACGCCGGTGTGGTGGGCCGGTGTGCAGAACAAGCTGACGCGGCTGAACAACCTGACGGTGTGGCAGTTGCCGGTCGCGCAGGCGCAGGCGCTGGCGGCCATAGCGCAGCGCTCGATGCAGTTGCAAATTACTGTGCAGGACGGCCTGCTGTGGGTCGGCCACAGCGGCGGCAGCGTCGAGGTGCAGCCGCAGTTGCTGAAGGCCGCGCGATGAACCGCGCAACAGGCCGCGCAACAGACCGCGCGCCGATGAAACCCTTTGTTCAAC
>JAJAZC010000075.1 GCA_026785885.1 Rubrivivax sp.
CCGCCGCGGCGTGCTGCGCCGAACAGCGCTTCGAAGAAGGCGCTGTGGTCGGCTGGGCCGGCCGCTTGGTCGGCGTTCGCAAAAGGCCCGGGCCGGCCGCGGAACTCGAAGCCGTTGTCCCACCCGGGCGGCGGGCTAGTCGCCTGGCCGCCATCCGCGCCGGGTCCGCCTTGGCCCACGCTGTCGTAGGCGGCACGCTTGTCCTTGTCGCGCAGCACTTCGTTGGCCTCGTTCAGCGCCTGCATGCGCGCTTGCGCGTCGGGCGAGCGGTTGATGTCGGGGTGGTGCTTGCGGGCCAGGCGACGAAACGCCTTCTTGATGTCGTCGTCGCTGGCCGTGCGCGCAACGCCGAGTGTCTTGTAGTAGTCCTTGAATTCCATGGTGGCGTGGGTTTACGGGCGGGGCCCGGGCTGGTGCAAGTGCAAGTGCAGGCGCGAGTGCAAGCGCTAGGGCTGCTGCGCTCAGGCGACGGTGCTCAGCAGCACCGCCTGCAGCACGAAGCGGCGCTTGTCCAGCGCTGAACTGTCGCCGCCGAGCAGAACGTCGAGCTTGGCCGTCGGGTGGCGCTGCGATGCGATGGCGTTGTAGACCGGCACGCCGGCATGCACGCCCAACTGCTGCACGAGATGGCCCGCCATGCCCTGGCATTCGACGGCGACGTACAAGCGGCCCAGCATGCGCGCGGTGCGCAGCACCTCCAGCGGGGTGCTCAGCTCGGTCAGGCGCGGCCGGATGTGCGCAACGTGCGCGCCCAACTCCACGGCCGCGCGGCGAAACAGGGCCGCGTCGCTGGCGCGGTGCATTCCAGCGTCGCTGTCGGCGTGGCTGACGCTGACGCTGCCGCTGCCGCTGCCGCTGCCACTGCCGCTGCCGCTGCCGCTGCCGCTGTCGCTGTTGCTGTCGCTGTTGCTGTTGCTGTTGCTGTTGCTGTTGCTGTTGCTGTTGCTGTCGCTATCCCCATCGCAATTGCTATCGCTATCGCTCTCGCTATCGCTATCGCCGGCGTGGCCGATGTTGCTGTCGCTGTCCTTGTCGCCGTCCTCGTCCACCTCGCACATCAGCGCAAATTTCCGCCCGCGCAGCAGAGCCTGCGAGCTGCCGGCATGCGCAAGGTCTTGAAGGGCGCGGGCGTTGTCGATAACGAAAGCCACATCGCGCGGCGCTATTGGGTCGAAGGCAAGAAGGCCGGGGTGACTCAGCGTGGTGTGCATGTGGGCTGGCCGTGCAGCACACAGCTGCGCAGGCACGGCCGAATAAGTCTAGGCAGCCGCTCGATCGGGGCGTTGATGTGCATCAACCGGGGCGCACGGCCCGGCTTCGCTGCGCACTGTGCTTCAGCGCTGTCGGCGCTCGTGATGGCCGCTCACAGATACCGGCGGGACACAAACCATTTACACAACGTCACTGGGCGACATGCGCCGTTGGTAGGGCGTTGGCGGTGACTGGCCAGCATCCGCTTCAGCACTGACGCGTGCCCCGGCCCACTAGCGCGCATCCAGGCGCCCCAACAAAGCAGGAGACCGAGATGTTGAACACCGCCACCGCTGTCGCCCCCGCCTTCACAACCACCCCGGTTATCGCCACCGTAGTTCTGGCTGCTCCTGCGCGTGCTCCTGCGCCTGCGCGGTTCCGTGCAGCACCCAAGGTCGATCGTGCGCAAGTGGCACGGACCGCCGAAGTGCCCGCTGCGCTCGCCGGTTATGCCGGGCCCGCCGCGGATCTGCTGGACATGCTGGGCGACACGCTGGCGTTGCAGCGGCGTGTGGTGCACGCGGGCGACGTGGTGTACCGGGGCGGTGAGCGCTTCGGCTGCCTCTACATTCTGAATTCGGGCTTCCTGAAGATCGTCAACCAGTCAGCCGATGGGCGGGAGCAGGTCATCGGCTTCAAGTTTCGCGGTGACTGGCTGGGCTTCGACGGCATTGCCCGTGGCCACTATGCTTACGACGCCCTGGCCATGGACACTGGCGAGGTGCTGGCCGTGCCGTATGCCGCCTTGATGGCGGCCTGCATCGATCAGCCGGGCCTGCTGACGGTGTTGCACCAGGCCATGAGCCGCGAGATTGCGCCCGAGCGTGATTCGCTGATGTCGGTTTGCACCTTGCCCAGCGACGCACGCGTGGCCGACTTCCTGTGCTACTGGGCAGCAGCGCTCGCCCAGCGAGGGCTGCGCACAGACCAGTTCACGCTGCGCATGACGCGCGCCGAGATCGGCAACTACCTGGGCATGACGCTGGAGACGGTGAGCCGGGCTTTGTCCAGGCTGGCCCGTGACAACGTCATTGCGTTTACCGAGAAGGGCCGCCGCGACTTGAGCGTGCCGGACGTCAAGGCCCTTGCGGCCTTCGTTGAGCGTTGTCTGGAGCCCGCGCGCACGTTGCAATAACCGGGCAGCGATACGGTGTGGGCCGGCTCAATCCGGTGATTGGCCAAGCGCCTGCGCGCAGCTCGAGCCGACTCAGCCGGGCCCGACTGCGTTGCGGCGTGCACCGATAACCCGGGCAATGGCGCATGCCAGCTCATCGCGCGAAAAAGGCTTGCGCAGCAGCTCCCAACTCGGCGGCGAGTCACGGTCGGCATCGAGCAGCTCCGACGAGAAGCCCGACATCAGCAGCACCGCCATGTCTGGAAATTGTTGGTGCACAAGCGCAGCGAACTGCGTGCCTCGCATGCCGACGCCCAGCGCAATGTCGGTGAGGACCAGATCGAAGCCCGCATCCGGCCGCAGTGCGAGCAGCGCCTGCTCTGCGCTGGCTGCAGCGGTGACGTCGCAGCCCAGCGTGTCGAGAAAAATGCGCACAACGGCGCGCACTTCTGGTTCGTCCTCGACCAGCAGCACCTGGAGCCCCGCCGGTACTACCTGGCTCGCACCGACAGCGTTGATGGCCGGTGCGTCGGCAATGCCGGGCTGCGGGATGTACAGCGTGATCGTGGTGCCGTGCCCGGGCGTGCTGTCGATGGCGACGGCACCTTTGGACTGTTTGATGAATCCGTACACCGTGCTCAGGCCCAGGCCTGTGCCGCGGCCGGCTTCTTTGGTGGTGAAGAAAGGCTCGAAGGCACGCTCCTTCACTTCTTCGGGCATGCCCGCGCCGGTGTCGGTGATCGAGATCGCCACGAAGCCTTGATCCGGCTCGCCCGGTGCATCGGGTTCGTTGCGGATGTGCCTGGGCAATTCGGCACACGCCCCGACCCGGAAACGCAGGCTGCCGCCGTCGGGCATGGCATCGCGCGCATTGATGGCGATGTTGAGCAGCGCCGATTCCAGCTGCCCTGCGTCGGCCAACACCGGCGGGCAGGCCGGTGCCAGCTCGACGTCGATGCGGATGCGTTGATCCAGCGTGCGGCGCAGCATGTCGGCCAGTGAATTGAGCAGCAGGCCCGCGTCCACCGGCGTCGGCTGCAACACCTGGCGGCGTGAAAACGCCAGCAGCTTGCTGGTCAGCTCGGCACCGCGTTTGGTGGCCCGCGTTGCAGCGTCGACCAGATGCTGGCCCCAGACATGGCGGGCCAGCTCGGGCAACTCTTCGAGCACCTGCAGGTTGCCCTGGATGATGGTCAACAGGTTGTTGAAATCGTGCGCGATGCCGCCCGTCAACTGGCCGACGCTTTCCAGCCGCTGCGCATGGTTGAGCGCCTCTTCGGACTGCGCGCGTTGCAGGCTGGTGGCCAGCAGATTCGCTAGCGACTGCAGAAAACGCAGCCCGTCGTCGCCGAAGTGCCTGGCCTGGCGCGAGCGCACGGCCAGCACGCCGATGACCTTGCCCAGGTCGGTCAGCGGCACTGCCAGGCCGCTGCGCAGACCGGCCTCGGTGTAGGCCGCGGGCACCGCGAAACGGCGCTCGACGAGGTAATCGTCGACTATCACCGGCTGCCCTTGCGCCAGAACAAAGCCTTGCGGTGTTTCAGGCCCGTTGGGGACCAGGTTGCCCAAAGCCTCGCTCATCAAGGCACCGACCGCGCTGGCGACGCGGAAGTGCAACCGGTCGGGCTCGAGCAGGAAGACTGCGGCCAAATCGACCTGCAGCGCCCGCGCGGCAATCGCGGGCACTTCGTCCAGCAGCACTTGTGGGTCGCGCGAGTCGACGGCCAGACTACCAAGCTGGGCCAGGTGTTCGCCGTAGCGGGCGCGTTGCAGCGCCTGCTTGACGCGCGGGTAGTCGCCAATACCGCGTATGGCCGCCACCACCAGCGGCAGGCCGTGGCTTTGCAAAGGGCTGAGCGAAATTTCGACCATCACCTCGGCGCCGTCGCGCCGCTTGGCCACCATTTCCATTCCGGTGCCCGTGGTGCGTGGCTTGGGGCTGTGGGCATAGGCGGCGCGGTGAGCGGCATGCCGTGCGCGGATGCCGTCGGGCACCAACGCGTCGACGTTCAACGCGACCAACTCGTCGACGCTGTAGCCCAGCAACTGGGCCGCAGCCGGGTTGGCCAGCACGATGGCGCCGTGTGCATCGGCAACGATCAGTGCATCCGGATAAGCCGCAAAGAACGTGCGAAATACGCTGCGCTCGTCAAGCCCGGCAGGCAGTGACGGGTGGGGCCGGGGCGGCAAGCCCGTGGCAATCGTGCGCTTGTCCATTTAGAGCATGGGAGTTTTTCGGGCGTGGCCGAGCAGCGCGTCCAAAGGTGCCCGGTCTCGGCGCAAAGCGCAGCCGTAGCTTGCGCTATGGCGAGCATTTGCAACGACGAGCGGGTGCCTTTGGACGCGATGAGCGGGCATGAACGGAAGACTCCGAGGCTCTCAAACCGTCTCGACCACCGACGTCAGGATGTAGCCGGCACCGCGCACGGACTTGATCAGCTGCGGCTCCTGCCGATCCGGGCCCTCTTGCAGATCGGGCTCCAGCTTCTTGCGCAGCCGGCCCACCTGGACGTCGATCGTGCGGTCGAAGGGCCCGGCCTCGCGCCCGCGCGTCTGTTCCAGCAGAAAGTCACGCGACAGCACACGGCCGGCGTGCTGCGCAAATGCCAGCAGCAGCTCAAATTCACCGCTGGTCAAAGCCACCGCGAGGCCCTGCGGATTGGTCAGGCTGCGCGCGGCGGTGTCGAGCTGCCAGCCGGCGAAGCGCAGCTTGTTGGTCTGCGGGCCCGGCGCGGGCGCGGCTGGCCCGGGCATGGCGCCGGCCATCATTGGCCGCATGACCGGCCGCATGACCGGCCGCATGACCGGGCGCATGACCGAGCCCATTCCTGAGCCTGCCCCTGAGCCCATCCCCGAGTGCAGGTCCTGCTGCGTGCTCTCCGGCGACAGCCGGCGCAGCACCGCCTTGATGCGCGCCAACAGTTCGCGCAGGTCGAAAGGTTTGGTCACGTAGTCATCCGCGCCGACCTCCAGGCCCACGACCTTGTCGACGGCATCGCCGCGCCCGGTGACGATCACCAGGCCGCAACGCCAGTGCTCACGCAGCTGGCGGGCAATCAGAAAGCCGTCTTCACCCGGCAGCCCGAGGTCGAGCAGGACGAGGGCCGGCGGATCGATCGGCATCAGCGCCATCAACGCGGGCCCGTTGTGCACCGGCGTGACGCGGTAACCGCGGCCGCGCAGGTAGTTCGCCAGCAACTGGGTGATGTCGACTTCGTCGTCGAGTACGGCGATATGGACGGCTGGGCTCGATGGGGGCAATTGGTGCAGTCCGGGCAAGGCAAGCAGGCGGGGCGGGGTGACAGGAGGGACGGAAGGGACGGAAAGGGCAGGCAGGGCAAGGCAGGGCGTCCGGGGCGTCAAGGCAAGGGGGTAAGCGGCCAAAGACTTTCGCCAGCAGGCTATCAGTTTGCCGTTTGACGCAGATCAAGCTTCAAGGGCATTCCCGGCCGCAGCATCGGGTGTCCGGGGCCGGTGTCGCACCTGCCTGCGCGCCGCAAAGCATCCAGGGCACGCAGCGAAAGCAAGCTCTTTAGCGCACGCACGGCACGCGGAGTGCCGGTCTGCCAGGCCGTCGCGCAGGGCAGGCAGCCTGACCCTTCCCCAACACCATCTTGCCCGGAAAGGCGCTCATGGCCGACCCTTTGTCACCCGACACGCTGCACAAGATGCACGCCTACTGGCGCGCGGCCAACTACCTGTCGGTTGGGCAGATCTACCTGCAGGCCAACGCGCTGCTTGAGATGCCGCTCAAGCTCGAGCACATCAAGCCGCGCCTGCTCGGGCACTGGGGCACCACGCCCGGCTTGAACCTGCTCTACGTGCACTTCAACCGGCTGATCAAGAACAACGATCTCAACATGATGTGCATCGTCGGCCCCGGCCACGGCGGGCCGGGCATCGTGGCGCACAGCTATCTGGAAGGTTCGTACACCGAGCACTACCCGGCCATCGAGCGCAACCGCAACGGCCTGCAGCGGCTGTTTCGGCAGTTCTCGTGGCCACAGGGCATTCCCAGCCATGTGTCGCCCGAGGTGCCGGGATCGATCCACGAAGGCGGCGAATTGGGCTACTCGCTGGCCCATGCCTACGGCGCTGCTTTCGACAACCCCGACCTCATCGTGGCCTGCATCGTCGGCGACGGTGAAGCCGAGACCGGGGCGCTGGCCGCCAGCTGGCATTCCAACAAGTTCTTGAACCCGGCACGTGACGGCGCGGTGCTGCCGATCCTGCACTTGAACGGCTACAAGATCGCCAACCCCACGGTGCTGGCGCGCATCAGCCACCAGGAGTTGACCGACCTGATGCGCGGCTATGGCCATGAGCCGCTGTTCGTCGAGGGCGACGACCCGATGCTCGTGCACCAGGCGTTGGCGGCTGCGCTGGATTCAGCGCTGGCGCTCATCCGTCAGTACCAGCAGCAGGCGCGGGCGCTGGACCCGGCGCAGCCGCCGCCGCGGCCACGCTGGCCGATGATCGTGCTGCGCACACCCAAGGGCTGGACGGGGCCCAAGCGTGTCGACGGCAAGCGCGTTGAAGGCAGCTGGCGATCGCACCAGGTGCCGATTGCAGAATTCAAGACGACAGGGCATGTGCAGCAGCTGGAGAGCTGGCTCAAGAGCTACCGGCCGCATGAGCTGTTCGACGAAGACGGGCGTTTTCTGGAAGAGCTGGCAGTGCTGGCACCCACTGGCCACCGCCGCATGGGCTGCAATCCGCACGCCAACGGCGGCGCGTTGTTGCAGCCGCTGGCTCTGCCTTCTTTTCGCGACTACGCAGTTGCCGTGCGCGAGCCCGGCGCTGTGGATGCAGAAGCTACGCGCGTGCTCGGCAAGTTCTTGCGAGACGTCATGCGGCTCAACCTGAAGGCGGCCAACTTCCGCATCTTCGGCCCGGATGAGACTGCATCCAACCGGCTGGACGCCGTCTTCGAGGTCAGTAAAAAAGCCTGGCTGGACGGTGCGGGTGCTGGTGAACACGACGAGCCCGACAACCATCTCAGCGCCGACGGCCGCGTGATGGAGGTGCTGAGCGAGCACCTGTGCGAAGGCTGGCTTGAAGGCTACTTGCTGACCGGCCGCCACGGCCTGTTTTCTTGTTATGAAGCTTTCATCCACATCATCGGTTCGATGTTCAACCAGCACGCCAAGTGGTTGAAGGTGTGCAACGGCATCCCGTGGCGCAAGCCCATCGCATCGCTGAACTACCTGCTCACATCGCACGTCTGGCGGCAGGACCACAACGGTTTTTCGCACCAGGACCCGGGTTTCATCGACCACGTGGCCAGCAAAAAAGCCGACGTGGTGCGCATCTACCTGCCGCCCGACGCCAATTGCTTGCTTTCAGTCAGCGACCACTGCCTGCGCAGCCGCAACTACGTCAACCTGATCATTGCGGGCAAGCAGCCGGCGCCGCAGTGGCTGGACATGGAGGCCGCCGTGCGCCACTGCGCCGCCGGTGCCGGTGTGTGGGAATGGGCCAGCCACGATGCAGGTGTCGGACAGGTCGACCCCGATGTCGTACTGGCCTGCGCGGGCGATGTGCCGACGCTGGAAGCTCTGGCCGCCGTGACGCTGCTGCGCGGCTATGTGCCCGACATCCGCATCCGCTTCGTCAACGTCGTGGACCTCATGGTCTTGCAGCCACCGTCAGAGCACCCGCATGGTCTGGCTGACCACGAGTTCGACGCGCTGTTTACCGAGGACAAGCCGGTCATCTTTGCCTTCCACGGCTACTCGGCCATCATCCACAAGCTGACCTACCGGCGCCGCAACCACAGCAACATTCACGTGCGCGGCTACAAGGAAGAAGGCACCACGACGACGCCTTTCGACATGGTGGTGCTGAACAACGTCGACCGCTACCAACTGGCGCTGGATGCGATCCGGCGCATCCCGCGGCTGGCGGGCCAGGTTGCGGCGGAAACCGCGCGCTTCAACGCGACCATGCAGCGCCACAAGCTCTACATCGCCGAGCATGGCGACGACCTGCCCGAGGTGCTGCAATGGCGCTGGGCGGCCTGAGCACAGCGCCGTTGCGCAAGCCCCATTGCGATGACCCCAGCCACTGATCCCTGGGCCATCGACACCACGGCAGCTTTGGCCCAGCTGCAATCGTCTTTGTCAGGGCTGACCGCTGCAGAAGCCAAGCTACGGCTGGCCCGCTTTGGCCCGAACCGGCTGCTTGAAAAGCCGCCGCGCCCGGCCTGGCTGAAGTTTGTCGACCAGTTCAAGAACCGGCTGGTGCTGGTGCTGATCGGTGCTGCAGTGCTGGCCGGTGCCATCGGCAACATCAAGGACGCGGTAGTGATACTGGTCGTCGTCGTGCTCAACGCCGGCCTGGGTTTTTATCAGGAGCACCGCGCCAATGCGACGCTGGCCGCGCTCAAGCAGATGCTGGCCCGACATGCGCGTGCGCGGCGCGGCGGCGAGGTTACGCAGGTGGGTGCGGAAGCGCTGGTGCCGGGCGACATCGTGCTGCTCGAAGCCGGTGACCGCGTGCCCGCCGACGCCCGCGTGCTGGCCGCCCACAACGCTGAGGTGGCCGAGGCTGCGCTGACCGGCGAATCGCAGGCGGTGGGCAAGCACGCGTCGGCGCTGGAGCCCGGCGTGTCTGGCGCGCCTGCGCTGGCCGAGCGCTTCAACATGGTGTTCATGAACACGGTGGTCACGCGCGGCCGCATCGAAGCGCTGGTGGCCGCCACTGGCATGCAAACCGAGATGGGCCGCATCAGTGGCCTGCTCGATGCGGCGCCGGAGCAAAGCACGCCGTTGCAGGTGCAGATCGACGCCCTGGGCAAGAGCCTGGCGGGCATGGCCGGCGTCGTGGTGACGCTGATATTCGGCCTGGGGCTCCTGCGCGGGGAGCCATTGACGCAAACCATCATGACGTCGATCGCGCTGGCCGTGGCGGCCATTCCGGAAGGCCTGCCGGCCGTGGTGACGGTGACCCTGGCCATCGGCATGCACCGCATGGCCAAGAACCGCGCGGTCGTGAAGAAGCTCGCTGCGGTAGAAACGCTCGGCTCGACCACAGTGATCTGCTCCGACAAGACCGGCACCCTGACGCTGAACCAGATGACCGCGCGCGAGTTGTTCTACCGCGGCCGGCAGTTCGTGGTGAGCGGTGAAGGTTACGGCGGTGAAGGCGCCATCACCGCGCAGGACGGCCGGCCGTCGCCGGATTTTCGGCCCCTGCTGGAGCCCGCCGCGCTGTGCAACGACAGCAGCATCCGCGGTGGCAAGCTGATCGGCGACCCGACCGAAGGCGCGCTGCTGGCCTTGGCTGCCAAGGGCAGTAATGGCGGTCTCGCGGCCAGCACGGCCACGCTGGCCGCCGCCAACCCACGCATCGCCGAGATCCCGTTCGACTCGGCGCACAAATTCATGGCCACGTTTCACCGCGATGGCCAGTCGGTGCGCATGCATGTGAAAGGCGCGCCCGATGTGTTGCTGGCGCGAGCCAGCCGCGTGCTGGCCGAGGCTGGCGACGCGCCGCTGGACGAGCCTGGCCGCGCCGCGTTCGAGGCCGAGAACGCCCGCCTCGCTGGCCACGCCATGCGCGTGCTGGCCATTGCGCACCGCGACATCGCGCTGGGCGACTTCGATCCAGCAGCTGATTTGATGCCGTGGGCGCAGCAACTCAGCCTGGTCGGGCTGGTCGGCCTCATCGACCCGCCGCGCACGGAGGCGCGTGACGCCATTGCGCTGTGCCGGCAGGCCGGCATCCAGGTCAAGATGATCACCGGTGACCATGCGCTCACCGCAGCAGCTGTCGCCCGCGAGCTGGACCTGCACGGTGCTGTGCTGACCGGCGCCGAGATGGACCGCATCGACGTGGCCGAGTTGTCGCGCCACATCGAGGAGACCGCCGTGTTCGCGCGCGTGGCGCCGGAGCACAAGGTCAAGATCGTGCAGGCCTTGAAAGCGCGCGGCCATGTGGTGGCGATGACAGGCGACGGCGTCAACGACGCCCCGGCCCTGAAGAACGCCGACATCGGCATTGCTATGGGCATCACCGGCACCGAGGTCACGCGCGAGGCTGCCGCCATGGTCCTGACCGACGATAACTTTGCGTCCATCGTCGGTGCCGTCAAGGAAGGCCGCACCATCTACGACAACATCGTCAAGTTCGTGCGCTTCCAGGTGTCCACCAGCATCGGCGCGATCCTGACTGTCTTCGGCGCTCAATTACTGGGGCTGCCGATGCCCTTCACGGCAATACACATTCTCTGGATCGCACTCATCATGGACGGCCCGCCCGCGGTGATGCTGGGCCTGGAGCCTTCGCGGCCCGGCATCATGAGCGAGCCCCCGCGTGCAAGCGATGCCCGCATCCTGACGCTGCCGCGAATCAGCCGCCTGGTGGCGTACGGCAGCACCATGGCGGTGGGCACGCTCGGGGTTTATATCCACGGCTTGGAGACCGGCAATCAGGCCTATGCATCGACACTGGCCTTCACCACCTTCGTGTTGTTCCAATTTTTCAATGTGATGAACGCGCGTTTCGATGCCGGCAGCGCCTTCAATCGCCAGTTGTTCAACAACCGCAAGCTCTGGCTGGCGCTGGCGGCCGTGCTGGTGCTGCAGGTCGTGGTCGTCAACTGGGCTCCGGCCCAAGCTGTCTTCGACACCATGCCGTTGAACCCGGGCGACTGGCTGCTGGCCACCGGCATTGCGGCCAGCGTGCTGCTGCTGGAAGAGGCACGCAAGCTGGCGGTGCATGGCTGGCACGCCATCAGCAACCGAAAACGCCTGCATGGCCCTGGAGCGGGCCGATGAAAATCTTGCTGCCTGTCGATGGATCGGAGGCCTCGCTCGATGCCGTGCGCCACGCTTTGCATCTGCAGCGTGAAGGCCTGCGTGCCAGCTTCGTGCTGGCAACCGTGCAGGAACCCACCTATGCCATCGAGTTGATGCTGGCCCCTAACGCCGACGTGCTCGAACGTGTCACCGGTGCTGTCGGCGCCCGGGCACTCAAGAGCGCCGAAGCCTTGTTGGCGGCAGCGGGGTTGGCCTTCGAGCGCGAGATCGGTGCTGGCGAACCCACGCCGACATTGCTGGCTATTGCGCAACGCTGCGGCTGCGAAGCCATCGTCATGGGTGCGCGCGGGCACGGGGTGCTGCGCAGCGCTTTGCTTGGCTCGGTCTCGCAAGCCGTTCTGCAGGCCTCGACCTTGCCCGTCACGATCGTCAAACACAGCCCGACCCACTGATCCAACAACCGGAAAATCCGCCATGCGAATCCTCATGCCCGTCGACGGCAGTACCTTCAGCAAGGCCGCGCTGTCTTTTCTCGCATCACGCAGCACCTTGATCGAGAGCCAGCCCGACGTCGAACTGCTCAACGTCCAGTACCCCGTTTCTTCGCGCGTGGCGCGCGGCGCCGGCAAGGAACTGGTGCAGCAGCACCAGGCCTCAGAAGCCAACAAGGTCATCAAACCGGCGTTGGCCACGCTGAAGCGGGCAGGCTTGCGCGCGCAGGTAAGAACCGGGGTCGGCAGCCCGGGCGAAGAGGTCGGCCGCATCGCAGCTGAAGACGCTGCCGATCTGATCGTCATGGGATCGCATGGCCATACCGGATTCAAGAACCTGCTTTTCGGATCGGTGACCCAGGCCGTGTTGGCCTCGTGCAATACGCCGCTGTTGGTGCTGCGCAGCGATGCGGTGCCGAAGAAGGATTCCTTGAAGATCGGCATTGCGCTGGACGGCAGCAAGTACGGCGTTGCTGCGGTGCGCTTTGTCGTCGAGCACCGTGCGCTGTTCGGTGCGGCACCGTCGCTAACCTTGATTCATGTGGTGCCGGACTTGTTGAACCTGGTGGTGCCGGGCTTCTTTGCCGGCACGCCGGTGCCGGGCTTCCAGCCCGAGCGGGTGGCGGAGATGCAGAGCGCAGCCTTCGAGCGTGCCATGGCGCCGGCGCGCAAGCTGCTGCAAGGCACTGTCTTGGATGTCACCGAAGCGCAGCTCAACAGCAACGACCCCGGTGACGCCATCGCAACCTACGCCAGCAAGAAAAAGCTCGACATCCTGGCTATCGGCTCGCACGGCCAAGGCGCATTTCTGTCGACGACGCTCGGCTCGGTCGCCACGCGCGTTGCAGCCCGCTGCCGCAACGCGCTGCTGCTCATCCAGCAAAAGTAGTTGAACGGCCATGCCGCACGCAGGCGCCCGAATACAGCCGAGCGCACTTGAGCGCACCCGAGCGCACGATCAAGCTCTTTGCGTTGCGGCATGACGGCCGGTCCCGAGCACGCCAAGGTTGGCGCTGTCGGCGATCTCGGCGCCGGCAGCGATCCTTCACTTGCCGATGCCGACGCGGTGGCCCGCGCGCTCGGCGCCGATCTCGAGCGCGGCCTCACGGCGCAGGAAGCATCACGCCGGCTTGCGCAAAACGGGCCCAACCAACTCCAAGCCACCCCGCGCCGACCCGCCTGGCGCCGCATGCTGGCGCAGTTTCAGGACCCGCTGATCTACCTGCTGCTGGCCGCGGTGGTCATCGCGCTGGTGGCCTGGGTCATCGAAGGCCGCACGGGCTGGCCGATAGATGCCGTCGTCATCGCGGCGATCCTGCTTTTCAACGGCCTGCTCGGCCATATGCAGGAAACCAAGGCAGAGAACGCCGTGGCAGCACTGGCCAAGATGACGGCAACCACCGCGGCCGTGCTTCGCGACGGCAAGCCGCAGCGTGTACCCAGTGCCGAGCTGGTGTGCGGGGATTTGCTGGTGCTGGCCGAGGGCGATGCCGTCGGTGCCGACGCGCGCCTGGTGCAGGCCACCGGCTTGCGCGTGCAGGAAGCTTCGCTGACGGGGGAAAGCGCGGCCGTGCTCAAGGACGTCACCCCGTTGCCTGCGCCGGCCGCGCTCGGCGACCAGCGCTGCATGGTGTTCAAGGGCACGGCGGTCGTGCAAGGCGCGGGCAGCGCCGTGGTCACCGCCACCGGCATGTCCACACAGATGGGCCAGGTCGCAGCCCTTCTGGAGGCGACCACCGCGGAGCCGACGCCGCTTGAAAAAGAAGTCGCGCGCATCGGGCGCACGCTGGGCCTGGCGGTCGTTGGCATCGCCGTCGTGGTGGTGGCGACCATCCTGCTGGTCTCGGAGACCCGCACCGTCGGCGATGTCGTGCATGTGCTGCTGCTCGGCGTGGCGCTGGCGGTGGCCGCGGTGCCTGAGGGCTTGCCCGCGATCCTTTCGGTGGTGCTCGCACTGGGTGTGCAGCGCATGGCCAAATGGCACGCGGTCGTGAAGAACCTGTCGTCGGTGGAAACGCTGGGTAGCGCTTCGGTGATCTGCTCCGACAAGACCGGCACCTTGACCCGTTCCGAGATGACGATCGAGCGCGTGATGACGGCCTCGGGCGAGACGCACGTCAGCGGTGTCGGCTACGCGCCCGAAGGTCGCGTCGAGCACGACGGCGCAGAGTTGGCCGACGGGCCGCTGCGCGCGGAAAACGTTGTAGTGCTGAGCGGCGGCAGCCTGGCCGGCAACGCCGACCTGCGCCAGGCAGCCGGCGGCATGTGGGAAATTCATGGCGACCCCACCGAAGCCGCCTTTCTGGTGGCCGAACGCAAGCTGGAGCAGGGCCGCATCAGCGAGCGGCGCATGCAGCGCTTCGAGCGCATAGGCGAAATTCCGTTTACGTCGGAGCGCAAGCTGATGTCGACCATCGAGCGCGACCACGAACACGCGGACGAGGTCGTGGTGATTACCAAGGGCGCCCCTGACGTGCTGCTGGGCCGCTGCAACCGCGCGCGCGTCGGCCTGGACGTCGTTGCGCTGGATGAAGCCCTGCGCACGCGGCTGCTGGCCGATGTCGACACGCTGACCGATGCGGCGCTGCGTACGCTGGCGGTGGCCTACCGGCCGCTCGATACCGGCGAGGACGCGGCAGCCGCCACACCCGCCGAGTCGCTGGAGCATGACCTGATCTTCGTCGGCACGGTCGGCATGATCGACCCGCCGCGCAAGGAAGCAGCACTGGCCATTGCCCAAGCGCGCCGCGCGGGCATCCGCGTGATCATGATCACAGGGGACCACCCGCGCACCGCGGCGCGCATTGCAGCCGACCTGGGCATCGTCGAGCCCGGTGCTGCTGCGCTCACCGGGCTCGAGCTCGATGCGCTGGAGGCTGCGCCCTTTGCCGCCGCGGTGCGCGGGACCTCGGTCTACGCGCGCGTATCGCCGGCGCACAAGCTGCGCATCGTCGATGCCTTGCAGGCCGACGGCAACGTCGTCGCGATGACCGGCGACGGCGTCAACGACGCGCCAGCACTGAAGGCGGCCGACATCGGCGTCGCGATGGGCTTGACCGGGACCGAGGTCACCAAAGAGGCCGCCAAGATGATCCTGGCCGACGACAACTTCGCCACCATCGTCCAGGCCGTGCGCGAGGGCCGCGCGATCCTGGACAACATCCGCAAGTTCCTGCGCTATCTGCTGTCCACCAACATGGGCGAGGTGCTGACGGTGTTTCTGGGCGTTGTCGGGGCCGGCGTGATCGGGCTGAAGTCCACCGCAGCAGGTGCTGACGGTGCGGTGGTGCTGCCGCTGCTTGCCACCCAGCTGCTGTGGATCAACCTCGTCACCGATTCAAAGCCGGCGCTGGCCATGGGGGTCGATCCGCCCGCCGACGACCTGATGGAGCGCAAGCCGCGTCCTGTCGGCGAGCGTGTGATCGACGCGCGCATGTGGGCCACCGTGATGCAGACCGGGCTGGTTATCGCCGTGGTCACGCTGTTGACGATGGACCTGTTGCTTCCTGGCGGCCTGATTGCGGGCAGCCACGACATCGCCACCGCGCGCACTGCAGGATTCACGGTACTGGTCTTCACCAGCCTGTTCGGCTGCTTCGTTGCGCGCTCGGACACCGCCAGCGCGTTTACGCATCTATTCGACAACCGCTGGCTGTGGTGCGCCGTGGTGCTTTCATTCTTGCTGCAGGTGGCAGTCGTCCATGTCGGCTTGCTCAACCTGGCTTTCGGCACGGTGCCTTTGGCGCTGGAGCAGTGGCTGCTATGCGTGGCGATGGCCAGCGGGGTGTTGTGGTTCACCGAGGCGCGTAAGCTGGTCGGTCGAACCTGGGGTCGATGACAGATGTTGTTCGAACTTGCGCTGGACATTGCCAAGCTGGGCTTTTTCGTCGGGTGTTCTTACGCTGTCCTCAACGCGTATGCACGGCGCAGAAGGCCGCACTGGACTGCGCACCTGACGCGGCGCCGCCTGGCGGTGGTGGGGCTGCTGACGCTGGCCATGGGCAGCATCAAAGTCATCGAGGATGTGGTTGCCAAGGAATCGGGGCCGGTCGACGAGGCTGTGCTGTGGTTCGTCCGCGAGCAGGTGCCTCTAGCGCTGACTGGCTTTTTCGCCGTGGTCACGCTCAGTGGCTCGGAGCTTTTTCTGATCCCCATTGCCGTGGTGGCTGCGCTGCTGCTGCTCAAGGCCGGCCGGCGCTCGGAGGCTTGGTTGTTGAGCGGCTCTTTGGCTGCGGCAACGTTGGTGGTGTGGAGCATGAAGGCCTTGATCGGCCGCGCGCGACCCAGCCTGTGGGAGGCGCAGTGGTACCTGGGCTCCAGCTTCCCCAGCGGCCACACGCTCAGCACCGCCGCTTTCTCGACCGCCGCCGCGCTGTGTGTGGCGCGCATCTACCCCCGGGCAGCCACCGCGGCCATGGCGCTTGCCATGCTGTGGACGGCGCTGGTCGCACTCTCGCGCCTGATCCTCGGCGTGCATTGGCCTTCGGATGTGTTGGCTGCAATGTGCATCGGTGCCTTCATCCCGCTGCTGTTCAGCCTGGCCGGCGATCTGCGTCAGCCAAGTGCAGCGGGCCGGGAGCCGACCTCGCGATAGGCACCGGTTTGGCGGCCCGCACGCGCACCTGTACGGGGCTGTACGAGGCGACCATTTAAGCCGACAAACAAATACAAGGCAGCCAGCCGAACCAATGGGGAAACGGGCCGATCAAGACAGCATCCACAAGGAATCGATCATGAAAGTCCAAGCCTATGTTTCTTTCAGCGGCCGCTGCGAAGAGGCGCTCGAGTTCTACAAGAAGTCGATCGGCGCCGAGATCACGAGCCTGATGCGCTGGAAGGACAGCCCTGACGAGACCATGAAGCCGCCGCCCGGTTACGCCGAGAAGGTCATGAATGCCGTTTTTCGTATCGGCGATACAGAGCTGATGGCCGACGACGGCATGGGCGAGAAGCAAGCAGGGTTCAAAGGGATGACGCTTGCGATCGAGGTTGCCGACGACGCCGAAGCCGAGCGTGTTTTTACGGCACTCGGTCACAGCGGAACGGTGCAGATGCCGCTGACGAAAACGTTTTGGACCTCTTCGTTCGGCATGTTGACCGACAGGTTCGGCGTGCCGTGGATGGTCAATGTAGCAGCGGCTAAAGCGTAAGTCGGGAGCGGACATGAACACCACCCAACACACGGCGGCGATCGATCTGGCCAATAAGAACGGTGTGCGCTTTCCGAATGAAAGTGGCCAATATCGCGAGGCGCGCGACGCATTGCTGGCAGAAGAAATTGAGCTTCGGCGCCACATCGAGCGCGTCGCGGAGCAACGACGCGCTTTGCCACCAGGCGGCGCCGTGCCGAAGAATTACGCCTGCGTTGGCGAGCACGGTCCGGTTGCTTTCTCCGAATTGTTCGGCGACAAGCAAACGCTCGCTGTCTACAGCTACATGTACGGGCCGAAGCGCGAGCAGCCTTGCCCGATGTGCACGTCGCTGATGGCCGCTTGGGACGGGGAATGGCTCGACGTCGAGCAGCGCATCGCACTCGTGATGGTGGCGCGCTAGCCGATCGAGCGCCTGCTGGCGGTCAAGAAGGCACGCGGCTGGCACCACCTCAAGCTGTATTCGGACATCAGTGGCGACTTCACCCGCGACTACGTCAGCGCCGACGATGCCGACATGCCGGTCTTCAATGTTTTCACCCGCCGCGACGGCAGCATGCGCCACTTCTGGAGCGGTGAGATGGGTAGCGGCACCGCAGACCCCGGCCAGGACCCCCGCGGCGCACCCGACCTGATGCCGCTGTGGACGATTTTGGACAGCACGCCCGAAGGGCGGGGCGGTGACTGGTATCCGAAGCTCGAGTACGACCGATAAGCCACCGCCGGCGTGTAGCCAACCCGGCGTCGTTGACGGATCGAGCCGAACAGCCACGTCGTGCAGCGCAGAACTGCTTTGCCCCCTTCGTGGCCGGCTTTTTGGGCAGACTGTCTGCGACCGCTTTTGCTGGTTGGAGAACGACATTCGCGGCGACAGCGATGTGGCTATGTTGGCCACACCTTCAAATAGGTCGCCGCGCTTCAGGCGGCCGATATCAGCGCCAAACCGCACCCGGTCCGCATCGGGACGCGCGCGCACCACGGCGCGGGCAAACCCACCGACAAGGTCAGTGAGGCGGCGGCGCAGTTCCTGCGCGCCGCTCACCACGATGCGCCACCAGTCCCGGCAGGCTGATACGACCCCCCTGATGCTTGAAGCCCCGATCGACCCCATTGCTGCGGTCAGCCACCCCGACCGCTACCCTTACAACGCCGCGCTGCGTGCCGAGTCGGGACTGCATTGGTTTGCAGACCGCGAGCTATGGGCTTTGGTCAGTGTGCCGTTGGTGACCGTCGCGTTCGACATGCAGCCGGCCAAGGCCCGGCCGCCTGGCGAACCGGTCCCGGCTTTCCTCGAGCAAACGCGCGCAGGCAACATCTTCGGCAGGTTGGCCCGCATGAGCGACGGCCCGCCCCACGCAGAGCAGCGGGCACGCACGATGCAGCTCATGCGCAGGCTCATCGGTGAGATGGTCGCCGCGGGTGCTGCGCAGGCAATCGATGCCGTCGCAAGCCCATGGCGCGAGCGCATGGACGGCGTGTCGTTGAATGCGTTGATCCGCGCTTTGCCGGTCATGGCTGTCCTGGCAACGTTCGGCTTTGCGCCGCCGACATCCAGCGCCGTGCTGGCATCCATCGACACCTGGGTGGCCGGGCTCTCAGCGCTGGCAACGGATGGGCAACGCGCGGACGCCGTCGAAGCAATGGAAGGCCTGCTGCCGCTGTTGGCCGCCCACGGCGTCCAGGGTCTGGACGATGCGGCTGCGCATGTGGCCGTGTCGATGCAACCGCACGAGGCCACTGCGGGCCTCATCGGTGCCGGCCTGCTCAGGCTGGCTGCGGATCAGGGCCTGCGCAACGCGGCCGTTGCTGCAAGCCTGCGCTGGGACCACTTCGCTGAAGAGGTGCTGCGCCACGACCTGCCGATTCAAAACACACGGAGGGTCATGGCCGCTGACGTCGCGATTGAAGGCCGCCGCGTTCACGCGGGGGACACCGTCGTGCTCGTTGTGGCATCGGCAGCGCGCGATCTTTCAGCGCACGACGCGCCCGATGAATTCCGGCTGGGCCGTTTACGGCGCACGACGCTGCCGCCGTCCGCCGGAGTGCACGCCTGCCCCGGCGGGCCCGCTGCGTTGGCCACCGCCCAATGGGCCTGGCGGCACATTGCCCAGCAGTGCGCGCCTGACGGGCTGGCCGCACTGGCTGGCGGTGTGACCTGGCGCCCGTCTGTCAACGCCCGCATTCCCGTCTTTGCTCGATGAGGTCACGCCATGATTGATCGCCATGCCGCCGCAGCTGAAAAGCGCGTGGTGTTCCGCCGTCTGCACGAGGCGGGCTGTTTCGTGATTCCCAACCCCTGGGACGTCGGCGGTGTGCGCTTTTTGCAAAGCCTGGGCTTCAAGGCGCTGGCCACAACCAGTTCCGGCCACAGCTGGTCGCAAGCTTGTCCGGATGGCGCCATGCCGTTGGCCGGTGTGCTGACGCACTTGCGGCAAATGGCAGCGGCCAGCGATGTGCCCGTGAATGCCGACTTCGGCAACGGCTTTGCGCCCGACGCGGCAGGCGTCGCGGCGAACGTCGGCCTGGCCGTTCAGACAGGCGTGGCCGGGTTGTCGATCGAAGACGCGACTGGTGACCACGAGATGCCGCTATTCGATATCGACACAGCGGTCAGCAGGATCGGCGCTGCGCGGGCAGCCATCGACAAGGCGGGCGGCGATACGCTGCTGGTCGGCCGTGCCGAAGGCTTTCTGGTCGGCCGGCCCGATCTCGACGAGATCATCGTGCGGCTGCGTCGGTACGCCGAGGCCGGTGCCGATTGCCTCTACGCCCCCGGCATCCGCACGCGCGAGGAGATCGCCGCGGTGGTGGCCGCAGTCGCGCCGAAGCCGGTCAATCTGCTGGTGGGATCGGCCAGCGGGCTCTTGATGGAAGAGATCGCTGCGCTGGGCGTGCGGCGCGTCAGCGTCGGCGGCGCGCTGGCGCGTACAGCCTGGGGCGCGTTCGCTCACGCTGCCCGGCTGATTGCCGAACAGGGCCGGTTCGATGGCTTTGCGAATGCGTTGCCGGGTCAGGAACTCGATGCGTTCTTCCGCACGGATTCGAGCGGGCGCGAAGGCACGCAATGAACTTGCTGACGCGGCCGCATCACGGTACTTGAGCGCGCTGCTTCGGAGCGCCGCACCTGCAGCCGATATGGCGTGGTCAGATAAGCGTACGACCGATGGCTGCCCGACTTGGGGGCGGTTCAGTCGGTGGTGGCAGGCGCCTCGGCTTTTGAGGCCCGGGCTTTGCGGGTGCTGGCCTTGCGCTTGCGCGCCGGCTTGTTTACTGACGCTGCGCCAGACGCATCTGTCGACGCGGCAGCCGCCTTGCGCCGCGGTTTCTTCGTGGTCTGGGCGGCCTCGGTGGCCTTGGCGGCAGCCTGCTCGAAGTCCGCTTCATCGACATCGGCCACCGCGGCGTCTCGTGCCTCGGCCCACAAATCGCCGATGCGCTCGCGTGCCTCGGCCGCCAGCAGCGTGGCGCGTTCCAGGCTGACGGCCGCGGCTCGTGCCACGCGGCGTGTCGTGCGGCCCACGGCTTGCGGGTCGCGCGCGACGGCCACGCCGGCAGCAAAGCCGAGCAGCGCCGTGGCAGCCAGGCCCGCCAGGCCCAGCGCGATGAGGCCCGGTCGGGCCAACGATTCGATCTTCATCGGGTGGTTCTCCTTGGAATGTCGGGTTGAGCGGGCGCAGATGGCGCAGCCAGGGATTCGATGCGCAGGCTGTCCAGCAGCAGCAGCAGCGCGTGCCCGTGGTGCAGCAGCGTGATTCCGATCGGTGGCAGCCAGCGCAGCGCTGCGGCCGTCATCAGCCCCGCGTTGACCGCCACCGCCGTGCCCTGCTGCAGACGCAGGCGGCGATAAACGCGCTGGGCGATGCCGCGCGATGCCACCAGGCTGGCCAGCGGGTCACTCAGCAGGATGCCGTGCGATCCGGCATCACCTTCGATCGGGCTCAGGCTCAGGCTGCCGGGTGGTACCAGGTCGCGCAGCACGGTGTGCACCATCACCAGCGGCTGGCCGGCCTGCAGCGCACCGGCAAGCCACTCGGCACGCAGGCTGGCGTCATCGGCCACCGAATCGAGCCGATGCAGTTGCGCCGACAGGCCGGCGGCGGCTGCGCGGATGGGCGCGTCGTCTGGGCTGCCATCGGCTTCAGCAAAGCAGGCCATGCGCTCGAAGCCCAGCGCTGACAGCTGCTGCAGCCGCTCCGTCACCGCCGGTCGCAGCGGGCTGGCCATGACCAACCACGCCACGACGCGGCCGTTGGCCACCACTGCCAACTGGCGGCGCAGGCTGACGGGCGCCGCCGTGCCCGGTGGTTGGCCTTCAGCCTCCATGCCCAGCTTCCAGACCTGCAGCAAGCGGTGCGGGCTGGCCAGATGGACCTCATGGCCGTCGACCCGCAAAACAGCGCCGTGGCGAACCCATTGCCGCACCAGGCGGTCCGGAAAGCTGGTGGCGGCCAGCACGTCCGCCGGTATGCCCGCCAGCGCGGCGAGCCAGTGACGCACGCGTTGTGCATCGCCGCCGACCTCGGTGCGCACGGATTCGATGACCCAGCGGCCGCTGGCCAGCACGCCCGTGTCTTGCAGCACCAGCGTGCGTGCCGTGGCCAGACGGGCGATGGCCTCCAGACCGGCCGTGATCAGCCCGTGGCGTGCCAATGCGTAAAGCGCTGCTTCGCGGCCCAGCGGCAGCGCCAGATCCAGCCCCTGTTGCGGGTCGGCCTGCAGCATGGACGCCGCCCGTGCGGTATCGCCGGTGAGCCCGAACACCAGCGTGGCGGCGGTCAACGGCAAGCTCAGCAGGCGGCCCAGATCCGGTGCCAGGCGACCCGCCGGCTCGGGTGCTGCCATGGCGTGTTGCACCTGCGCGCGCAGTCGCGCCAGGCGTGACGATGCAACGTCGGCTTCGGCACGCAGCGCCAGCGTGCCTTGATGCAGGCGCTCACCCGCAGCCAGATGCGCGCCGGGCTGCACTGACCGCATGTCGCCGCCGCTGACCGCGGGCGCCAGCGTGGCCCAGCCCTCGACCACACAGCCATCCACAGGCACCACATCGCCCGGGAACAGGCGCACACGGTCGCCGGCGCGCAGCGTACGCAGCGGCCACCAGGCCCAGGGCGATGGCGAGGGCGACGCCGACTCAGAGCCCGAGCCCGAGCCCGACGCATCGGCGGGCTCGCGCAGCACGGTGTAGCGGGCGGCCTCGGTCGGCAGCAGATGGTTCATCAGCCCGTCGGCCTGCCGTACCAGCCGGGCCGACAGGCCTTCGAACAGCAGGCGCAACAGCACCGAGGTGGAGACGACCAGCGGCTGCCCGTTGACGGCCAACGCGGCCAGCGATGCCGCATCCAACAACACGGCCGGTGCATCGGCGCGCAGACGCGCCGGTTGCGACAACACCCGCAGTCCCACCACGGCCAGCGCCGCGCCGCTGCGCCAGGCTGGCGGCAGCACAGGCAAGGCCAGGGCGAGCAAGGCCGGTGTCCAAGGGAAAGGCCCGGCCGCTGCAGCCGGCGCCGACGGCGACGCCGAAGTAGCCGCAGACGCAGCCGCAGCCGCAGACGCAGACGCAGACGGAGACGCAGACGGAGACAGAGACGGAGACGGAGACGGAGACGCAGCCCCAGACGCAGACGCAGACGGAGACGCAGCCCCAGACGCAGACGCAGACGGAGACGCAGCCCCAGACGCAGACGCAGACGGAGA
>JAJAZC010000076.1 GCA_026785885.1 Rubrivivax sp.
AGTCGGGCGCGGGTGCGGGTGCGGGTGCAGGTGCGGGTGCAGGTGCAGGTGCAGGTGCAGGTGCAGGTGCACGTGCAGGTGCAGGTGCGGGCGCAGGTGCAGGTGCAGCTGCGACTGCGGCTGCGGCTGCGGCTGCGGCTGCGGCTGCGGCTGCGGGTGCCGTCGCAGCTGCTGACGCCGGCCCGTGTGCCGCTCTTGCACCGCCGCTGCCCGCCGGCTTCCGCGGCGCCGGCAATACGCTGCTGCTGCCCGACCCCAGCAGCTTCGTCGTGCTGCCATGGGCACCCGACACGGGCTGGCTGCGCGCAGAGCCGTTCTGGCCCGACGGCACACCCGTGCCCGCCGACCCGCGGCGTGTTTTGCAACGTGCGCTGGCCGAACTGGCGGCTGCCGGTTATGGCCTGCGTTGCGGGTTGGAGGTGGAATTCCACATCCACCGCATCACGCGCGAACCCTACGCTGCCGCTGCCGCCTGGCCGGGTGAGCCACCCGACGTGGCATTGCTGCACCCCGGCCACCAGTTGCTCAGCGAAGCTTTTGCCGACCGTGCCGATGCCGCTTTGGCCGTCGCGCAGCGCACCGCGCTGGGCCTGGGCCTGCCGCTGCAATCGCTGGAGATCGAGCTCGGTCCCAGCCAGTTCGAAGCCGTGTTCGCGGCCACCGATGCGCTCACCGCCGCCGATCAGATGCTGCTGTTTCGCAATGCCACGCGGCAGGCGCTGCGGCGGGCCGGCCACCACGCCAGCTTCGTGTGCAAACCGCCGCTGGCCGGTGCCGTGGCCAGTGGCTGGCATCTGCACCAGTCGTTGGTGTCGGAGGACGGCAATCAGCCCGGGCGCACGGTCATGCCCGCTTTGCAGCCGCAGTCACAGCCGCGGTCACATCCGGAGCCCGCAATCGCCGAACGCGCTGCGGGTGATGCGCGCCGTTGGTTGTCTGACGCCGGCACCCATTGGCTCGGGGGCTTGATGCGCCACGCCCGCGGCATGGCGGCCTTGCGTGCGCCCACGGTGCCGGCCTACGCGCGTTACCAGGGCAGCCCGATGGCGCCGCAGGCGGCGGTGTGGGCGCGCGACAACCGCGGTGCGATGCTGCGGGTGCCGGGCGGTCTCGGCGACGACGACACCCGCATCGAAAACCGCGTCGGCGAGCTGCTGGCCGACCCGTACCTCCTGATCGCCGCGCAGATCTTCGCCGGCCTGGACGGCCTGCGCGGCCGGCTCGACCCCGGCCCGGCCAGTGAATCGCCGTATGCCATCGGCAAAGCTGCTACCAACGCCTTGCCGACATCGCTGCACGAGGCGCCGGATCTGTTGGCCGCAGACAGCGTGATGAAGCAGGGCCTGGGCCCGGTGATGGCCGGCATGTTCCGCACCGTCGAGCAGCAAGAGTTGGCGCGCCATGCCGCCGCAGCCGACCCGCTGCAGTGGGAGCGTCGCGAGTACTTCATCCGTTATTGAGAACGCCCATGACGCGCATCGCCCTGCACCTCGAGTCTGCCGACGGCAGCACGCGCACGTTGCAAGCCGCCACCGGCCGCAGCCTGATGCAGGCCGCGGTGGCGGCCGGCATCGACGCCATCGCGGCCGACTGCGGCGGCTGCCTGAACTGCGCCACTTGCCACGTCTTTGCCGACCCAGCCTGGGCGGCGCAACTGCCGCCGGCGGCTGCCGACGAGCTGGCCATGCTCGGCATGACGGCCGCCCCGCGCGAGGCCACCAGCCGCCTGGCCTGCCAGATCACATTGGTGCCGGGGCTGGACGGCTTGCGTGTGCGACTGCCGGCCACGCAGTATTGATGCGCTGATGCAGTCGAGCGCAAAGCCGCAGCTCGGCCCCTGACAAACACAACACAAGAATCCCCGTGACCCTGCTCGAATTCCTGGCCAAGCTGTTCGCCGTGCTCGCCGGCTTGCTGCTGACGGTCATCACGCTGATGACCTGCGTGAGCCTCGTCGGCCGCAACACCACGGGCTGGAGCATCGTCGGCGCGTTCGAGCTGTCGGGCTCGGCGGCCGGCGCGGCCATTGCGCTGTTCATGCCCTGGTGCCAGTGCAAACGCGGCAACATAATCGTGGACTTCTTCACCGCGCGCGCTTCAGCGGCCACACAGGACCGGCTCGATCGCTTCGGCGCGCTGATGGTGGCGCTGGTCATGGGCTTGATGACCTGGCGCACCGGCATCGGCGGGCTCAACGCGTGGAAGTCGCAGGCCGGCTCAATGATGATGGGCTTCCCGGAGTGGATCGTGTACAGCGGCATGGTGCCGGCATTGGCGCTCACGACGCTGATCGCGTTGACGCAGGCTGTCCGTGGCTTCGGCGGCTTCGGCGGCACCGAAGGGGCAGCATGAGTGCGCTCTCCCGCTGCCCAGCACGCATCCCGAAGCACGCTGTGCAAAGGGCAACCCAGTGACCCCGCTGACCCTGACCGCGTTGATCTTCGGCTCCATGCTGATGATGATGGTCGTGCGCGTGCCCATCGCGGTCAGCATGTTCGCGGCCGGCGCGTTGGGCTACGTGGTGCAGACCGGCTGGCTGCCGTTTGCCAACTTCCTCAACACCCAGGCTTTCGCGCGTTTTGCGAGTTATGACCTGTCGGTGATTCCGCTGTTCATCCTGATGGGGCAGTTCGCCACCAAGGGCGGCATCAGCAAGGCGCTGTTCGAGTTTGCGGCTGCGGTGATGGGGCGCTTTCGTGGCGGGTTGGCGATGGCCTCGCTGCTGGCCTGCGCGGCCTTCGGCGCCATCAGCGGCTCATCAGTGGCCACTGCGGCCACGATCACCAGCGTGGCCCTGCCCGAGATGCGGCGGCACGGCTACTCCGGGCGGCTGGCCACCGGCACGCTGGCCGCGGGCGGCACGCTGGGAATCCAGCTGCCACCTTCGATCGTGCTGGTGATCTACGCCATCCTGACCGAGCAAAACATCAGCAAGCTCTTCGCTGCTGCCATCGTGCCCGGCCTCATCGCGATGACCGGCTACATGGTCGCAGTGGCCATCTACGTGCGGTTGGTGCCCGGCCAGGCGCCTGCAGTCGAGCAGCAGCCGAAGGAGCTGACGTTGCAGGCGTGGCTGGGTGTGTTGCCCATCGTCGGCATCTTCGTGCTCGTCTTCGGCGGCATCTACAGCGGCTGGTTCACACCTACCGAAGGCGCGGCCGTGGGCGCCACGACGACCTTCCTGATCGCGCTGGGCAAGCGCGAGATGACCCTGCGCAAGCTCAAGGACTGCTTCTACGGCACGGCCACCAGCGCGGCGATGATCTTCTTCATCTTCCTGGGTGCGGACCTGATGAACTCGGCGCTGGCGCTGACCCAGGTGCCCAATCAGCTGGCCGGCGTGGTGGGCGGCTGGGGCCTCTCGCCGCTGATCGTGGTGGTGGCGATCCTGCTGTTCTACGTGCTGCTGGGCGCGGTGATGGACGAGCTGTCGATGCTGCTGCTGACGATCCCGATCTTCTTCCCCATCGTTATGGGGCTGGACTTCGGCATGCCCAAGGAGTCGGTGGCGATCTGGTTCGGCATCATGGTGTTGATGACGGTGGGCTTCGGGCTCATTGCGCCGCCGGTGGGCCTCAACGTCTACATCGTCAACGGCATGGCCAAGAACGTGCCGATGGGCGAGACCTACCGCGGCGTCATGCCCTTCCTGGCCAGCGACGTGCTGCGCACGCTGCTGTTCCTGTTCTTCCCGATCATTCCGCTGTGGCTGGTGCAGTTTGTGGGTTAGCTGCGCTCATGGGGCAAGGAAGGTCCGCAGCACCGGCAGCGATGCCTGCGGCGCCTCCTCGTGGGGCAGGTGGCCCACGCCGGGCAGGGTCACCAGGCGAGAGCCCGGCACTGTGCGCAGGTAGTCCTGGGCGTTTAGGGCCGGGATCATTGCGTCCTGTTCGCCCCACAGCAGCAGCGTCGGCGCGGCGATGCGCTGCAGCCACGGCGTGGGTTCCTGCAGCACCAGTTGCTGCAAGCGCGCAACGAGTGCGCCGCGCACGCCCGGGGCCAGCAGCATGGCGTGGTAACGGTCGACCATCGCGTCGGTCGCCTTGCTGCGGTCGGAGTAGGCGGGCAGCAGGCTGGCGCGCACCAGCGGCCTTGGCAGCACGTGCTGCATCAGCCGCACAGTGAGGCCCACGTCGGGCGCCTTGCCGTATGCGAAGCCCGGGCTGGCAAAGCCGTCGGGTGCGATCAGCACCAGGCGCTCGACACGCGCCGGCTGCTCGGCCGCCAGCCGCCAGGCCAGCCGCCCGCCCATCGAGTGGCCGATGACGGTGGCGCGCGCGATGCCCAGCTGATCCAGCAGCGCAGCCAGCACCTGGATGCCGCGCTCGTCGCTGTAGTCGGCCGTCGGATCGGCGCCGGTCAGGCCCGCGCCGGGCAGGTCCACACGCACGACACGCCATTGCCCATCCAGCCCCGCGGCCCAGTCGTCCCAGGTGTGCAGGCTGCTGCCGAAACCATGCAGCAGCAGCAGCGCCGGCGCGTTGCGCGGGCCGCTGTCGCGCACATGCAGGCGCAGCCCCGCGGCGTCGACGAAGGTGCTCGGCGGCGCGGCGTAGCGGGCTTCGAGTTCGGCACGCGGCAGGTCGGGGCTCCAGGCCCAGCCACTTAAGGCCAGGGCCAGCAGCAACAAAAACGTCAGCGTCATCGGTCGGGTCACGAGGCGGGATGGCAGGGCAGGCGCCGGATTGTCGGGCGGGCTGATGCGGATCAGACCGCTTGGGCTGGTCGGGCCGATCAAGCCGATCAGGGTAAACCGCAGCGGCTGCAAGCAACGGCCGCCGTTTACTTCAATATCCAACAACCATTTTCTGCACCGGAGACATCACCGATGAAACGCCGTTCCTTCGTCCAAGGCGCCGCTGCTGCCACCACGGCGGCCGCGCTGGGCGTGCCGCACCTGGCGGGCTTTGCGCAGCAAAGCATCACGCTCAAGTTCCACACCTTCATGGCGCCGCTTTCCAACGTCTGGCTGACGATGCACAAGCCGTGGATGGACAAGGTCGAGAAGGACAGCGGCGGCCGCATCAAGTTCGAGGGCTACCCGGCGATGCAGCTCGGCGGCACGCCGGTGCAGCTGTATGACCAGGCACGCGACGGCGTGGTCGACATCGTGTGGACGCTGCCGGGCAACACGGCAGGCCGCTTTCCGCGCATTGAGGTCTTCGAGCTGCCGTTCATGATGAACAACGCCGAAGCCACGTCCAAGGCCTACTGGGAGTACTTCCAGACGCAGTGCCCCGACGAGTTCAAGGAAACGCAGGTGCTGGCCTTGCAGGTGCACGGCCCGGGCCTGTTTCACACCACGGCCAAGGCCATCACCAAGGCCTCGGATTTAAAGGGCGTAAAGATGCGCGGCCCGACGCGGCAGGTGACCAAGATGCTGGCCTCACTCGGCGCCATTCCGGTGGGCATGCCGTTGCCGCAGATCCCGGATGCGCTCAGCAAAGGCACGATCGAAGGCTGCGTGATCCCCTGGGAGGTCGTGCCATCGGTCAAAGTGCACGAGCTGACCAAGTTCCACAGCGAGTTCGCCGCTGGCACACCGGCGCTGTACACCACGACCTTCGTGATGGCGATGAACAAGGCCAAGTACGACAGCCTGGCGCCGGACCTGAAGAAAGTCATAGACGCCAACTCCGGCCTTGCCACCAGCGCGCTGCTGGGCAAAACGCAGCAGGGCAACGACCCCATCGGCCGCAAAGCTGCCAGCGACCGCGGCAACACCATCCACACCTTCAGCGCGGCCGAAGCGCAGGAGTTCATCAAGGCCTCCAGCGCCATCGATGAAGAGTGGGTTGCCGATATGGACAAGCGCGGCTTCAAAGGCCGCGCGCTACTCGACAGCGCCAGATCGCTGATCGCCAAGCACAGCACCCGGACGTGAGGCGCCGGAAGGCGGCACCCGGACGTGAGGCGCCGGAAGGCGCTGAACGCCTGGTGCCGGCCCGAGCGCGATTTCACGCGCAAGGGCAGCACCCGAATCTGAAGCGCCGGGAGGCGCCTCAGATCGGCTCTGTCCGCTCCTTCAACCAGGCCAGCGCGGCACCGCTCACTTTGGGCGTCAGCCGGTCACGCACCATGGCGTGGTAGCTGTTAAGCCAATCAATCTCATCGGCGCGCAGCAGGCTGCGCTCGATGCAGCGGGTGTCGATGGGGCACAGCGTCAGCGTCTCGAATTCGAGGAACTCGCCGAAGCCACCGGCCTCGCTCGTCGAGGCCGTCACATTCAGCACCAGGTTCTCGATGCGTACGCCCCACTGGCCCGGCCGGTAGACGCCCGGCTCGATGCTGGTGACCATGCCGGGCTCCATGCCCATGTGCGCATCGGGCACCGCCTTGCTGATGCTTTGCGGGCCCTCGTGTACGGCAAGAAAGTAGCCCACGCCGTGGCCGGTGCCGTGGCCGAATTCGATGCCCTGCTGCCACAACGGCGCGCGGGCCATCGCGTCCAGCATCGGGCCGGGTGTGCCGCGCGGAAAGCGCGCGCGCGACAGCGCCATGGTTCCTTTGAGCACCAGCGTGTAGTCGCGTTTCATCGCATGGCTCACCTGGCCGATGGGCCACACACGCGTGATGTCGGTGGTGCCGCCCAGGTACTGGCCGCCGCTGTCGATGAGTAGCAACCCGCCTTCGCCCGGGCCCACGCAAATTGCGGCGTGCGATTCTTCGGTGGCGCGGTAGTGCGGCATCGCGCCGTTGGCGTTGAAGCCGGCGATGGTTGAAAAGCTCAAGCCCACAAAGCCGGGGCGGCGTGCGCGCGCGGCGCTCAGGCGCTCGTCGATCGTCAGCTCGGTCCAGCGCTCGCCCGACGACTCGCCCCGCGCCAATGCGGCTTCGAACTCGGCATAAAACTCGCACATCGCGGCGCCGTCTTCGGCCATCGCATCACGGATGTGCTGCGCCTCGGCTGCGTTCTTGCGGCTCTTCAGCAGCGTGCTCGGGTTGATGGCCTCGCGCACCGTGCAAGCCGCGGCAATTTGGTGCCGCATGCCAAAGGTCATGCGCTTGGGGTCGATCAGCAGCGTGTCGCCGGCACCCAACGCGGCCAGCGCGGCCGCGGCTTGTGCGTAGGGTGCGATGCGCACGCCATCGGCAGCCAGCCTGGCCTGCAGCGCGGCGTTGATCTTGCCGCCGGCAACGAACAGCGTGGCCTGGCTGAGGTCGATCAGCAGGTGGGCCAGGAACACCGGGTTGTAGTGCACGTCGCTGCCGCGCAGGTTGGTGATCCAGGCCACGTCGTCGACGGTCGACACCAGGTGCTGCGTGGCACCGTGCTCGGCCATCGCGCGGCGCACGGCGGCCAGCTTGTCGGCGCGCGCCACGGTGGCGTGCGGCGGCAGGTGTTCGTAGATCGGCTGCATGGGCAGGCCAAGGCGCTCGGGCCACAGCGCGTCGATCAGATCGATATCGGTGCGCAGCGTGACGCCGGCGGCCTGCAGCGCGGTGTTGAGTGCAGCGGCGATGGTCAGGCGCAGCACCTGCCCGTCGACCGCCAGCGTGGCGCCGCGCGGCATGTGCTGCGCCAACCAGGCCACATGCGCCAGCGACGCGCCGGTGTTGATCCGCTCCAGCTCAATGCCGGTGCCAGCCAGCTCGGCTTCGGCCTGCGTCCAGTAACGGCTGTCGGCAAACAGCACGGCCTGGTCGGCTGCCACCACCAGTGTGGCCATGCTGCCGGTGAAGCCGCTGAGCCATTGCCGCGCCTGCCAGCGCTCGGGCAGGTATTCCGACAGGTGCGGGTCGGCGCTGGGCACCAGCAGCGCGTGCACACCAGCCTGGGCCATCAACTCACGCAGCTGAGTGACGCGCATGCGGATCGGGGAGGTGCGGGTGTCCATGCGGCGCTTCCTGGGCAAAGGGAAGCGATCGATTCTAGGTATCTACAACTCGGTGCGCAGGCGCCAGATTTCAGGGAACAGCACGGTGTCCAACATCTTGCGCAGGTAGCTGACGCCGCCGGTGCCGCCGGTGCCGCGCTTGAAGCCGATCACGCGCTCCACGGTCGTCACATGGCGAAAGCGCCAGAGCCGAAACGCGTCTTCCAGATCGGTCAGCTCTTCGCCCAGTTGGTACAGGTCCCAGTGCGTGTCGGGCGCGCGGTAGACCTGCAGCCACGCGGCTTCGACCGCGGTGTCTTCGCTGTAGGGCTGCGTCCAGTCGCGCTCGGTGTGGGTGGCCGGCACTGCCAGGCCGCGGCGGGCCAAGAGGCGCAGCGATTCGTCGTACAGCGATGGTGCTGCATAGGCCGCCTGCACCTGCGCCAGCAGGTCGGGCCGGTGCGCGTGCGGCTGCAGCATTGCGGAGTTTTTGTTGCCCAGGCTGAATTCGATGCAGCGGTACTGCCAGCTCTGGAAACCGCTGCTCTGTGCCAAATAAGGCCGGATGGCGCTGTACTCGGCGGGCGTCATCGTGGCCAGCACGTCCCAGGCGTGCACCAGCTGCTCCAGGATCTTGCTGACGCGCGCCAGCTCCTTGAAGGCCGAACCTAGCTTGTCCTGCGCGATGTGGGCGATGGCCGCGCGCAGCTCGTGCAGCAGCAGCTTCATCCACAGCTCGCTGGTCTGGTGCTGCACGATGAACAGCATCTCGTTGTGGTCCGGGCTCAGCGGGTGTTGGGCGCCCAGCACCGCGTCCAGGTGCAGGTAGTCGCCGTAACTCATTCCGGCGCTGAAGTCGAGCTGGGCGTCGTGGTGCGCTGCGTGCTGCGCCACGGCGGCCGGGGTGTCGGTGCCGAGCGTGGCGGGGTCGGCGCTGTGCACCTTGGCGTCGGAGCCGAAGGGGCAGCCGCTCATCACGTCACCGCGTGGCGCTGGTTGAATTCGGGCCGCTGCCATTCAGCACCGTCGAGCACCTGGCGCAGGTGCTCGGCTGCATCCCAGGCATCGACGAAGCGCAGATACAGCGGCGTGAAGCCGAAGCGCAGGATGTCCACCGCACCCGCAGCGTGCGACTTGTCGCCGGCACGAAAGTCGCCGATGACGCCGCGGGCGATCAGCGCCTGCACCACGGCGTAGCCGATCGTCGGGTGCGAGAAGCAGACCTGGCTGCCGCGCTCGGCGTCAGCGGCCGGTGAGGCCAGCGTCAGCGCCGGGCAGGTGGCCTGCACGCGCTCGGCAAACAGCCGCGTCAACGCCAGCGACTTGCGGCGCAGCGCAGCCATGCCGCCATGCCCTGGCGCTTGGTTTGGCGCTTGTTCGGGCGCATACCGCTCGGCCGCCAGCACGCTGTCGACACCGCACTCCAGCGCCGCCAGCGACAGCACCGCCGGCGTGCCGCACAGATAGCGCGCGATGCCCGCCGCCGGCCGATAACCGGGCGTGAAGTCGAACGGCGCGGCATGGCCAATCCAGCCCGCCAGCGGCTGCCAGAAACGGTTTACATGGCGCGGATGCACCCACACGAAAGCCGGCGCGCCGGGGCCGCCGTTGAGGTATTTGTAGCCACAGCCGACGGCAAAGTCGGCAGCCTTCGACGTTGTCCAATCCACACCGTCGCTTGCGCCGGCCTCGCCGGCCTCGCCGGCCTTCAAGTCCACCGGCACCGCGCCGGCGCTGTGCGCCAGGTCCCAGATCACCAAAGCGCCGGCTGCGTGCGCGGCTTGCGTGAGTGCGGCCATGTCGTGCATGCGGCCGGTGCGGTAGTTGACGTGCGTCAGCATCAGCACGGCAGTCTCTGCGGTAAGGGCGCCCGGCAGGTCGTCGGGCTCGCACAGCAACAGCTCGAAGCCGCGCTCGCGGGCCAGCGCCTGGGCGATGTAGAGGTCGGTCGGGAAGTTGCTGCGCTCGCTGACGATAAAGCGCCGTTCCGGCGCGTCGATAAAGCGCCGTTCCGGCGCGTCGATGACGCGGCGCTCGGGTGCGTCGGCGCGGCAAATGGCCAGCGCCGCGCTCAGCACCTTGAACAGGTTCACGCTGGTCGAATCAGCCACCACCAGCTCACCCGCGCCGGCGCCCACCAGCCGGGCGATCTTGTCGCCCACGCGTTCCGGCAGCGCCATCCAGCCGGCGCTGTTCCAGCTGCGGATCAAGCCCTGGCCCCATTCTTCGGCCACCACCTGCTGCACACGCGCGGCGGTGCTGCGCGGCAACACGCCGAGCGAATTGCCGTCGAGGTAGATCACGCCCTGCGGCAGATCGAACTGCGCACGCAGCGGCGCCAGTGGGTCTTGTGCGTCCAGCGCCAGCGCATCGTCACGGGTCACGGCAGCGATCTCAGGATGGCGCGCACCGGCGAGGCGCAGGCCGACATCAGCTTCAGAGGCAGCGCGATCAATTCGTAATCACCCTCGGGCACATCGTCCAGCAGCAGGTTTTCCAGCACGCGCAGGCCGCGGCGGCGGATCACCTGGTGGCTCGCCAACTCTTTGCTGTTAGCCGGGTCGATGCTGGCGCTGTCGATGCCGATCAGCTGCACGCCCAGGTCGGCCAGCTGCTCGATGGCCTCGGGCGCAAAAGCCGGCAGTGCGTTGTCGAACTGCTGCTGCGGCATACGGCGATAGCAGCGCACCAGCACACGCGGCGGCAGGTCGAGCAGCGCGTGGGCCAGGTGCTGCCACTGCACCAGCGGGCCGCAGTCGATGGCGTGCACCACGCGGCAGCGGCCCAGGTAGGGCTCCAGTGACAGCAGCCCGACGGCAAGACCGTCGTCGTCGTAATGCAGCGGTGCATCGGCATGCGCACCGGTGTGCGGGCTGAAGCTCAGCGTGCTGACGTTGACGGGGCAGCCGGGGCCCATGCGCGCCAGCCAGTGCAGGGCCAACGGTGTGTCGCCCGGGAACACCGGCGTGCCGGTGTCGACGGGCGGCGAGATGTCCCACAGCTGCATGGCGCGCATCATAGGCCGCGCTTTTTATAGCGAGCACCGCAGGACACAGCGCAGTACGTACGGCGGCAAGCAGCGTGGCAAGCCGTGCCATGCAGCGGGGCGAGCCGCGTTGCAGGCACCCTGGCAAGCAGCACCATCCAGCCGAGCCGGGCCCGAGACGCAGCCCAAGCATTGACAACGCAAGACCCCGCTCGAAGAATGAATCGCATGCCGCACGATCAACTGCACACCGCCCACGTCGACACCTTTGCGCGCGACCGCCTGCCGCCGCCGCACCTGCTGCCGCAGTTGTTCTTCGACGGGCCGGCTTTGCAGTTTCCGCCACGGCTGAATTGCGTCGCGGAGTTGCTGGACCGCCATGTCGCCGAAGGCCGCGGTGCACGCATCGCCGTGCTCGGCCACGGTGTGCGCTGGACCTATGCCGAGCTGCAGGCCCTGGTTGACCGCATCGCGCAGGTGCTGGTGCACGAGATGGGTCTGATTACCGGCAACCGCGTGCTGTTGCGCGGCGCCAATTCGCCGATGCTGGCGGCCTGCTGGCTGGCGGTCGTCAAGGCCGGCGGCATTGCGGTGGGCAGCATGCCGCTGCTGCGCGCGCGCGAGCTCGTGGCCATCGTCGACAAGGCGCAGATCAGCCATGCGCTGTGCGATGCGCGGCTGGCCGACGAGCTGGCGCAGGCGCTGCCGAATTGCCCCACGCTGCTGCAGGTGCTGCATTTCGGCAGCGTCGCCCGCGACGACCGTGACGGCATTGACGGCCGCGACGGCCGTCCCCGCACTGACAGCGGTGATCTCGAAGCACGCGCCGCGCTACACCCGGGCGGCTTCAGCACCGTAGACACCGCAGCCGACGACATCGCGCTGATGGCCTTCACGTCCGGCACCACCGGGGTGCCCAAAGGCACGATGCATTTTCACCGCGACGTCATGGCCGCCGCCGCCTGCTGGCCGCAGCACGTGTTGCGCGCCGATGCCGACGACGTGTTCATCGGCAGCCCACCGCTGGCCTTCACCTTCGGCCTGGGTGGCTTGCTGGTGTTTCCGCTGGCCATCGGCGCCTGCGCGGTGCTGATCGAAAAGACCGCACCCGAGGCGCTGCTGCCGGCCATTGCGCAGTACCGCGCCAGCGTGTGCTTCACGGCACCCACCTCGTACCGCGCAATGGCCGCGCACGTTGCTGCACACGACCTGCGTTCGCTGCGCAAGTGCGTGTCGGCGGGCGAGGCGCTGCCCGCAGCGACGCGTCTGGCCTGGCGCGAAGCCACCGGCATCGAGATCATCGACGGCATCGGCTCGACCGAGCTGTTCCACATTTTCATCAGCGCCGACGAGGCCAGCGCGCGCCCTGGCGCCACCGGCCTGCCGGTGGCGGGCTACCGCGCCACGATCCTGGATGACGAAGGCCGCGAGCTGCCACCGGGCCGCGTCGGCCGCCTGGCCATCCGCGGCCCCACCGGCTGCAAGTACCTGGACGACCCGCGCCAGACGCAATATGTGCAGAACGGCTGGAACCTGACCGGGGACGCCTACCTCGTCGACACCGACGGCCAGTACGTCTACCAGGCGCGCACCGACGACATGATCATCTCCGGCGGCTACAACATCGCCGGGCCGGAGGTCGAAAGTGCGCTGCTGCTGCACGCCGCGGTGGCCGAGTGCGGCGTCATCGGCCAGCCCGATGCGGCGCGCGGCATGATCGTCAAAGCCTTTGTCGTACTCAAGCCAGGCCACACCGGCGACGCCGCGATGGAGCGGGCGCTGCAGGACTTCGTCAAGCAAACCATCGCGCCCTACAAGTACCCGCGCGAGATTGCTTTTCTTGCCGGCCTGCCCCGCACCGAGACGGGCAAGCTGCAGCGCTTCAAGCTCAAGGCCAGCGTGGCTTGACCGGGCCGCTGCCGCGGGCCCGGTCGCCCGCCAGATCCAGCTTGAACAGCTCGGCAATCGCCTGCCGGTATTGCGCCTGCCCGCGCCACATCGTGTTGTGGTGGCTGCCGCCGTCGACCAGCACAAACCGCTTGGGCTCAGCCGCGCGTTCGTACAAAGCCCGGCCCAGCGCCGGGCGGATCAACTGGTCTTCGCTGCCATGCACCACCAGCACCGGCGTGCCGACGCGGGCGATGCGCGACGCGGCGTCGAAGCGCTGGGTGATGAACGGGCCCACCGGCAGCCAGCCCCAGCGGAAGCTGCTGACGACATCAGGGATCGAGGTGAAGCCGCCTTCGACGATGACGCCGGCTTCGTCGCTGACCTCGGCGGCCAGCCGCACCGCAATCGCGCCGCCCAGCGAATGGCCGAAGACATAGCGCGCCGCCTGCGGCCGCTCGGCCGCCAGCCAGTGCCAGGCGGCCAGCGCGTCCTCCTGCGCTTCGGCCTCCGAGGGCAGCGTGTCGGTGCTGCCGCCGAAGCCGCGGTAGTCGATGCCCAGCACCGCAAAGCCCAAGTCGTGCAGGCGCCGCATGCGGTGCGCGCTGCTGCGCAGATCCCAGCGTGCGCCGTGCAGGTACAGCAGCAGCGGCGCGCCACTGTCGGCCTGCGGCAGCCACAGGCCACTCAAGCGCACCGGGCGCTGCAGCAGTGCCGACGGGAAGGCGATCCAGACCTGCTGTAGATCGTCGCCGGCACCACCACCGCCCCAGGTGCGCGCGCCGGGTTGAAAGATCCAGCGCCGCTGCTGTTCATCCAGCGTGGTGCAGCCGGCCAATGCGGCGCAGCCGGCAGCCACGGCCATCAGCACCAGTGCAGCCCACCGCAGACCTCGGCGCAGGGCGGGCAGGGCGGATGGCGGGCGCTTGAACATGGGCAGCCATGTTCGCATCGGCGCCACGCCTGTGTGCGCTCGGCCAGGCAAAGCCGATGACGCTGCTGCGACATCTGGCCGCCGCTGGTGCGCCGCTATACGCGAGGCCGGGCACAGCACGATTGGGTTAGGCTCAACCGCCCCAGCGACCTCAAGGAGACACACCCATGAAGCCCGTGTCCGAACTGCTCAAGACCCGTGACGGCACGTTGTGGCATGTGCGTCCGGCCGATACCGTTTTCGGTGCGCTGGAGCTGTTGGCGCGCTACGAGGTCGGTGCGCTGATGGTGATGGACGGCCGCCGCCTGGTCGGCGTGTTCTCGGAGCGCGACTACACGCGAAAGATCGCGCTCCAGGGCCGCAGCTCCAAGGACACCACGGTGGCCGACATCATGACGCGCAGCGTCGTCACCGTGACGCCGACCACCGGCACGCGCGCGTGCATGGCGCTGATGAGCGAACGCAAGATCCGCCACCTGCCGGTGATCGAAGGCGGCACGGTGCTGGGCATGATCTCGATCCGCGACATCATGGACGACATCATTGCCGACCACGAAACGACCATCGCGCAGCTCGAAAACTACATCCAGTCGTAGTTTCGTCAGCCCCGGGGGAAGCCCTTTGAGGGGCCTGGAGTCCACTATGCTCGCGCCCCCATGATCGACAAAGACGGCATCGAGACCGCCATCCAGCGCGAGATGCTGCAAGTGGCACTGCGCAACTCCGCGCGCAGCGTGCCGCTGTTGATGGCTGCAGTTTGTTTTTTGGGCTGGATGGGCTGGACCAACGGCCATGTCGAAGCGGCCGTGCTGACGCTGGTGCTGGGCAGTGCGGTGTCGTTGTGGCGCTGGCGGATGTTCCGGCACTGGGGCGCGCACGCCGAGCACAGCGCCCAATCAATCGCCCACGTCGTGCTGCAGTTGGAGCTCAACGCGGTGTTGGTCGGGCTGATGTGGGTCGTGACCTCGGTCTTCATCTACCCCGGTTTGGAAGGCACCGAGACCAGCGTCTACGTCGTCATCGTGGTCGGCTCTGTTGCGAATGCGGCTTTTTTCATGTCGATGGCCGGCCGCAGCTTCTTGCTGCTGACCACGCTGCAGCTCGGCTCGCTGGCTGCGGTGTCGCTGTTTGCGCCGGGCGCGCAATCGGTGGCCATGGCGGTGCTGTCCACGCTGTACGGCGTGACGATGTGGCGCGCCACGCGCGAGTTTCGCGACACCGCAATCCGCGCGGTCCGCCACAGCCTGGAAGCCGACCAGGCCAACGTGTCGCTGGTGCGCGCCAAGGAAACGGCCGAGGCCGCCAACCTCACGAAAAGCCAGTTCCTGGCCACCATGAGCCACGAAATCCGCACGCCGATGAACGGTGTGCTCGGTGCGCTGGAGCTGCTGCTACAGACCACGCTGGATTTGCGCCAGCGCCGGCTCGTCAAGACCGCGGCGGCGTCGGGCGAGTCGCTGATGGAAATCCTCAACGACGTGCTGGACCATTCCAAGATCGAAGCCGGCAAGCTGGTGCTGGCGCAGACGCCGATGTCGCTGCATTCGGTGACGGCGTCGGCCACCGCGCTGTTCCGCGCCAACGCCGAAAGCCGCGGCCTGAGCATCACGCTGCAGATGGGCGACAGCGTGCCCGACGGCGTCATTGGCGACGCGTCACGCTTAAAGCAGGTGCTGCTGAACCTGCTGGGCAACGGCGTCAAGTTCACCGAGAACGGCGGCATCACGCTGCGGCTGTCGGCGCTGGCGCGCGACGATGCTCTGGCGCGGGTGCGCTTCGAAGTGCAGGACACCGGCATCGGCATTCCGCCGCAGGCTTTGGACACCGTGTTTCAGCCCTTCCACCAGGTTGACAGCACACGCTCGCGCTTGCGCGGCGGCACCGGCCTGGGCCTGGCCATCAGCCAGCGCATCATCGAAGCGATGGGCGGCCACATCGAGGTGCGCAGCCGCCTGGGCGCCGGCTCGACCTTCTCCTTCGCGCTGTTCCTGCCGCTGGCGCCCAACCTGCCCCTCCCGGCCTACGAATCGGACTTCGGGCGCCTGAGCGAGCTCGGCACGTTGAGCGGCACGGTGCTGCTGGTGGAGGACAACGCCGTCAACCGCATGATCGGCGCCGAGATGCTGAAGAGCTTCGGCATCGAGGTGCTGGAAGCCGAGGACGGCGCGCAGGCGCTGATCGCGCTGGAGCACCAGCGGGTGGATCTGGTGCTGATGGATATTCAGATGCCGGTGCTCGACGGCTATGCCGCCACGCGTGGTGCGCGCGAGCGCGAAGGGCGCATGCGGCTGCCGCGGGTACCGATCGTGGCGCTGACGGCCAACGCCTTCGATGAAGATGCACAACAAGCCATCGCAGCCGGCATGGACGCGCACCTGGCCAAGCCCTACTCGCGCGAGCAGTTGCGCGAACTCGTCAAGCGCTTCTTGTAGGCCCCCAGGCTCCCTGCGGTCGCTGCTGACCGGCTTGCAAGCCGCTCAGCGTTCGCCAGCCACTGGCCAGCGCGCAGGCGCTGGCTC
>JAJAZC010000077.1 GCA_026785885.1 Rubrivivax sp.
GGGCGGCATTGGCAGGCCGGCGCGGATGCCGCCCGGGTTCATGAAGGCCACCTGCGCGCCGCCGTCCTCGGGCCGGCGCGTGGCCGCCAATTGGGCGTCGGCAACGACCTGGCCCAGCGGGCTTTCACCCGACGGCGCGGCTTCGCGCGGCAGCGCGGCGCCAATCCGGCCGACCACGCGCTTGGCCAGCGGCACGACGAGCTTTTCGTACTGCTCGATGAGCGCCGTCTGGCGTGGGTCCTTGGCAAAGCTGGTGCGCACGATGGTGTTGTCGGCGCTGGCGCTGATGACGTCGCGGGTCTGGGCATCCAGCACCAGATCGATGGCCGTGACCACGGTGCCGTACTGGTCGCCGCTGGTGACGAGCCGGCCGTCGATGCGGCAGTTGTAGGCGCGGTGCGTGTGGCCGGTGATGACCGCGTCGACGGCCTTGTCCAGCTTCTTGACGATGTCGACGATGGGGCCGCTGATGCCCGGGCATTCGTTGTAGTCGCCGGTGGCCACGCCGCCTTCGTGGATCAGCACGACGATGGCTTCGACGCCTTGTTGCTTCAGCACCGGCACCAGCCCGTTGACGGTTTCGGCTTCATCGCGAAACTGCAGCCCGGCCACCCCCGCCGGCACCACGATGTTGGGCGTGCCCTTGAGCGTGAGGCCGATGAAAGCGATCGGAATGCCCTGGAAGCGCTTGATCTGGTAGGCCGGCAGCAGCGTCTGCCCGGTGCTTTGCACCACGGTGCTGGCCGCCAGGTACTGAAAGCCGGCGCCCTTGAAGGCCGCCGCGCCTTTGCAGCCTTCGGTCGGGTGGCAGCCGCCACGCTGCAGGCGCAGCAGCTCGTCGGCGCCCTTGTCGAACTCGTGGTTGCCGACGGCCGAGATCTCCAGGCCCATCAACGACAGGCTCTCGATCGTCGGCTCGTCGCGGAACAGCGCGCTGAGCAGCGGCGTGGCACCGATCAGGTCACCGGCCGCGACGAAGACGTGATTCGGGTTGGCCTTGCGCAGCTCGGCCACGGCGGTGGCCAGGTGCTCGGCACCGCCAGCCGGCACAGTGATCCGCTTGCTGGCGTCGGCCGGGTCTTTGATGCGGATGCCGCCGGCAGCAGGGCGCAGGTGGCCATGAAAGTCGTTGATGGCCAGCACGCGCACCCTGACGGGCTCGGCGGGCGTGGGGGCCGATTGGGGCAAGGTCGTGCAGCCGGCCAGCAGCGCGCTGGCGCTGAGCGTGAAAGCAAGGGTGGTGCGCATGGCTTGTCCGTGTTCAGTAAGTGCTGGTGCCGCTGCCGGTGCCGGTACCGCTGCTCGTGCCGCCGCCCGTGCCACTGCTCGTGCCACTGCTCGTGCCACTGCTCATGCCGCTGCTCATGCCGCTGCTCATGTCGCTGCCCATGTCGCTGCTCATGCCTCTGGTGAGCGCCGCGTCATCCGCGCCGCCGAGCACGGCTTCGATGTCGTCGAGCAAGCCGCTGGCGCCGATGCGAAAGCGCGCTGGGCCCACAGCACCGGGGCCCAGCAACTCGGCAGTTAGCGCGATGTACACCGCCGCGTCAGCCACCGTGCGAATGCCGCCGGCGGGCTTGAAGCCGACGTGGCTGCGCGCCACCGCGTCACCTGCGATGGCCTGCAGCAACAGCCGCGCAGCGGCCGGCGTGGCGCTGACGGGACGCTTGCCGGTGCTGGTCTTGAGGAAGTCGGCGCCAGCATCCAGCGCGATGCGCGCGGCTTGCGCGATCAGCGCGTCGTTCGCGATCTCGCCGGTCTCCAGAATCACCTTCAGCGTCAGCCCGGCGCATTCGCGGCGCACTGCGGCCAGCAAGGCCGGTGCGGCGGCCAGGTCGCAGTACGGCATCACAACGTCGACCTCCTGCGCGCCGGCAGCCGCAATCTCGGCGGTGTCGCGCACGGCGCGCTGGATGTCGCTGCTGCCGTCCGGGAAATTGGCCACCGCCGCGACGCGGATCGTCGGCTGCAGCAGTGAGCGTGCCAAGCCCGCCAGCCGCGGCCACACACAGACGGCGGCGGCGTGGCCGTGCGGGCCGTCGGCGCGCGCACACAGCGCTTCGATGTCGGCCTGGCCGCCACGCACATCCTGGCCGTCGTTGAGGCTGGTCAAGTCCAGGCAGGCCAGCGCCAGGCGCGCCGTTGCCATCAAATCTTCGTGCTGCATCGTTCAAATCTCCAGTGCCTGCACGACGGCCGACAGCAGCTTCACCGCACGCGCGCTGGCCGCGCCGGCGGTGGCCATCGTGTGTGCGTGGCTGAGTGTTTCGGCTTCCATGCCGGCGGCCATGTTGGTCATCAGCGACAGGCCCAGCACGCGCAGGCCGGCATGGCGCGCCAGGATGGTTTCCGGCACCGTGCTCATGCCCACGGCGTCTGCACCCAGCAGGCGCAGCATGCGGATTTCCGCCGGTGTCTCGAACTGCGGGCCCAGCACCCAGGCGTAGACACCTTCGTGCAGCGGCTGGCCTGCCGCTTGTGCTGCGGCGCGGGCTTGCGCGCGCAGCGTCGCGCAGTAGGCGGTCGACATGTCGATGAAGCGCTTGTCGCCGCCCTCATCCAACGCCGCGCCTGCCAGTGGCGAGCGCTGCACGACGTTGATGTGATCGCTGATCAGCATCAGCCCGCCGGGGCGCATTTGCGCATCCAGACTGCCGGCTGCGTTGGTCTGCACCAGCACCTGCACACCCAGCGCGGCCAGCGTGCGGATGACGCCCTTCATGCCGTCGGCGTCACCGGTTTCGTAACTGTGTTTGCGGCCGGCCAGCACGATGACGTCGGTGTTGCCGATGCGGCCGGCTTTGACGAGCCCGGCGTGGCCGCCGATGGCCAGCCGCGGAAAGGCCGGCAGCTCGGCATAGGGAAGCGTCACGGCGTCCTGCACCGCGTCGGCAAACGGGCCCCAGCCGGTGCCCAGCAAGACGGCGATCTTCGGCACGCGCGCGGCCAGGCGCTGTTGCAGCACGGCGGCGGTTTGTGCAATGGCGTCGTTCATGTCGGCAAGTGCTCGGGCCCGAAGCTGTGCGGCAGCAGGGCGCCCAGTGTGAACGAGGCGCGGTGGCCCGTCATGTCAGCGAGCACGACGGGGCAATCGTCGGCAGCGAATTCGCGCAGCTTCTGCCGGCAGCCGCCGCACGGCGTGACGGGTTGATCGGCCACACCGCACACCGCCACCGCCAGCACACGCCGGCCGCCGGCTGCGACCATCACCGCCAGTGCGGATGCTTCCGCACACCAGCCCTGCGGATACGCGGCATTTTCGACATTGCAGCCGGCGTGGATGCGGCCTTGCTCGTCGAGCACAGCAGCGCCGACCGCGAACCGCGAGTACGGCGCGTGGGCGTGTACCCGCACCGCTTGTGCGGCGGCGATCAGTGCGTCGCGTTCAACGTTCTTTGACATACGGTCGCCCCAACGCGGCAGGTGCAATCGCCTTGCCGATGAAGCCGGCCAGCAGCACCACCGTCAGCACATACGGCAGGGCCTGGATGGCCTGCACCGGCACCGCGCCGATGAAGGGCAGCGAAGCCCCCTGCAGCCGAATCGACACCGCATCCATAAAGCCGAACAGCAGGCAGGCCCACAGCGCGCCCACCGGGTGCCACTTGCCGAAGATCAGCGCCGCCAGCGCCATATAGCCACGCCCTGCGGTCATGTTGGGGATGAAGCTCGGGTTCTGTGCCACGACGAGGTAGGCGCCGGCCAGCGCCGACAGCCCGCCGTTGAGCGCCAGCGCCTGGTAGCGCAGCACTTTGACGCTGACGCCTGCGGCATCGACCATGGCCGGGTTTTCGCCGGCCGCGCGCAGCCGCAGGCCAAAGCGCGTGCGGTACAGCAACCACCACACGCCGGCCACCAGCGCCAGCGTGCCGTAGACCATCAGGTTGTGGCCGAAGAGCGCCAGCGCCAGCGCGCGGCCGATCCACGGGATCTGCGCGACGAGCTCACCGGCGCCGGTGAACCAGCCATCCAGCCGCACGCTGTCGGGCACCGGCGGCGTTTGCCCGCCTTGCGCAAACCAGGCGATGCCCAGCACCACGGTCAGGCCCGCAGCCGTCATCGTGATGGCCATGCCGAGCACGACCTGGTCACCGCGGTGCGAGACACAGGCGTAGCCGTGCAGCATCGACAAGGCCAGGCCCACCAGCAGCGCTGCTGCGAGTGCCAGCAGCAAAGAGCCGGTGGCCACGCCGACCGCGGCGGTGGCGAATGCGGTCGAGAGCATCTTGCCTTCCAGCCCGAGGTCGATGACGCCGGCACGCTCGCACAGCACGCCGGCCAGCGCACACAGGATCAGCGGCACGCTGACGCGCAAGGTGCTGGCCAGCACGCTGCCGATCAGCACCTCATCCATGCACGCGCTCCGGGCGGCTGCGCTGCGCCAGGCGCTGCAGCGCCGGTGCCGCCACGTAAGCCATCGCGCCGGCAAAGAGCACGATCAGGCCTTGCAGCATGAACACCATGTCGCGGCTGAAGCCACTGATCTCGAAGGCCAGCTCCGAGCCGCCCTGGTACAGCGCGCCGAACAGCAGCGCCGCCAACACGATGCCCACCGGGTGGTTGCGCCCGATCAGGCTGACGGCGATGCCCGCGAAGCCAGCCCCGGCGACGAAGTCCGGCAGCAGCCGGCCATGCACGCCGGCGATCTCATTGACGCCCACCAGCCCGGCCAGCGCGCCCGACGCCGCCATGGCCACCACGATCGACCGCTGCGGCCGGATGCCGGCGTAGCGCGACGCATCGGGTGCGAAGCCCACGGCCCGCAAGGCATAGCCGCCTTGCGTCTTCCACAGCGCCAGCCAGGTCAGCACGGCAGCGGCGATGGCCAGCAACAGCGTCAGGTTCAACGGTGTGCGCGGCCAGGCAATGCCCAGCCAGGCCAGCGCCTCGTGCAGACCCGGCATGCGGGCCGAAGCGGCAAAAGCGCGGCTCTCCGGCGTCATGTTGCCGGGCTCTTTCAGCGTGCCCACCAGCAGGTAGCTGAGCAGCGCCGCGGCGATGAAATTGAACATGATGGTCGTGATCACCGTGTGGCTGCCGCGCCAGGCCTGCAGCACACCCGGAATGGCCCCCCACACGAGGCCGAACAGTGCAGCACTCAACACCATCAGCGGCAGCATCAGCGCCGCCGGCAAAGCCGCGTCGAAGGCCAGCGCGGCCAGCCCCGCACCCAGCCCGCCCATCACCGCCTGGCCTTCACCGCCGATGTTGAACAGCCCGCCATGGAAGGCCACCGCCACCGCCAGCCCGGTGAAGACGAAGGTCGTTGCGTAGTACAGCGTGTAGCTGATGCCGGCTGCACTGCCGAAAGCGCCCTTGATCAACAGCGCCAGCACCTGCCGCGGATCGAAGCCGACCAGCAGCACGACGAACCCGGCCACCAGCAGCGCGAAGGCCAGGTTGACGGCCGGCAGCAGCGCCACGTCCATCCAGCGCGGCAGCTCGGCGGGTTGGCTCAAGACGCCGCCTGCGCACGGTGCGCGGCTGATTCAATTGGCGCAACCGGCGAACCCGGCAAACCCGACAACCCTGGCAACCCTGGCTGATGGCCGGCGCCACCCATCAGACGGCCTAAAGCGCTCTCGGTGCACTGCGCAATCGGCAGCTCACCGGCAATGCGGCCGGCGTTCATCACGATCACGCGGTCGCTCAGCGCCAGTATTTCGTCCAGCTCCGACGACACCACCAGCACCGCGCCGCCGGCATCGCGCATGGCCCGCAGCCGCGCGTGGATGAACTCGATGGCGCCGATGTCGACGCCGCGTGTCGGCTGGCCCACCAGCAGCACCTGCGGCTCGCGGTTGCCGATTTGCGCTTCACGCGCCAGCACCAGCTTTTGCTGGTTGCCGCCGCTGAACTTGGACGAGCGCAGCGCCGGGTTGCGCGGCCGCACGTCGTAGCGCTCCATCATTTGCGCGCAGTCCTTTTGCATCACGCGCTGGCGCATCCAGCCCAGCAGCCCCATCAGCCGCCCGCGGCTGTAGCGCGGCCGGTCCTGGTAGCCCAGCACCGCAGATTCCCAGGCCTCGAAGGGCAGCACCAGGCCGCGTTTGTGGCGGTCTTCGGGCACATGCGCGATGCGCAGTGCGCGCGCCTGCCGCGTGTCGATCCAGTGCGCCGGCGTGAAGCTGTGGCCGGCAACGCTCAAGCTGCCCTGCGTTGGCACGAGCAGGCCCGACAACACATCCAGCAGCTCGCTCTGGCCGTTGCCGGAGACCCCGGCAACGCCGACGATCTCACCGGCGCGCAGGCTCAAGGACACGTCGGCCAGGCGCGGCACGCCCAGCGCGTCGGCCCAGTGCAGGCCTTGCGCCTGCAGCAGCACCGGGCCCGGTGGCGCCGATGCCGCGGCTGCGCTGTCGCGGCCCATCTGCACCCGCCGGCCGACCATCGCCTCGGCCAGCCCGTCGATGCTGGTGTCGGCAATGGCGCAGTCCAGCACCACCTGGCCGCCGCGCATCACCGTCACGGCGTCGCACAGCGCGATGATCTCCTTCAGCTTGTGCGTGATCAAAAGCACCGTGGTGCCGCGCGCGCGCAGCTTGCGCAGCGTGGCGAAAAGCGCCTCAGTTTCCTGCGGCGTCAGCACTGCGGTGGGCTCGTCCAGGATGAGGATGCGGGCGCCGCGCACCAGCGCCTTGAGGATCTCCAGCCGCTGGCGTTGCCCCACCGGCAAGGCCTGCACCGGCGCATCGAGCGCTACCTGCAGCCCGGTGTCGTGCATCAGCTGTTGCAGCTGGCTGCGCATCTGCGCGCGGGCAGGCTGCAGCCGCCAGCCGGGCTCGGCGCCGAGCATCACGTTGTCCAGTGCGCTCAAGGTGTCGACCAGCATGAAGTGCTGGTGCACCATGCCGATGCCCAAAGCGATGGCCTGGCGCGCGCCAGTGATGCGCACGGGCCGGCCTTCGATGGCGATCTCACCCGCGTCGGCTTGATAGAAGCCGTAGAGGATCGACATCAACGTGCTCTTGCCGGCGCCGTTTTCACCGACGATGCCGTGCACCGTGCCGGCGGCCACCGTGAGGTCCACGTCGTGGTTGGCCTGCACGGCGCCGAAGCGCTTGTCGATGTGGCGCATGGCGACGGCCGGCGCTGCGTGGGCGGCTGTCGCCGGCGCGGCCGGGGCAGAAAGGGCAGCCGCCGCCACAGCGGCAACGGCGGGTGCCGGCATCACTTGCAGGCCGAGGCGGCCATGTAGTCGACGACCTTGATCTTGCCGCTGATGATGTCGGCCTTGGCGGCGTCGACCTTGGACTTCATGTCGGCACTGACCAGCTTGGCGTTGTTGTCGTCCAGCGCGTAGTCGACACCGCCTTCGGCCAGGCCCAGGCTCGTGACACCCGGCTTGACACCTTTGAAGGCGTTGTAGACCGCCACGTCGACGCGCTTGACCATGCTCGTCAGCATGGTGCCGGGCTGCAGGTGGTTTTGGTTGCTGTCGACGCCAATGGCCAGCTTGCCGGCGTCTTTTGCGGCCTGGTAGACGCCGATGCCGGTGCCGCCTGCCGCGGCGAAGATCACGTCGACGCCGCCGGCAAACTGCGCCTTGGCGAGCTCGGCGCCGCGCGCCGGGTCGTTCCAGGCCGCGGGGGTGGTGCCGGTCATGTTGCCGCTGACCATGGCTTTCGGGTTGGCGTACTTGGCCCCTTGCTCGAAGCCGCACTGGAACTTGCGGATCAGCGGGATGTCCATGCCGCCGATGAAGCCGACCTTGCCGCTCTTGCTGGCCAGCGCAGCCATCATGCCGACGAGGAAGCTGCCTTCGTGTTCCTTGAACACGATGCTTTGCACGTTGGGCAGCTTGACGACGCTGTCGATGATCGCGAACTGCAGCTTGGGGAATTCCTTGGCGACGTTTTCCAGGCTGCTGCCCTGGCTGAAGCCGATGCCCACGATCGGGTCGGCGCCGCGCTCGGCCATGCGGCGCTTGGCCTGCTCACGCTGCGTCGCGTTGCTGACCTCGAATTCGAGGTACGGCTTGCCGGTTTCCTTTTTCCAGCGCTCGGCGCCGTTGTAGGCGGCCTGGTTGAAGGACTTGTCGAACTTGCCGCCCATGTCGTAGATGACGGCGGGCTGCGCCAGCGCCGGGCCGGCGAAGAAGGCCAGCGCTGCAGCGGCAGCTGCGACAACAGCGGTCTTGGGTGGTGGGGCAAACATCGCAGCATTCATGGGCGGCAGGCCTCCGTTTTAGGTGGCCGGCAGGATAGCAAGAGTCGCGCTGCGGCTGGCTCCCGGTTCGCCCTAGCGCAGCCGGGCCTGGAGCACGCAGCAGGCGCGGCTCGACAGTGCAAGCGTCGGCATCGATCGTGCTCGGCTGCAGCCGCCTTGTTGGCTGGTTGGCTGCGGTGCGCCCGTAGCATCCGGCCATGAATGTGTCTGGATGAATGTGGCGGTGCCCGATCCCATGACCGAGCACATGAACGGTCCCATGAACGGTCCCATGAACGGTCCCATGACCGGTCCCATGACCGATCCCATGACCGATCCCATGACCGATCCCATGACCAAGCTCGTGACTGAGCACATGCCCGAGCCAGTGACCGAGCCAGTGACCAAGCTCAAGAATGTGCCGATGCCTTTGCCAATGAACATCCACGACACCCACCTGGCCGCCGCAAGGGCGCTGCCCAAGGTGCTGCTGCATGAACACCTGGACGGCGGCCTGCGCGTGCCCACTTTGCTGGCTTTGCTGCAGCAACGCGGCCTGGCGGCACCCGCACCCGATGCAGCCAGCCTGGCCGCCTGGTTCGATGCCAACGCGCACGCCGGCAGCCTGGAGAAATACCTGGAGGGTTTTGCGCTGACCGTGGCCGCCATGGCCACCCCCGAGGCGATGCGCCGTGTCGCACTGGAGGCTGCGCAGGACGCGTTTGAGGAGGGCGCCGTGCTGGCCGAATTCCGCATCGCGCCCTTGCTCTTCGAGCCGCACGGCGTCAGCGGTGAGGCCGCTGTCGAAGCGCTGCTGCAAGGCCTGGCCGACGCGCCCATGCCCTGCGGCTTAATCATCTGCGGCATGCGCCACGAGCCGCCCGAGCGCACCGAGCGCGCGGCCCGGCTGGCGCTGCGCTTTCAGGGCCAAGGCGTCGTCGGCTACGACCTGGCCGGCGCCGAGTTCGGCTTTCCGGCCGCGCTGCACAGCCGTGCACTGGGCCTGGTGCGCGACGCCGGCCTGGGGCTGACGCTGCACGCCGGCGAGGCCGACGCCGCGGTGCGCGTGCTGCAGGCCGCGCGCCTGGGCGCCAAGCGCATCGGCCACGGCGTGCGGCTGGTGGATGCACTGACCGACCCCGAGCAGGCCGCGCTGATCGATGAGGCGCGGGCGCTCAACCTGCACCTGGAAGTCTGCCCGACCAGCAATGTGCACACCGGCGCCGCGGCATCGATTGCCACGCACCCGATCACGGCGCTGTGGCAGGCCGGCGTGTCCTTGAGCTATCACACCGACAACCGCTTGATGAGCTGCATCACGCTGGACGGCGAGGCGGCTGCGCTGCTGCGCCACACGCCGCTGCGCGCCGCCGACCTGTTGGCCATGGCGCGGCAGGCGGCATTGCACTCGTTCCTGCCGGCGGCGGCCAAGGCCGCTGCCACGGCCGCGATCGACCGCTACGTCACCGGCGCCTCAGCCGACACAGCCCCGGCGGCTTCCAGGTAGTCGCAAGCCAGGTGCGCCATCGTGCGCACACCCAACAGCAGGCCGGCATCGTCGGCCGCGAAACGCGGTGAGTGGTTGGGCGGCGCGAGCTTGGGGTCGGTGCCGGGCGGCGTCACGCCCAGAAAGATGAAGAGCCCCGGCACCACACGCTGGAAGAAGCTGAAGTCCTCGCTGCCTGTGACTTTGGGCACCAGCATCACGTGGTCGGTGCCGGCACTGCGCTGCAGCGTCGGCAGCATGGCCTCGGTCAGCGCCGGGTCGTTGACCGTCACCGGGTATTTTCTGTCGATGCAGACCTGACAGCCGGCGCGTGAGCCGCGGCTGACGGCCTCGGCCAGCGTGGTCACGCGCTCGTGGATGTCGTCGCGCATCTGCTCGTTGAAGGTGCGGATCGTGCCGCGCATCTCGACCCGGTCCGGAATGATGTTTTCGCGCACGCCGCCGTGGATGGTGCCGACGGTGACCACGGCCGGCTCTTCGGTCAGATCGATGCCGCGGCTGACTACCGTTTGCAAGCCCAACAGGACCTGCGCCGCGGTGACGATGGGGTCGACACCGGCCCAGGGCACCGCGCCGTGGGTCTGGCGGCCCAGCACCGTGATGCGCAGCGTGTCGGAGCTGGCCATCGTCGGCCCCGGCCTGTAGCCGATGAAGCCGGTCGGCAGGCGCGACGTGACGTGCAGCCCGAAGATCGCGCGCGGCGTCGGAGCTTGCAGCGCGCCCTCGGCAATCATCATCTTGGCGCCGCCGTCTTCACCGTCGGGCGGCAGCTCTTCGGCCGGCTGGAAGATGAACTTGACGCTGCCGCGCAGCTGCCCGCGCAGGCTGGCCAACACCTGCGCCACCCCCATCAGGATGGCGACGTGGCAATCGTGGCCGCAGGCGTGCATGACGCCCACGTCCTGGCCGTTCCACTGGCCGCGTGCTTTGCTCGCATACGGCACATCGACTTCTTCGACCACCGGCAGCGCGTCCATGTCGGCCCGCAGCGCCACCACCGGGCCGGGCAGCGCACCGCGCAGAACCGCCACGACGCCGGTGTGGGCCACGCCTGTGCGCACATCGTCCAAACCGAGGCCACGAAGGTGCTCGGCAACCAACGCAGCGGTGCGGAATTCGCGGTTGCCGAGCTCGGGGTGCTGGTGGATGTCGTGCCGCCAGGTGATCACTCGGGCTTGCAGCGCGGTGGCAGCCGCGTCGATGGCCTGGGCAATGGAAGACGCAGTGCTGGTTTGCATGCGGTGCCTTGTTTGCTGTGGATGACGTCGCTGGTCGGGCGGCAGGCCGCGGTCTCGCCGCATAACCTTGAGCGTAGCGCGCAGCACCGGGGCTTTCAGCGGACACCGGTCGAACGCGCTGTGCTGCGGCGGCGCGGCGGGCGCTGCGGTAAGGCCGCCACCACCGGCGGCTCGGGCACGCGGTGGATGACGCCGCCGCCCAGACAGACCTCGCCGTCGTACAGCACCGCGCTCTGCCCCGGCGTGACGGCCCATTGCGCAGCGCTGAAGTCCAGCCGCAAACCGCCGTCCTGCGCTGTGTAGACGCAGGCTGCGTCGGCCTGGCGGTAGCGCGTCTTGGCCGCCAGCGCACCCGGCGCAGGCGCTTGGCCGGCGATCCAGCTCAGGTCGTCGGCCAGCAGCCAGCGTGATTGCAGCCACGGGTGACCGTGGCCCTGCACGACATGCAGCGTGTTGTCGGCCAGGTGCTTGTGCGCCACGTACCAGGGCGCATGGGCGCCATCGGCATCGGCGCCGTCCTTGACGCCACCAATGCCCAGGCCCTGGCGCTGGCCGAGTGTGTAAAAGCTCAGGCCCACGTGCTGGCCGCGCCCGCGGCCGCGCTCGTCCAGCATCGGGCCCGGTCGGTGGCTCAGGTAGCGCTGAAGGAACTCGCGGAACGGCCTTTCGCCGATGAAGCAGATGCCGGTGCTGTCCCGCTTTTGCGCATTCGGCAGGCCGATTTCCGCGGCGATGCGGCGCACCTCGGTCTTGCGCAAGGCGCCGACCGGAAACAGCGTGCGCGCCAGCTGTGACTGCGTCAGCCGGTGCAGAAAATAGCTCTGGTCCTTGGCCGGGTCCAGGCCTTTGAGCAGCTCGAAGCGGCCACCGTCGCACGGACGCACCTGCGCGTAGTGGCCGGTGGCGATGCTTTGCGCGCCCAAGCGCATGGCGTGGTCGAGAAAAGCCTTGAACTTGATCTCGGCGTTGCACAGCACGTCGGGGTTGGGCGTACGGCCGGCGGCGTATTCGCGCAGGAACTCGGCGAAGACACGGTCCTTGTAGTCGGCGGCAAAGTTGACGTGTTCGATCTCGATGCCGATCACATCGGCCACCGCGACCGCGTCGACAAAGTCGGCATTGGACGAGCAGTGGTTGCTGCTGCGGCTGCTGGTGTCGCTGCTGCTGGTGTCGCTGCTGCCGTCGGTGGCTGCAGCGGTGCTCACGTCTTTGCTGACGTCGTCGTCCTCCCAGTTTTTCATGAAGACGCCGATGACCTCGTGGCCCTGCTGCTTGAGCAACCAGGCGCTGACTGCGGAGTCCACGCCGCCGCTCAAGCCCACCACCACACGCTGCTTCGCTGCCATCGCCAAATTATCCGTGGCGCAGCCGGGGCCTGAGCGCGCCGCGGCTGCTGAGCCGATCGGTTGCCAAGCCGCACCTGGTCCTTCCCTTGCGGGATGGTGCGCGGGAGCCTGTCTTGCCTAAACTCCGAGGTGATTGGCGCATGACACCGAGTGCAGCACCCCATGAACCCCTCGACCCTGATTGCCGTCTTGCTCGCCCTGCTGGGTTTGACCGCGGCGCTGCTGCTGCTGCGCTGGTTGATCGGGCGGTCCCGGCGCCACCTGCGGCCGCCGGTGGCGGCGCGGCGGCTTCAGCGTGAATCGGTGCCCGCGCCGGCGCGTGATTCAGCGGACCATCCCGCACGTCTTCCCGCCAATGCGCTGGCGCAAGACGCAACCGAGCGCGTGCGGCGCGACATCGAGCAGCGGGTGCAGACCCTGCGCCGTGCGCGCGAGCATGCGGAGCACTGGGTACCGCCGGCGGTCGACAAGGCGGCGCCCCGGCGCAAAGCCGCCAAACCGGCGCGCGCTGCATCTGACGACGCGGATTGGGCCGACACCCTGTTTCCGGAAACCCGGATGCCCGACGACGAACCACCGCACCCTGCGCGATAAGGGTTTTACCGGGCGCTGGCAGCAGGCCCGCTGCAGGAATTGCGGCTTGAACACCCCCCGAAACGCGGGGCTCGGCGCAGCCGCATCGCGATAATCGCGGTATGACTGTTTTCTATTGGCTGATGGGTGTGCTGATCGTCGGCACCATGGTCCCGTCGGTGATGTTCATGCTGCTGTACGCGACCACCGGCGAGCCGGCCTGCCTACAGCGGGCGCGCGTGCTGTGGAATGTGTCGCGGGTCTTCGCGCTCGGCGGCTTCAACGTGCTGGTTTGGGGGCACGTGGCTTACGGCCTGTGGCTGATCGGCCGGGGCTGAAGGCTCTGCACCCGCACCCTGCGGTACAGCGCCGTGTGCTGCTGCTGGGAAGCACCGGCACCATCGGCCGGGCCACGCTAAAGGCGCTGCAGCAGCGGGGTCACGAGGTGCTGTCTGTCGTGCGGGCGCCGGTGCGCAGCGGTGCAGCCGCGGCTACGGCAACAGCACCACCAACAGACGCGGCTACGGCAACAGCGCCGCTGCCGGCGCCGGCAACGGCGGCCGGGCGGCCAGTGGCGACGCTGACGGTGGCCGACCTCACCGAGCCCGGCGCGCTGTCACGGGCTTTGGCCCGGCTGCCGCCGGCTGCCACCCGCTTCGACGTGCTGGTGTCCTGCCTGGCTTCGCGCACCGGCGTGCCGCGTGACGCCTGGGCCGTCGACCACGGCGCACATCAGCACGCGTTGACGGCAGCCCGTGCCGCCGGCGTGGGGCAGGTTGTGCTGCTGTCGGCACTGTGTGTGCAGAAGCCGCGGCTGGCCTTTCAGCACGCCAAGCTGGCCTTCGAGCGCACGCTGATCGACACCGGCCTGCGCTATTCGATCGTCAGGCCAACGGCCTTTTTCAAGTCGCTGTCGGGCCAGGTCGGCCGGGTGCAGAAAGGCAAGCCCTTTTTGCTCTTCGGCGACGGCTGCCTGACGGCTTGCAAACCGATTGCCGATGAGGACCTGGCCGAGTACCTGGTCGACTGCATCGACAACCCGGCGCGCCAGAACTGCATCCTGCCGATCGGCGGCCCCGGCCCGGCGATCACACCGCGTGAGCAGGGTGAAGCCCTGTTCAAGTTACTGGATCGTGCGCCGCGTTTCAAGTCGGTGCCGGTGGCGCTGCTCGACGGCCTGGCCGCGGTGCTCGGTGCAGCCGGGCGTGTGTTGCCGCCGCTGGCCGCCAAGGCCGAGCTGGCGCGCATCGGCCGCTACTACGCGACCGAATCGATGCTGGTGTGGGACGCCGCCCAACAGCGCTACGACGCCGAAGCCACGCCGTCGACCGGGCAGCGGACCTTGCTCGACCACTACGCGCAGCTGCTGCGCGGCGAGGTCGTGCTGCAGCGTGGCGATCACGCAGTGTTTTAGCGGCCCGTTGTCAGACGTCGATGTTTGCCGCGCGCAAGGCATTGCTTTCGATGAAGTGCCGGCGCGGCTCGACCTCGTCGCCCATCAGCATCGTGAAGACCTTGTCGGCTTCGATGGCGTCGTCGATCTGCACCTTTAGCAGGCGGCGCACGGTGGGGTCCATCGTCGTCTCCCACAGCTGCGCCGGGTTCATCTCGCCCAGGCCTTTGTAGCGTTGGCGGCCGACCGCGCCTTCGGCCTGCTGCATCAGCCAGGCCATCGCGGCACGGAAGTCGGCGACCTTGTGCTCCTTCACCTTGTCGCCCTCACCGCGGCGCACCACCGCTTCAGGGCCCAGCAAGCCGAGAAAGGACGTGCCGGCGTGCGCCAGCGCAGCGTAGTCGGCGCCGTGCACGAAGTCCTGCGTGATGACGCTGCTCTTGACGTTGCCGTGGTGGCGGCGGCTGATGCGCAGCAGGTGCTTGTCGGTACGGGCGTCGAACTGCGCTTGTACGGTGGCGTCCTTGAGTACCGCTTGCAGCGCCACGGCACTGGCCTCGGCCGCGGCTGCGCTGTCCAGGTCCAGCGTCAGGCCGCTGGCTATGGCACGCACGGCGTCGATGTCCATCCAGTTGCTCAGGCGTTGCGTCACCGCGCTGGCCACCAGGTAGCTGCGCGCCAGCGTTTCCAGTGCCGGGCCCTGCAAGGCATCGCGGACGCCGCCCTGGGCACCATGGCCCAGGCCGTCGGGCAACACGCTGGCGCCGTCGAGCGCGACGTTGAGCAGGAAAGCGTCGAGCGCATGGCCGTCCTTCAGGTACTCCTCGTGCTTGCCGAGCTTGACCTTGTACAGCGGCGGCTGCGCGATGTAGATGTGGCCACGCTCGACCAGCACCGGCATCTGGCGGTAGAAGAAGGTCAGCAGCAGCGTGCGGATGTGCGCGCCGTCAACGTCGGCGTCGGTCATGATGATGATGCGGTGGTAGCGCAGCTTGTCGGCATTGAAGTCATCGGTGCCGATGCCAGTGCCTAACGCTGTAATGAGCGTGACGATGCTGTCGCTCGACAAAAGCCGTTCATAGCGCGCACGTTCGACATTCAGGATCTTGCCGCGCAAGGGCAGGATCGCCTGAAACTTGCGGTCGCGGCCCTGCTTGGCACTGCCGCCGGCGCTGTCGCCTTCGACGATGTAGATCTCGCACAGGCTGGGGTCTTTTTCCTGGCAGTCGGCCAGCTTGCCGGGCAGGCCCAGGCCATCGAGCACACCCTTGCGGCGTGTCATCTCGCGCGCCTTGCGGGCGGCCTCGCGCGCGCGTGCGGCGTCGACGATCTTGCCGCAAATGATCTTGGCGTCGCCAGGGTTCTCCAGCAGCCAGTCGGTGAGCAGCTTGCCGACGATGTCCTCCACCGGGCCGCGCACTTCGGAGCTAACCAGTTTGTCCTTGGTCTGGCTGGAAAACTTGGGCTCGGGCACCTTGACGCTGACGACGCAGGCCAGGCCTTCGCGCATGTCGTCACCGGCTATCTCGACCTTGGCTTTCTCGGCAATCTTGTTGTCGGCGATGTAGTTGTTGATGACCCGCGTCATGGCTGCGCGCAGCCCCGTGAGGTGGGTGCCGCCGTCGCGCTGCGGAATGTTGTTGGTAAAGCAAAGCACGTTCTCGGCGTAGGCGTCATTCCACTGCATCGCGACCTCGACACCGATGTTGGTGCCCTGGTCACTGAGCTTGTCGCCCATGGCGTGAAAGATGTTCGGGTGCAGCACTTTCTTGCCAGCGTTGATAAAAGCGACGAAGCCCTTCACGCCGCCGGCAAAGGCAAAGTTGTCTTCCTTCGCGTTGCGTTCGTCGACGAGCTTGATCTTCACGCCGTTGTTCAAAAAACTGAGCTCGCGCAGGCGCTTGGCCAGCACGTCGTAGTGGAAGTCGATGTTGGTGAAGATCGTGTCGTCGGGCAGAAAGTGCACCTCGGTGCCGCGCTTCTCGGTCTCGCCGGTGACCTTCATCGGGCTGGTCTCGAAGCCCTGCCCTTTGCCGTCATATCGCATCTCGATCAAGCGGTCCTGGGTGGCGCCGCGCTTGAATTCGAGCTGGTGCACCTTGCCCTCGCGGCGCACGATGAGCCGCAGCCACACGCTGAGCGCGTTGACGCAGCTCACACCCACGCCGTGTAGGCCACCGCTGACCTTGTAGCTGTTCTGGTTGAACTTGCCGCCAGCGTGCAGCTCGGTCAGCGCGATCTCGGAGGCACTGCGCTTGGGCTCGTGCTTGTCGTCCATCTTCACGCCGGTGGGAATGCCGCGGCCGTTGTCGGTGACGCTGATGCTGTTGTCGGTGTGGATGGTGACGGCGATGTCGTCGCAGTGGCCGGCCAGGGCTTCGTCGATGGAGTTGTCGACAACCTCGAAAACCAGGTGGTGCAGTCCGGTGCCGTCGGACGTGTCGCCGATGTACATGCCAGGCCGTTTGCGTACGGCCTCCAGGCCTTCCAAAATTTGGATGCTGCCTTCGCCATAGGCCGTGCTGGCATCGCTGCCAGTGCTGGCAGCCTGGCCTTCGGCCGTGGGCACGGCGCGTTGGGTGACGCCGTCTGCGGCGGCGTTCTTGCTGTCGTTCGGCTTCTTCGGGTCGGTCATCGGGATTCTTTTTCAGTCGCGGGCCAGCATTTGCCGCCCTTTTAGAAACGCTGCAGCGGGCCTTGGCCCGCTGTGTGTTGGTGCTCAGCCGCCTAAGGCTAGATCCGCATCGGCATCACCACGTACTTGAAACCAGGCAGCTCGGGCACGCTGAACAGCGCACTGGCGGCGCTGTCCTGCAGCTCGAGCTTGACCATCTCGTGCGGGCTGTTGGCCAGCACGTCGATCAAGTACGTCACGTTGAAGCCTATTTCGATGGCGTCGCCGTTGTAGTCGACCTCGAGCTCTTCCTTGGCCTCTTCCTGCTCGGCGTTGCTGGACGCGATGCGCAGCAGCCCGGGCTCGATGTTGACGCGCACGCCTTTGAACTTTTCGCTCGTCAGGATGGCGGCGCGCTGCAGGCTGGCCAACAACGGCACGCGGCCCAGCACGACCGCGTTTTTGTGATTCTTGGGAATCACGCGGTTGTAGTCCGGGAACTTGCCCTCGACCAGTTTGGTCACGAACTCCATCGCCGAGAACATGAACTTGGCCTGGTTGTTGGCAAATCGCATGTTGATCGGCGTGGCTTCGTCCTTGAGCAGGCGCTGCAGTTCCAGCACGGTCTTGCGCGGCAGGATGACTTCCTGCTTGCTCGGCGTGTCGGCTTCCAGCTGGCTTTGCGCCAGCGCTAGACGGTGGCCATCGGTAGCCACCAGCGTCAGCGTTTTGCCTTCGGCGATGAACAGGATGCCGTTGAGGTAGTAGCGGATGTCATGCACCGCCATCGCAAAGTGCACCTGGTTGATCAGCTCACGCAGGGTCTTTTGCGGCACGGAGAAAGTGGGGCCGAACTCGACGCTTTCATTGACCAGCGGAAAGTCGTCGGCCGGCAGTGTCTGCAGCGTAAAACGACTTTTGCCGCCCTGCAGCGTGAGCTTGTTTTGCGCGCTCGTCAGCGTCACTACTTGGTCGGCCGGCAGGCTGCGCAGGATGTCGATCAACTTGCGCGCGCCGATGGTGGTGTTCAGCTGACCCGCATCACCGCCAAGTTCGGCCGTGGTGCGGACCTGGATTTCCAGGTCGCTGGTCGTTAATTCCACGTGGCCGCCGTTCTTGCGCATCAGCACATTGGCCAGGATGGGCAGCGTGTGCCGGCGCTCGACGATGCCGGCCACCGACTGCAGCGCTTCCAGCAATTGGGCCTGCGCAGCTTTCAGAACGATCATTGCTTTTCTCTTTTTAAGAGGTGGTGGTAGCAGTAGAGCCGCACCGAATCTGGGGACAACGCCATTTTCGCCTTTTCCATCAAGGCTTTAGCAGGCCGTGAACCCTGTGTGCCAGGGGCTCTCGCAGGTGTATCGCTTTTGGGGAAAGTTCAGCGCCGTGCGCGCGGCTTGTGGATAGACGGCGACTTGTGCAATTTCGGTCCACAGGGTTTTGAGAAGGCTTGGAAGCCCGCAGACCCATCTTCCCGTCACGGAACCGGCTCTGCCGGGCCGCTGGCGGACGGCCCCTTGCGGGGTAGCGAATGCGAGCTAGCTCGGGGGCCAACAGTCATCCCTTGAGCGTCTGCTCCAACACGTGCAGCTGCTGGTTCAATTCCGGATTGGTGCTGCGCTCGGCGCCGATCTTGCGCACGGCATGCAGCACGGTGGTGTGGTCGCGGCCGCCGAAGAGCTCGCCGAGTTCGGGCAGGCTTTTTTTGGTCATGTCCTTGGCCAGGTACATCGCAATCTGGCGCGGCCGCGCAATGCTGGCCGGGCGCTTCTTGCTGTACATGTCGGCGACCTTGATCTTGTAGAAATCGGCGACGGTCTTCTGGATGTTTTCAACGCCGATTTGCCGGTTCTGGATGCTCAGCAGATCGCGTAGCGCCTCGCGCGCCAGAGCAATGTTGATGTCCTTGTGGCTGAAGCGGCTGTAGGCCAGCACTTTACGCAGCGCCCCTTCGAGTTCACGCACGTTGGCGCGCACGTTCTTGGCCACGAAAAAAGCCACGTCCTCGGGCATCTCGGTGCCTTCAGCAGCAGCCTTGCGCATCAGGATGGCTACGCGCATCTCCAGCTCAGGCGGCTCGATGGCGACCGTGAGGCCGGCGTCGAAGCGGCTGGTCAGCCGCTCGTCGATGTCCACCAGCCCCTTGGGGTAGGTGTCGCTGGTCATGATGATGTGAGCCCGCTTGGTCAAGAGCGCCTCAAAGGCGTTGAAAAACTCCTCCTGCGTCCGGTCCTTGCCGGCGAAAAACTGCACGTCGTCGATCAACAGCAGGTCCAGGCTGTGGTACTTGGCCTTCAGCTCGTCGAAGGTCTTGCGCTGGTAGTTTTTGACGACGTCGCTGATGAACTGCTCGGCGTGCAGATACAGCACCCGGGCGTCGGGCCGGTCTTTCAGCAGCGCGTTGCCCACGGCGTGCACGAGGTGGGTCTTTCCCAGCCCGACACCGCCGTAGATGAACAACGGGTTGTACATCGCGCCCGGTGCACCGGCCACATGCAGTGCGGCTGTGCGCGCCATCTGGTTGGCACGCCCGGCAACCAGCGTGTCGAAGGTCAGCGCCGCGTTCAGCCGGTGCACCGTGCTGGCCGGTGCTGTGCTGCGCTGCGGCGCAGGCTGGGCTGCTGCAGGGCTGGTTAGCTCGCTGTTCAAGCCGGCCATGACCCGGGCGCTGGCCGTAGCCAGGCTGGTCGTCGCGGCAGTCGGGTCGCTGCGCCGCAAAGGCATCGCCGGGATGTCCTGGCGGCTGGGCGTTACCGCGAGATCCAGGCGCACCGGCTCACCTGCCAGATCGGCCAGCACGGCTTCAATACGGCCAGCGTATTGGGCGCGAATCCAGTCCAGCTTGAAGCGGTTGGGCACCCGCAGCACCACGCTTAGCGTGACCGCCGGGCTGTCGCTGCCAGCCGGCACGGCGGCGGACACGGTGGCCGCCAGTGGGCGGATCCAGGTATTGAACTGTTGTTCCGGCAGTTCAGCAGCAAGGCGTTCACAGCCACGCTGCCACAAGTCAAAGCTCATTGTGGACATCTTCTTTTGGGGAGCCGCCGAACAAGCACTCCTCGCGATCGGCGGACCGCAGTTATCCACACAAAGCCGAAGCGCGTCAACCCCCGCCGCATGCCGCAGCCCACGGTGCAAGTGTTTGACCGCAAAGGTGCTTTTTGCTGTAATCGCGGGTTTTCCGGATTCGGCATCGCGGCATTGACACGCTGCCAGCGGCGCCAAGTGGCAGTTGGTCGTAGCTCGCAACATCTGCCTGTTGCATCAACTGCGGCGCCGGCGCCGGCGTCGGTACTGGCACCTGCTTGAGCACTGAATCCGTCAGATACGCGGGCGAATCAGTGGCGGCGCACCAGCAGCGGTGATCTGCAACGGCCCGTGCCCACTGGCCCCGCCGCCCAAAACCGGTATTCCGTTTTGCTCTCCTTCTTCTCTTTTAGCCCGGCCTACTCGGCCACAACCGCCACAGGCCAGCCATGAAGCGCACTTACCAGCCCTCCAAAATCCGCCGCGCCCGTACGCACGGTTTCCTCGTGCGCATGAAGACGCGCGGCGGCCGCGCGGTGCTCAATGCACGGCGTGCCAAAGGGCGCAAGCGCCTGGGCGTCTGAAGCCCCGCCCACTGCGCCGCACGGTTGCCTCACCCGGCCATGTTGGGCCGCCTTGTGCACAAGGCTGACTTCGAGCGCCTGCTGGCCAAGCGTTGGCGGCTGCGGAGTGCTCACTTCGCGATCCACCACGTCGGCCAGCGGCCTTTTGTCCCCGCCAAGTGCCCGGTGGTGGCTGTAGAAGCGGAGTTGTCCACAGCCGCCGCGTCGCCAGCTGCTGCTGTTGTGGATAAGGTTGGTGATCAGGTGTGGGTGGGTTGCGTGGTACCCAAGCGGCACGCCAAGCGGGCGGTCACGCGCAACCTGTTGAAACGCCAGATCCGCGCCGCGTTTGCGCGCCACGCGGGCCTGCTGCCGGGCGGTCTTTGGCTTGTGCGGCTGCGCGAGGGCTTTGCACCGGCGCAGTTCATATCGGCCCGCTCCGGGGCCCTGGCTGTTGCCGCCCGCGAGGAACTCGACGGCTTGCTCGGCCGGGCCGCGTCCTGATTTATGGCTGTGGCGCGCCCGACCTCTTGGCCGTTGGCCGCCCGTTTGTTGATCCAGCGGCTGCCGCAGCGTGTGCTGATCGGCCTTGTGCAAGGCTACCGGTTGTTCTTCAAAGCCTGGCTGGGCAGTGCCTGTCGCTTTGAGCCGAGTTGCTCCGCCTACGCTTTGCAGGCCTTGCAGCAGCACGGCGCGGCCCGGGGCGGCTGGCTGAGCGCTACCCGGCTGCTGCGTTGCCACCCGTATTGCAGGGGCGGTTGTGACCCCGTACCTGAAGTCACCCGCAAGCGCGCAGCCGGCGTTTTCAGTCGACTGGGCCTGGATCGGCCTGACGGCGATCGCCTGCTTTCGCACCATTGCCCAGGGTCTGATCTCGCTTTTGGTCCCGTTCTCGACCCGCTTCGCGACCCGTGTCGCGCACCCGCTCGCCATCCCCCGCTGTTCCGGAAGATCCCATGACCGATATGCGCCGCACCCTGCTGTGGGTGGTCTTCACCATGTCCCTGGTTCTGATCTGGGACGCCTGGAACAAACATTCCGGCCAGCCATCGATTTTCGGTGGCGCCCAGCCGGCAGCAACGGTGCCCATGCCGGTGCCGCCCCCGGGCACCGGGGCTGGCACCGCGGCTGTGCCGGCACCGGCGGTTCTGCCGGGCGCTATGGCGGGCAGCGCAGCGGTGCCGGCTTTTCCGGCGGCCCCGGCTGCAGCGGCCACGGCGCAAGGTGAGCAGATCACGCTGACCACCGACCTTGTGAAAGCCACCTTCGACAGCCGCGGTGGCTCGCTGGTGCGCCTGGAGTTGCTGGCCTACCGTGATGCCGTCGACCCGCAGCGCAACGTCGTGCTGATGGAGCAAAGCCCCAAACGTTTCTATGCGGCACAGACCGGCCTCGTCACCGGCCAGGCCGGCGTGGCGCTGCCCAACCACTTCACGCCGATGACGGTGGCACCCGGCGAGCGCACGCTGAGCACGGGCAGCGACAGCTTGAGCGTGCGCTTTGAGTCGCCGCTGCAAAACGGCGTCAAGCTGGTCAAGACCTACACGCTGCAGCGCGGCCAATACCCGATCGCCGTGCGCCATGAAGTGATCAATGACAGCGGCAGCACGGTGTCGCCGCAGCTGTATTTGCAGCTGGCGCGTGATGGCAACGCGCCCGAGGGTGAATCCAGCTTCTATTTCACCTTCACCGGCCCGGCCGTCTACACCGAAGCGAAGAAGTTCCAGAAGGTCGACTTCAAGGACATCGCCAAAAGCAATACGGGCCATGAAAAGGCTGCCGACAGCGGCTGGGTGGCGATGGTTCAGCACTACTTCGCATCGGCCTGGCTGGTGCCGGCCGCCGGCCCGCGGGAATTCCGCAGCACCAAGGTTGCCGACAACCTCTACACCGTCGCGATGGTGATGCCGTTGGGCGAAGTCGCACCGGGCGGCACCAAGGTGCACGAAGCGGTTCTGTTTGCGGGCCCGCAAGAGGAGAAAAAGCTCGCCGCGTTGGCGCCGGGCCTGGACCTTGTCAAGGACTACGGCTGGCTGACGGTGCTGAGCAAACCGCTGTTCTGGCTGCTGCACTGGTTGCACAGCATTTTGGGCAACTGGGGCTGGGCCATCGTGGCGCTGGTGGTGCTGTTGAAGATTGCCTTCTACTGGCTCAACGCCAGTGCTTACCGCAGCATGGCCAAGATGAAAGCCGTGGCGCCGCGTGTCACGGAGCTGCGCGATCGCTACAAGGACAAGCCGCAGGAAATGCAGCAGGCCATGATGCGCATTTACAAGGAAGAGAAGGTCAATCCACTCGGCGGCTGCCTGCCGATCCTGGTGCAGATGCCGTTTTTTATTGCGCTGTACTGGGTGCTGCTGTCCAGCGTGGAGATGCGCAACGCACCCTGGGTCGGCTGGATCACGGACCTCGCGGCCAAGGACCCCTGGTTCATCCTGCCGGTGCTGATGACGCTGTCTTCGCTGTTCCAGGTGTGGCTGAACCCCAAGCCCACTGACCCGATGCAGGAAAAGCTGATGTGGTTCATGCCGCTGGCCTTCGGCTTCATGTTCTTCTTCTTTCCGGCCGGCCTGGTGCTGTACTGGTTGACGAACAACATCCTGTCGATCGCGCAGCAGTGGTTCATCAACAAGCAGCTGGGTGTGCTGGGCAGGTAGTGCAGGTACCGGCCAACGTGCAGACCGCACGGCCGCCGTCGCCAGAGCCCCCGGCTGGGGGTTGAACGCCGGGCCCGGGCTGCCGAACATGCAGCCATGCGGGCGACCCGGTTCGACAAAAACCGGCTCAGGAGATCCGGCTTGCGGCCCAACCGCCACAAGCCGCTCCACCCGCGCCATCTTTAGCGCCGTCGTAGGCGCCGTCGCTTGTGCAGTCGTCCGCGCAGTCGTTTGCGCCATTCCACGGGCGGCTCAACGCACTGTTCATCGCGCTGTTCGTCGCGCTGTTCGTCGCGCTACCCATCGCGCTGTTCGTTGAGCCACCCCTGCGCTGTTCGATGCGGCACCGGCTGTGGTGCCCGAGCCGTCAGCCACGGCCAAAATCAACGTGATGCGCGCTGACCAGCCGACCGCCCTGCCGGGCCGCCACCACGATCCCATCGTCGCCATTGCCTCGGCCCCGGGGCGCGGTGCGGTGGGCATCGTGCGGGCCTCGGGGCGCGACCTCACCGCGTTGATCGCGGCCATCTGCGGCCGGGCTCTGCAGCCGCGCATGGCCACACTGCTGCCCTTTATCGGTGAGGCGGGCCAAGCGCTGGACCGCGGGCTGGCCATCCACTTCCCGGCGCCGCACAGCTACACCGGGCAAGACGTGCTGGAGCTGCAGGCGCACGGCGGCCCGGTGCTGCTGCAGCTGTTGCTGGCGCGCTGCCTGCAGGCGCAGCCCGGTTTGCGGCTGGCCGCGCCGGGTGAATTCACCGAGCGCGCGTTCCTCAACGACAAGCTCGATCTGGCGCAGGCCGAGGCCGTGGCCGACCTCATCGACGCCAGCACCGAAGCCGCAGCGCGCTCGGCCGCGCGGTCGTTGAGCGGCGCTTTCTCGGCCGAAATCGCGCTGTTGGCGCAAAGCATCGTCGACCTGCGCATGCTGGTCGAAGCGACGCTGGATTTCCCCGAAGAAGAAATCGACTTTCTCGAAAAAGCGCGTGCGCGCGAAAGGCTGGATGCGATCGCAGCGCAGGTGGCCACGGCGCTGTCGCGTGCACGCCAGGGCGCGCTGTTGCGCGAAGGCCTGCGCGTGGTGCTGGCCGGGCAACCCAACGTCGGCAAAGGCAGCTTGCTCAACGCGCTGGCCGGCGCCGAGCTGGCGATCGTGACGCCGATTGCCGGCACCACACGCGACCGCATCGCGCAGACGTTGCAGAGCGACGGCGTTCCGCTGCACGTCAACGACACCGCAGGCCTGCGCCACGACATCGATGCGGCCGGCGAGGTCGAGCGCATCGGCATCGACCGCAGTTGGCAGGCCATCGAAAGCGCCGATGCGGTGGTGTTCCTGCACGACCTGTCGCGCCAGGGTGAGCCGGCCTACGACGCCGGCGATGCCGCCATCGCCAGCCGCCTGCCGGCCGGCGTGGCCGTCGTGCATGTGGCCAACAAGATCGATCTGGCGCCCGGCGTTGCCGCTGCGGACGCCGTGGCGTTGCGCATGTCCACCCGCACCGGGCAAGGCCTGGAGGCGCTACGCCGGGCGCTGCTGCAATGCGCCGGTTGGCAGGCCGCGCCCGAAGGCTTGTTTATCGCGCGCACCCGCCACGTGCAGGCGCTGCGCCGCACGCAAGACCACCTGCGTGCCGCACAGCAGCACGCAGCGCTGCACGACGCCGCGCTGGACCTGCTGGCCGAAGAGTTGCGCCTGGCCCACCGCGCGCTGCAGGAGATTACAGGCGCGTTCAGCAACGAGGATTTGCTGGGCGAGATCTTTGGCCGCTTTTGCATCGGCAAGTAAGCCGGCATCACCAGCGCGCGCCGACCGGGATCGGCCAACCGCTCAGTGCCCGGAAAAGTCCACCAGCGTGAACAGCGGCAGCCCTGTATCGCGCAGCCGCGCCGAGCCGTGCAGCTCGGGCAGATCGACGATGGCCGCACCTTCGATGACAGTGGCGCCCAAACGCTCGAGCAGCTTCTTGCCGGCCATCATGGTGCCGCCGGTGGCGATGAGGTCGTCGATCAGCACGACGCGATCGCCGGGCTTGACGGCGTCGGTGTGCAGCTCCACTGTGGCGCTGCCGTACTCCAGCTCGTAGGTTTCTTCCACGGTCGTAAAAGGCAGCTTGCCTTTCTTGCGGATCGGCACGAAGCCGATGCCGAGCTCGTAAGCCAGCACGCTGCCGATGATGAAGCCGCGTGCATCGAGCCCGGCGATGACGTCAGGCCGCACATCGAAGTAGCGGTGCACAAACTGGTCGATCAGCACCCGGAACACCCGCGGGTTGGACAGCAGCGGCGTGATGTCGCGGAACATCACACCCGGCGCCGGCCAGTCCGGCACGGTGCGGATGTGCTCGCGGATGTACTGCGCGGGCGACGCGGTGGGGTCAGCAGCCATGCGCACGATCATAGGTGGCGCCTTGGCGGTGCAACCGTGCTGCTACCCGTACAACAGCCGTACAGCGGCCGTGCTGCTGCCGCCCCAGTCAAGCCGGCGCAATGCGGCCCAGCAGCTGCACCGCGCCATCCGCGCCGCTGCGCAGCACCAGGCCTTCGCCGGACGCCGCGCTTTGCTGCACCAGTGCCGCCAGCATGAACATGTGCGTCACCCAGACCTCCAAACGTCCGCGCTGTGCGCTCACGCCGCGCAGCGCAGCGCGCAGGGCTTGCAGGTGCTCGGCCGACGTGGCTTCGGGACTGCCGTGCGGCGAGCCCAGCGCGGCCCAGGGCTCGGCGCGGCCGAAAGCCAGCGTCGCGGTGTCCATGCAGCGGCACCAGGGGCTCGAGCGCACGGCCGCAGGCTGCAGCTGCGCCGCGTCGAACCAGGCGCCGATGCGGCGTGCCTGGGCGCGGCCTTCCTCGCTGAGGTTGCGCTGCGTGCTGCATTCGCCCAGGCGGAACTGCGGCGGGTCGAAGGTGCCGGGTGCCAGTGCGTGGCGAAAGCCAAGCACCAGGCCGCCTTGCTGCAGCAAGGTACGCGCATCGCTTACTGCCAAGCCCTGAGCCCAGGCGCTGGGCCAAGCCCCAGCAAGGCCGGCGGCCAGCAAGTGTCGGCGGTTGATTGGGGTCATGGCCGGGGGCTCGGGAAGGGTCAGGGCCCGATGATGCCGCTGCATCAGCGTCGCCGTGCGCCGTGCAGCGCGGTAAGCCGGCGGCAGCTTGTCGATGTCCGCTTCGAACGTGGGTTGGCGTATAGCTGGGCACGGGCCGCACGGGCGGCTAAAGCGAGAGTGCGCGATGAGAACCCGCGATCAGGATCTTTACGGCGCTGGAGCCGGCGCGGCGTCCGCGTTGAGCGTTGCCCTGCTGGCCACGGCACTTGCGCTTGTTGCAACCCAGGCGCTGCCGCCAGGGTCGGCCGCTGCGGCAACCGGCCCGCCGCTTTTGGCGGCGTGGCGCCTTAGCCTCGGCAACGCGTTGCTGCTGAATTGCGCGGTCGTGGCGACGCCGCGCCTGCAGGCGATCGAAACGATCCAGACGGCCCAGACGGCCCAGACGGCCCAACACGGCCCAACACGGCCATTGCGCTGCGGGCTGAAGGCTGCAGCCGGGGCGTGACCGTCCTGTGATGACTTGCTGGCGGTGCCGACGGATGTCCCGCTAGCATGCGGCGGCAGCCGTCGTACAGGCCGCTGGGGCAGTTTCATGGGGGACATCACCGTCTTGCTACAACGCGCCGGCGGTGGCGAGCGCCAGGCGTCCAACGCCTTGTTCGAGATCCTCTATCCGCAGTTGCGTGCTGTCGCGCGGGCGCGGCTGGGCGGACATGTGCGCAACGCGGTACTGGACACCACCGTACTCGTGCATGAGTGCTACCTGAAGCTGTTGGCTGGGCAACGCCTCAAACCCCAGGACCGCAATCATTTCCTGGCCTATGCAGCGCGGGTGATGCGCTCGGTCATCGTGGATACCGTGCGTGCTTCGCAGCGCGAGCGCCGCGGCGGCGGCGTCTTGCACATCACGCTGGACACCGCGCTGGGCGACGCCACAGCGGCGGGCGAAGACGAAGTCCTCGACGTGGACGCCTCGCTTACGCAACTGGCGGCGCTGGACGAGCGCCTGGCCCAGGTCGTGGCGATGCGCTACTTCTGCGGCATGAAGGAAGCCGAGATCGCCGCCGCCTTGGGCATCACCGACCGTACGGTGCGGCGCGATTGGGAAAAGGCCCGCCTGCTGCTGGCCGACGCACTGCGGCGTTAGCACGCAGGCGCGCCGCGCTGCCCCGCGTCCCCATTCGAGGGGACGAAGCTTCGGGCCCGGAGCCGGTGATGTCCGGTCTACTGCGCCCATGGCGTATCCCAGACGAGGTTGCTGCACAAGCCAGCGCCCGTCTCAAGGGAAACGACGATGGACTGGGCTTACAAGGCGATGCTCACAGCAGCCACCGTGGCTGCCGTGATGATGGCCACGCGGTTGTTCGACCGGCGCTGGGCCGGGCTACTGGCGGGGCAGCCCGTCATCACCGCGCCGGCCTTGCTGTGGCTGGCCCAGGACCAGGGCGCCACTTTTGCCGCGGGCAGCGCCTGGGGTGCCGTCGCAGCCTGCGCGGTGGCGCCGCTTTATGCAGCAGTTTTCGTGGCTTTGGCCTGGCGCCTGGGGGCCGTGCGTGCAGTGGCTTGTGCAGCGCTGGGCGCCGTGGCGGCAACCGCCGTGCTGCAGCCGTGGCAAAGCCATGCGATGTTGACTTTGCTGGCCGCCTTGCTCGTGTGCGGCGCAGTGCTGCTGCGCACGCCTTCGGGCCTGGGCAGCGGCAGCGTCAGGCCGCTCGCGGGCGAGCCCTGGTTGAGTGCTGGCCTGGCCGGGGTTGTGACCGCGCTCGTCTCGCTGGCCGCTGCCAGCGCGAGCCCGTTCTGGGTCGGCGTACTGGCCTCGTTGCCCTTGATCTCCGGCTTCGCGCTGGTCCATCTGCACCGCGCCGGCGCGCAGGAGCATCTGCACCGTTTCTTACGCGGCTACGTGCAGGGCATCGTCGGCAAGGCCTTCTTCGCCAGCACTTTCGCGTACTGCGTGTCACGCTGGGGTGTACTGCCCGCCTTTGGCGCCGCCGTGGCTGCTGGCCTGGCCGTCACGGCGCTGCTGTCGTGGCGCGGCGGCCTGGCCGCGGCGGAGCCGGCCGCACGCGCGGTTCCTCGCGGCGGCGATTGAGAAGTTGTGAACAAACCTCGTTGGGGGCCATCCCGGCGCGGGCGCACTGGGTTTACTTGAAACTTCGAGACTGCGGCCGTCGGCCGCAAGTGCAGGCGCTACAGGCGCTGAGCGCAGCCGAGGCGCACAACGGCCCGCGGGCCGCGGCTGCACCTTGGCCAGCGTGGGGTTGCTCGATACCGCTGTCGCCTTGTACCGTCGACCGCCCGACTGCCGACTGGAGCCAAGCCCGTGCACGACACCTTCGAAACGTTGCGGTTTGCGGTCGCGGTCGACTGCACTGACCTGCTGCAGCGCGGGGCCGCTTGAGGCCCGCAGCGCGCGCCGTGCGCAGCTGGAATTGAACGTGGCCATGCCGGCCGACGATCCACCCTCGACCGCGCAGCCGCTGTTGCGGCTGCTCGCTGACTGGCCACAGTTGGACCGGCTGCTGGACGAAGCACTGGCCTTGCCGCCGCAGGAGCGGCCGGCCTGGATCGACTCGCTCGACGCCTGCCACGCCCCGCTGCGCGACACGCTGCGCCGCGCCGCCTGCTCGGGGGTGGGCAGGGTAACGCTGTCGGCGGGGCGCAGACGGCCGACTTCCTTAGAACGCTGCCCAAGCTCGGTGCTGCGCTGGCAGCGCCAGAGGACGGCCCGGCCGTCGGCAATATGGTCGGCCCTTGGCGGCTGTTGCGCGAGCTCGGCCAGGGTGGCATGGGCAGCGTGTGGCTGGCCGAGCGGGTAGATGGGCAGCTCAAGCGCCAGGTGGCGCTGAAGCTGCCGCGGTTGAGCTGGGCGCGCGGGCTGGCCGAGCGCATGGCGCGCGAGCGCGACATCCTGGCCACGCCGGAGCACCCCAACGTGGCCAGGCTGTACGACGCCGGCGTGGACCAGCTAGGGCGGCCCTGGCTGGCGCTGGAGTACGTGCAGGGCCAGCGGATCGGCGCCTACTGCGGCCAGCGCGCGCTGACGACGCGGCAGCGCGTGGCCCTGTTGCTGCAGGTGTGTGCGGCGGTGAGCTACGCGTACAGCCTTTTGGTGATCCACCGCGACCTCAAGCCGAACAACATTCTGGTCACCGACGAAGGCGCGGTGCGGCAGCTGTTTTTCGGCATCGCCAAGCTGGCCCGGCCCGGCCCCGGTGGGGGCGAAGGTGCGCACCTGACCGAGATCGCCGGCGTGGCGCTGACCGCTGGCTATGCCAGCCCCGAGCAGCTTCGCGAAGGGCCGCTGTCCACAGCCAGCGACGTGTTCAGCCTGGGCGTGGTGGCCTACGAGCTGCTCACGGGGCGCCTGCCGTATGTAGCCGAATCCCGGTCGGTGCTGGCCTACGAGCGTGCCCTGGCTCAGGGCCAGGCGCCGCTGGCCAGCCGAGTGTGTACCAAGCCCGCCGGCGCTGGATTGCTGCGTGGCGACCTGGATGCCGTGCTCGACCGCGCGCTGCAGGTCGACGTGGCGGCGCGGTACACCGGCGTGGACGACTTTTGCGCCGACCTGCGTGCCTGGCTGGCGGGTGAGGCGGTGAGCGCCCGCCGCCGCACCACAACAGAACAACTGTGCCACTGGGCCCGGCGCCACAAGCCGACCGTGACCGCCGGCACGCTGGTGCTGTGCACGTTGGCCGCGGCCACGGCTGTCTCCACACGGCAGGCGCTGCTGGCGCGTGCGCAGGCTGCCGCCGCGGCGGCCGAGGCCGACAAGGCACGCAAGGAAGCCGTCCGCGCGCAGGCCACGCAGGCGCTGCTGGACCGCATCTTCCAGCTCAACAGCCTGGATCAACCCAACCCCCAGCAGGCGCAGCGCACGACGGTGCGCGAGCTGCTGGACCTGGCTGCGCGCAGCGCGGCTGAGGTGATGAAGGACACGCCCGAGGCGCAAGTCGACATGCTGAGCACGCTGTCGGCGCTGTACGCCCAGCTCGGCGCGCA
>JAJAZC010000078.1 GCA_026785885.1 Rubrivivax sp.
AGCATCGGCATCGGCATCGGCATCGGCATCGGCATCGGCATCGGCATCGGCATCGGCATCGGCATCGGCATCCGCATGGGTCAGGCCTTGCTGCTGGCGACGCGGCAGGCGCATCGGCCTCGGCATCAGCACCAGCACCGCACCCACAAACAGCAGCAGCGTGGCGGCGTACAGCTGGCCGTGCAGGGCGCGCAATGCAGCACGTTGCGGAGTGCTGCCCGGCGTGGCCAGCAGCCGCACCGGCGGTGCCACGCCCACGAGCTGCGCACCCAGGCCCTGTGCGATGCGCGACACACCGGCAAAGGCCTGGACGGGCCAGGCGCTGTCCTGCTCGAAGACGTTGTTGCCCCAGGGCATGTACCACTGACTGAGGCCGCGCTTGAGGTAGCCCCAGGCCTTGGCTTCGATCACGAAGCCGGGCCGGGCAGCGGCGTGCAGCGGCCGCAGCGCCAGCGTGGTCGAGCCGGCGACCAGCGCGGCGCGCAACTGCTGTGCCGACAGGGCTTGTTCATTGCCGTCGACATAGAAGTAGTTGTTGAAAATGTCCTGCAGCTGCCAGCGCTGCTGCTGGCGGTTCCAGAGCTCGATCCAGATGTGGCCGTGGCCGCCGTAGCCGTCGAAGGAAAACGCCCAGGGCCGCACGGTCATGCCGGCGGCCGAGGCCAGTGCGGCGTAGACGCGCACGAAGTCGCCGCAATAGCCGTCACCGCGCTCGACGATGGCACGGTGCGTGGGCCGCAGGCCGTGCTGCACCGCGCCGCCATTGAGCACCGGCGCGCTGCCCAGCAGGTGCGCGCTGATGGCCAGGCCGCGGGCCCAGTCGTCCGGCAGCTCGGCCAGCTTCAGCTGCTGCGCAAGCGTCACGAAGTAGGGGTCGGCCGCGATGTCGTCGCGCTGGTAGTCGGCAGGCAGCGCAGGCGGTTGCCAATCCAGCGCCGCGCCGGGCTGCACATCGGCGCCCAGCGACAGCGCATTGCGCAGGCGCACGAGCTCGGTGCCGCTGCCCACATACGGCAGCACCAGCAGCAGCGCCAGCAGCCAGCCGAGCAGGCCCAGGCGGCGCAGGCTGAACCAGCGCTGCAGGGCCTGGGTTGTCTTCACCAGCACACCGTCACCAACACAAGCCCTGCACCTGCGCACGCACGCCGTGCCCGGCAGGCAGGTGCACCAGATCGATCAGCACCTGATCCGGCCGCGCACGCCGCGCCACGGCCTCGATCACCGTCGGGCTGTTGCTGCCCAGCACCAGCACGTCGGCGCTGTCGACCACGGCATCCAGCTCGGGCTGCAGCATCTGGCCGATGTGCGGCAAGTGCTGCTCGATGAAACTCTTGTTGGCGCCCAACAGGCGCGCCAGGTGGACCTCGGGGTCGTGGATGCTCAAGGTGTAGCCCTTGCCGATCAGCATTTCGGCCAGCGTCACCAGGGGGCTTTCGCGCAGGTCGTCGGTGCCGGTCTTGAAGCTCAGGCCAACCATGCCCACACGCCGCCGCCCGGTGGCTGCGACCTTGTCGAAGGCGAGGTCCAGGTGTTCCTTGTTGCTGCTAAGGATGGCCTGCAGCATCGGCAATTGCACATCGCGCTGCTTGGCCAGATAGGCCGTTGCGCGCAGGTCCTTGGGCAGGCAGCTGCCGCCGAAGGCGAAGCCCGGTTTCAGGTAGGCGCGCGAAATGTTCAGCTGCGTGTCCTGGCACATCAGGTCCATGACCTCGAAGGCGTTGACGCCCAGAGCACTGCACAGCCGCGCGGTCTCGTTGGCAAACGTGATCTTCAGCGCGTGGAAGTTGTTGCAGCTGTACTTCATCATCTCGGCTGCGCGCACGCTGGTGCGAATGAACTTGCACGGCAGGTGGCCGAACAGCGCCTGCAGCCGCTCTGCGGCCTGCGCGTGGTTGCTGCCGATGATCGTGAACGGCGGTTTGTCGTAATCGCGGATGGAGCTGCCCTCGCGCAGGAACTCGGGCTGGAAGCACAGGAAGAAGTCGATACCGTCTCGTCCACCCGATTCGCGCTCGATGATCGGGCGCAGCACGTCTTCCACGGTGCCGGGCACGACGGTGGATCGGAACACGATGACGTGCGGCTCGGCGTTCTGCGCAATCTTGTGCTTCAGCGCCCGGCCCAGCTGCGCCGCCAATCGCACGATGGCGCCCTGGTCCTGGCTGCCGTTGGCGGCCGACGGCGTGCCGACGCAGACCAGGCTGATCTCACTGCCCAGCACGGCGGCCTGCGTGTCGGTGGTGACGGTGACGAGCCCGCTGGCGGCCACCTGCTGCATCAGATCGACCATGCCTTCTTCGACCACCGGCGTCTTGCCGGCTTTGATGAGCTCGAGCTTGGTGCGGTCGATGTCGACACCGATGACCTGGTGGCCATCGCGCGCCAGGCAAGCCAGCGACACGGCGCCGACGTAGCCCAGGCCAAAGATGCTGATCTTCATGCGGGTTCTGTCTCGGTCATGGCGGATGGGCGGGCGGGGTGGCTGCGCAGGCAGCCCGCGATGATGCCGTCCAGCCGCTGCATGGATTTGGGCCAGGCGTGGTGGCTGAGCATTCGCTCACGCCCGGCCACCGCCAGGCGCTGGCGCTCGGCCGGGTGGCCGACGACGTTGAGCACCGCGGCCGCGATCTCGGCCGGCGTGTCGGCCACCAGCAGGTGCTGCGGCGCCTGCGCATCGACGCCCCCGGCGGCGACGCGGCTGGTGACCACGGGCACGCCCATCGCCATCGCCTCCAGGATCTTGTTTTGCGTGCCGCGGGCGATGGCCAGCGGCGCCACCATCAGCGCCGAGCCGCGGATATAGGGCCGCACGTCGGGTACCGAGCCGGTGACGGTGACGCCGGGCCGGTTGCCCAGTGCCCGCATGGCCGGCGTCGGATCGGCGCCGACGATCAGCAGCTTCAACTGCGGCCGCTGTTGCAGCAGCAGCGGCCACACCGCATCGCAGAAACGCTGCATGCACTCCTGGTTGGGGTAGTAGTCCATGCGGCCGATGAAGCTGATGGTGTCGGCGCTGTAGCGGGTGCCATCGGGGCTGAAGAACTGCGCGTCGACGCCGTTGGGAAACCAGTCGGTGGCCGCGCCGGTGGCGTAGCCCTGCAGTGTTTCCCACTCCGCCCGCGTCGTGGCGGTGCAAACATCGAAGCGGCGCGCCAGGCGCTTCTCGGCACGCAGCATCTTCAAGCCTTCGAGCCGGTAGCCCAGGCTCAGCGGAAAGGGCTTGCGCTCCGCGTACTCCAGCCACTTCTGCGAATCCATGTCGCCGAAGTCGAGGATCTTGGGCACCTCGGTCACGTGCTCGACGTACTGGGCCACCGACGAGCAGTGCACGAAGATCAAGTCCCAGCGCTGCGCGGCCAGCAGTTGCCGCACCTTCGCGGCCAGTTGCGCCGAGTAGAAATAGCCCATCGACGACGGCGTGGCCAGCGGCAGCCGCGCCACCATGCGCGCCCACTGCAGCGGCTCCTGCACGCGCCCCATGTGAAAGGCCGTGCAATGCGGCGCGATGCCGGCGCCCTCCTGCGCTTCAGCGTCGGACCGCACCAGCGAGCACACCGTCACCGCGTGGCCTGTAGCCTGCAGGTGGCGGACCATGTTGAAAGGCCTGATCTTGCCGCCGCGTTTGGGCGGGTACGGGAAGCGGTGGCACAGGTACAAGATGTTCATGCTGGCCTTCAAGCGGCGGCCTTCAAGGCGGGGCTTGCCAGGCGGTGCATCTCATCGGCCACGGCGGCGTGCGAGCGGCCGTCCAGGTACAGGCGCGACCAGACCTCCAGGTTCAACAGCGCCAGCAGCGCGTCGGTGCCATCGGCGCGGCTGGCTTCATGGTCGGCCATGAGTCCCGCCACCACGGCGGGGTCGAACAGGCCGCGCCCGCGCACGACCGCGGGCGACAGCAGTTCGCGCAGCACGGGTGCCAGCTCCCGCTTAAGCCAGGCGCCCATCGGCGTGCCGAAACCGCGTTTCTTGCGATTCAGGATGTCGGGCGGCTGGGCGGCCGCCTGCGCTTCTTTCATCAGGTGCTTCAGGCGCCCGCCACGCAGCTTGGCTGCGGTGGGAATGGCCGCTGCAAGCTCGACCAGTTCGTGATCGAGCAGCGGCACGCGGCACTCCAGCGACACGGCCATGCTCATCTTGTCGGTCAGCATCAAGAGGTCGTCGGGCAGCTGGGTTTCGGCGTCGACGGCAAAGAGGCGGTTCAGCTCATCGCCCGATTGCGCCATCGCGAATGCCTTGGTCAGCGCGTCCTCGCCGGCGGGCGGCTCGGCCAGAAGCAGCGCGGCCACGGTGTCGCGCGACATCACCTGCAAGTAGCTGCGGTAGCGCTCATCGGAAGCCATCTCGGCGCTGGCGATAAAGCCCTTGGCCAGCCGCGCGACGTTGAGCCATTTGTTGTGGCGGTCCGCCGGCAGCCGCGCTGCGGCCACCGACGCAGCACGCCGGGCCCAACCCGGCAACGCGCCGTAGCGGCGAGCGTAGTGGCCGCCGAGGTAGCGCCGGTAGCCGCCGAAGAGCTCGTCACCACCGACGCCGGACAAGATCACCTTGACATCGCGCCGCGCGAACTCCGACACCAGGTAAGTGGTGATGAAGGCCGAGTCGGCAATCGGCTCGTCCATGTGCCACACCAGCTTGGGCAGCAGGCCCACGACATCGGGCCGCACGACGATCTCGTGGTGCTCGGTGCTGAACAGCTGCGCCACCTGGCGTGCATACGGCAGCTCGTTGTAGAGCTGCTCGGCTGCGCCGCCCTCGAAGCCGATGGCGTAGGTTTTGATCGGGCCCGATGAGTGCCGCGCCATCGCTGCGACCACCGCGCTGGAATCGACACCGCCGGACAGAAACGCGCCGATGGGCACATCACTGACCATCTGCCGGTGCACTGCGCGGTCGATGCCGGCGCGCACACGTTCTATCCACTGCACATCGGTGGTGGTGGTGTCGGTGTGGGCTGGCAGCTGCCAGTAGCGCCACTGCTTGACCTGCCCGTGCTGTACCGACAGCAGCGTGGCCGGCGGCAGTTTGCGGATGCCGGCGAAGATACTGGCCGGCGCCGGCACGTAGCCCAGGTGCAGGTAGTCGCCCAGCACCTCGCGGTCAAGCTCGGCGCGCAGGCCGGGCAGCTGCAACAGCGCTTTGGCCTCGGTGGCGAAGGCCAGGCGGCGCGCGTCCCGCGCCACGTACAGCGGCTTGACGCCGATACGGTCGCGCCCGATCAACAGGCGCTGCTGCCGTGCATCCCACAGCGCAAAGTCGAACATGCCGTTCAGCCGCTCGACGATCGCGTCCCCGTGCTGCGCATAGCCGTGCAGCAGCACTTCGCTGTCGGAGGCGGTGGCGAAGCGGTGGCCCTGCGCCTGCAGCTCGGTGCGCAGCGCGCGGTAGTTGTAGATCTCGCCGTTGCACACCAACCAGAGCGTGCGCTCGGCGTTGCTGAGCGGCTGGTGGCCGCCGGCCAGATCGATGATCGACAGCCGCCGCATCGCAATGCCGGCCGCGCCGTCGATGTGCATGCCCTCGTCGTCTGGCCCGCGGTGCTGCGTGACGTTGCCCATGGCCGACAGCAGGCGCGGCTCGACGGGGCGGCCGTCGAGGTGGATCAGGCCGTGAATGCCGCACATCGCTTAGAAGCTGTGAATGAATTGGACGCGCCCGAGCGGGCGGCCCAACGGGTGGTGATCTAGGCGCAAAGCACAGCCGTAGCTCGGGCTACGGCGAGCATTTGCAACGACGAGCAGCGCCCGCTGGGACGCACGAGCGGGTGTGG
>JAJAZC010000079.1 GCA_026785885.1 Rubrivivax sp.
AGGTTGCGCCGCCTGACCTTGCACCGCCTGACCTTGCGCCGACCGACCTTGCGCCGCCTGACCTTGCGCCGTCTGACCCTGCACCGGCCGACCCTGCGCCGACCGATCCCGCAGTGACCGAGGCTTACGCCACGGCGGCCGCTGCGGTACGCATGCACGCGCCATTGCTGATCCTCGGCGAGACCGGCAGCGGCAAGGAACTGCTGGCGCTGCATGCGCACCAGGCCAGCGGTCGCAGTGGCGCTTTTGTCGCCGTCAACTGCGCCGCGCTGCCGTCCGAGCTGTTCGAGGCCGAACTTTTCGGCTACGTCGGCGGCGCCTTCAGCGGTGCGCGCCGCGAAGGCAGTGTCGGCCTCATCGCCAGCGCCGACGGCGGCACGCTGCTGCTCGACGAGCTGCGCGAGCTGCCGCTGCCGTTGCAGGCCGCGCTCTTGCGCTTTCTCGACGACCAGCTGGTGCGTCCGGTCGGCGGTACCGTCACGCGACGGGTCAACGTGCAACTGCTCGCCGCCAGCAATGCCGACCTCGAAGACGAAGTCGCCGCGCGCCGATTTCGCGCCGACCTGCTGTACCGGCTGAACACCGTGGTCGTGATGCTGCCGCCACTGCGGGCGCGGCGCGATTTTGCCGCCGCTGCACGCTCGGTGCTGGCAGCGCTGGATAGCGCCGCGAGCCTGGACGCCGCCGCAATCGAGCTGCTGGCCGGGCAGCGCTGGCCCGGCAACTTTCGTGAGTTGCGCGCGGTGCTGACGCGCGCCTTGCTGCAAGGCCGCCAGCGCCTCGGCGCGGCCGACTTCACAGGCCTGCTGCCGGCGGGCGCTGCGCTGCCGACATCGCGGCTGCAGCAGGGTGCGGGCGACATGGTGCGGCAAGAGTTCGCACGCTGCGGCAGCATCAGCCAGACCGCGCGTGCGCTGTCGATCTCTCGCACCACCGTCTATCGCCACCTGCGTGACGAGGTCGGCTGAGAAGTCGTGAACGAACGCCGCGCTGAGTGGCGTGTTCTCCTACAGGCCAAGCTGGCGTTCGCCGTCGTCTGCGGGCGCCAGCACGCGTTGTAGGCAGGCAGGCACTGGACGACGCGGTCGCAGGCCAGTTGCGTCGAGCTCGGCACCGGCTCGGCACCAGCCCGGCACCGCACCGCGCCGAGGCAGGAACGTGACTTTCGGTCCTCACCTCCAGAAAGTGCCTCATGAACATCCCACGTCAGCTTTGCGTCATTTCCCTCGCCGTCGCTGCTGCGCTGCCGATCACCCTCCCCACCGCCGCCGTGGCGCAAACGGCTGCGTCGGCGTATGAGCTCAGGATCTCGTCCTTGGGTGTTGAACAGGTACGGCGTCTGCGTCCGGGCAACGTGCTGTCTTTCAACCTCAACGGCACGCCCGGCTCGACGGCGACGCTGCAGATTGCCGGCGCAACACGGACGCTGCAACTCAACGAACTGCGGCCCGGTGAGTACGCGGGCGACTACACGATCCGCTCGCGCGACAGGCTCACCGCTTCCAGCACCGTCACCGCCCGCCTGCTGAAGAACGGGCGCACAACCAGTGCGATGTTGGACCGTTCGCTTCTGCTGGGCGCCAACGACCCGGTGCCGATGGCCACCGCGGCCACCGCAGCCATCACCGCGTTCACGGTCTCGGCCGCCGACGGCTACCAGCCGGGCGATGAACTGAGCTTCTCCCTGAAGGGCAAGCCGGGCGGTGTGGCGCGCGTTGCGGTGCAGGGTGTTGACAGGCGCATTGCCTTGACGGAGGTCAGCCGCGGTGTCTATGAAGGCGGCTATGTGCTGCGCCGCCAGGACAGGCTGCCCAACGAACTGGTCGTCGACGGTTTTTTGCTCAGCGACCAACGCGAGACCAGCCAGCGCTTCCAGCGTCCGCTCGAACGTCTGGTCGAGCGCAACCTGAACGACAACAACAACGGTCGCAACGAAAGCCGTGACAGTCGCCAGCAGCCGGTGGCCACCTGCGCCAACTGCGGTGCGATCGAATCGATCAACGTCGTCGAAGTCAAAGGCGATTCGCCCAACATCATCGGCACCATCGCCGGTGGGTTGCTGGGCGGCGTGGTCGGCAACCAGGTCGGTGGTGGCAGCGGCAAGGACCTGGCCACCGTCATCGGCGCGGTCGGCGGTGCCTACGCGGGCAACCGCGCGCAAAACAACATGGACAAGAACAAAGTCTTCCGCGTCACGGTTCGTCTCGACGGCGGTAACACGCAAAACTTCGACTACGCCAACGACCCCGAGGTACGGGTCGGCACCCGCGTCAAGGTCGAGAACGGTGTGCTGATCCGTCTGTAGCGGGTCGGTGCCGCGCCTGGGAGTCGCGCATAGCTGCGGATCCTAAGTGCCGCAATACGTCTGATAGGCCGCACTGACCTGCGCAGGCGCAGGCTCCGCGTAGTGCGCAAGGCCCGGGTCTTCGTCGTACGGTCGCTGCAGGGCGGCCATCAAGTTGTGGAAAAGGGTGAGGTCGCCCTGCGAAGAAGCGGCTGCCAGCGCCTCCTCGACGCGGTGGTTGCGCGGGATGATCCACGGGTTCACCCGTCGCATGCGTGCGGCACGTGCCGAACCTGCGGCACTTCCCACGCCCGCGACACCTGCTTCGCTGCTGCTGGCGTCCTGCTGGGCGCAGCGCGCGCGCCAGCGTTCCAGCCACGGATTCACCGCAGCCGCCTCGGCAAACAGCGCCCGCAAAGGGTTGGCGTCGCCTGCAGCGGCGTCTGCCAGGCGGCGCCAGGCCAGCGTGTAGTCAACGCCGTGCTGCTGCAGCAGCGCGAGCCAGTCTTCGGCCAGCAGGCTGTCGTCGCTGCCGTCGCTGTTGTCGCTGTCGCCGCTGTCGTCGCCGTCCTTGCTGCCGTCCCCGGCCGTCTGCAGCCCGAGCTTCGCGCGCCGGCCCTGCAGCAGGGCCTGGCCATACCAGCCGGGGAACGCATCGATGACCGCAGTCACCTCTGCCACCGCCTGCTGCACGGCAGCCTCGTCGTCGCCGTCTGCCATCAGCGGCAGCAGGGCCTCGGCCAGGCGGGCCAGGTTCCAGCGTGCGATGGGCGCCTGGTTGCCGTAGGCGTAGCGGCCGCCGTGGTCGATGCTGCTGAAGACGGTGTCCGGGTCGTAGGCTTCCATGAAGGCGCAGGGGCCGTAGTCGATGGTCTCGCCAGAGATGGTCATGTTGTCGGTGTTCATCACACCGTGGATGAAGCCCACGTTCATCCACTGCGCAATCAGCCTCGCCTGCCGCTCGGCCACGGCGCGCAGCAGCGCCACGTAGCGGCCGGGCGTGCCGGCCAGTGCGGGGTCGTGCCGGGCGATGGTGTAGTCAGCCAGCTGGCGCAGCTTGTCCAGCTCGCCACGGGTGGCGAAGAACTGGAAGGTGCCCACGCGCAGATGGCTGGCCGCCACGCGCGTGAGCACCGCGCCCGGCAGAAGGCCTTCTCGCAGCACCCGCTCGCCAGTGGCCACCACCGCCAGCGCGCGCGTGCTGGGGATGCCCAGGGCGTGCATGGCCTCGCCGATGAGCACCTCGCGCAGCATCGGCCCCACGGCTGCCTTGCCGTCGCCCCCGCGTGAGTACGGTGTGCGGCCCGAGCCCTTGAACGCGATGTCGCGCCGCTGGCCGTGGCGGTCGATCACCTCACCGAGCAGCAGCGCGCGGCCGTCGCCAAGCTGCGCCGAGAAGCCACCGAACTGGTGGCCGGCGTAGACCTGGGCCAGCGGTTCGGCGCCCTCAGGCACCGTGTTGCCCGCGAACAGCGCAACGCCCTCTGGGCCGTCCAGCGCGGCAGGCTCCAGCCCCAGCTCGTCGGCCAACGGCCTGTTCAGGTAAAGCAGCGCGGGTGCCGGCACGTTGGCCGGCTGCCAGGCGACGTAGAAGCCGGGCAGTTCGCGCGCGTAGGTGTTGTCGAATTTGATGGGTTGCATGCGGATGCGGTGTTTATGAATCGGAGTGTGCGTCTTCGGCGTCCAGCACGCGCAGTGTTTGTTCGTAACCCAGCGCGACGGACACTGCGCTGCTGGTGACCAGCAGGTGGTCGAACGCGGTCTTGCCCAGCTGCGCCAGCACCGACCCGCGCACCGCCACGAGGGTGGCCGACCGCGGGCAGCAAGTTGTCCAGGTGGTGCGGGCGCACCTCAAGTTTGCTGGATGGCCGTGACGGTTGCGGTAACGATGCCCGTGCCCGTGCCCGGAACACTGACGGGCGGCGCGAGGAATGCCTCTTCCGACTGCTTCAGCAGGCTCTTGAGCAAAGGCGGCTCGAAGCGCCTTTGCAGCGAGATGGCAAAGAACGATTCATACAGCCCCGGCACGACCGCGTACTCAACCAGGCTGCCGCTGCGCAGCTCGTCCTGCACCACCACGGTCGGTACCAGGGCCACACTGTCGGAGTCGCGCGCCAGGAGGCGCAGCAAAGCCATGTCGTCGGCCTCGGCGCGCAGCCGGTAGCGCAAGCCGTATTGCTCGCACAGCAGGTCGAAGGCGGCGCGGATGTCGTTGTCACGGCCCGGCAGCAACAGCGGCACCTCGGCCAGTTCTTCGGGAAAGCGGAAGGCCTTGTTCGGCGGCCGCGGCTTGCCCACCAGGCTGACGGGCTGGCGCGCGATGCGCCGGCAGTGCCAGGGGTCGTCGGCGCTGGCATGAACGCGTCGGTTCGACAGGATGAGGTCAAGCGTGTGCACCCGCAAACGCCCCAGCAAGTCGCCGAGGCTGCCCGACTGCAGCACCAGTTCGACGTCATCGCGCTGCAGCAGCGGCAGCACGAAGTTCTCCTGGAAGTTGCGCGACAGCGTCGCGACAGCGCCAATGCGCAGCACCTGCCGCTCTTCGCGCCGGCCCTCGCGCAGCAGCGCCACCAGCTCGCTGCCCGAAGCGAAGATGCTGTCGGCATACCCGAGCGCCAGCTGCCCGGCTTCGGTGAGCTTCAGCGTGCGGCCGACACGGGAAAACAGCGGCTGCCCGAGCTGCTCTTCCAGCAGCTTGATCTGCTTGGACAGGGCGGACTGCGAGACATGCAGCTTTTCTGCGGCGCGCGTGAGGTTGCCGTCCTTGGCCACGGCCCAGAAGTAGTGCAGGTGGTGGAAGTTCAGTCGCGTCATGACGGCGAAATTGCGGAAAGCGCAGAAAGCGCAGGAGAGACTGCACGTGGCGCTGCGGGGTCGAGCCGGAGCAGCATCTCGCGAAAGGTGCGCGCGGCGTCGGTCAGTCGCTTGTGGTTGCGGTGCAGCACATACCACTGCCGCACGATGGGAAAGCCTTCCACAGGCAGCACCACCAGGCAGCGCGTCTGCAATTCCAGCTCGATCGTCTGCGCCGACACCACCCCCAGGCCCAGCCCGGCACGCACGGCCTGCTTCAGTGCCTCGTTCGTGCTGCACTCGCATCCCGCACGAAACGGCATGCCCTGCGCCGCCAGGTGGCGCTCCATCGCCGCCCGCGTGCCCGAGCCGGCCTCGCGCACCACCAGCGTCTCTTCGGCCATGCGCTGCAAGGGCACCGACTGCAAAGCCGCCAGCGGGTGCGAGGGCGCGGCAATCACCACCAGCGGGTTGTCCATGAAGGCCTGCGCCACGGCGTCCAGGCCTTCGGGCGGCCGACCCGTGATGGCCAGGTCGGTGCTGTTGTCGGCCAGCGCGGCCAGCACCGAATCGCGGTTCGCCACCTGCAGGCTCACGCGCACACCTGGGTGTTGGCGGTTGAACTCTGCAATCACGCTCGGCAAGAAGTAGTTGGCGGTCGACACCACGGCCAGCCGCAGCAGGCCACGTTCCAGGCCGCGAAACTGGTCCATCGCGCCGTGCAGTTCGCCGATGCGGGCGGCGATGTCGAGCGCGTACCCGCGCAACACTTCCCCGGCTTCGGTGAGAAACATGCGCTTGCCCACCTGCTCCAGCAAGGGGATGCCGATCTGCTCTTCGAGCTGCTTGATCTGCATCGACACTGCCGGCTGGGTGAGGTGCACCTCAGTCGCCGCGCGTGAAATCGACCCGCAACGCGCCACGGCTTCGAAGAGGCGCAACTGTCGCAGCGTGATGTTCATGGGGTTCAGGGGCGGGGGTGGCGTTCGGCGGGGCACCGGTGACCGGTCAGAAGCCCAGGGCGGCCAGCCACGCACATCGAACGTTTACTTTAAGTGATCGTTTTGTTCTGATCAATGTATTTCACATCAGACCCGCTTTCCTCCACATTCTCGCCCACTGCTTTGTTGAATGCGCATGATGTCACCC
>JAJAZC010000080.1 GCA_026785885.1 Rubrivivax sp.
CAGATCGCCTACGACTACAACCTAGAGCTCAAGCAGCCGGCCTGCGCCACCTGCGCGCCCGACCCGGCGAACCGCTTCGACCCCTACCGCTCGTCGGACCACGACCCCATTCTGGTGGTGGTGGACTTTGCGGCACCGGCGGGGGCCAAGGCTGCAGCGCGGGCAGTGGCACCGGCCACGGCTGCACGCAGCTCCGCACGCAGTACCGCACGCAGTACCGCACGCTGACACGCCACGCACACCGGCCGCAGCTGCGGGCGGTGTGCGTGGTCTTCAGGTGCACCGTATCGATGGTGCGGTTCAGCCGGCTCTTTTCAGCCGCATAGGCGATGAGGTGGCTTTCCACGCTGACCTCGATGGGTGAGCTGAGCAGCGCCGGGTTCTGCTGCCCCACCGCCTGCACCCAGTCCTTCACCATGCGGTGGTCGCCACCTCCGTGGGCGTCGGTCTTCATGCTCCAGCTGCGGCGCTTGCCATTCTTGAAGCTGGTCAGCGTGAAGCTCTCCATGTCGCCGACGATGTCGCCCATGCTGCCCATGATGCGTGTGCGCCGGCCCTCGTAGCTGACGAAAGCCTCCATCGAAAAGCCCGCCGTCACGCCGTTGGCGAACAGGATGTTGGCCGTCAGATGGTCGGGCTGGTCGTTGTCCATGCGGTAGACGCAGCGGCCGTAATCGGTGGTGTTGAGCCCCTGCATGATCAGCGGGCCCCATTTCGATTTATCTTCCGGCAGGTCGAAGACATACAGGCGCTTGCGGTCGCGGTAGTAGATCTGCAGCGCCGAATAAGGGCACTCGTGCTCCACCTTGCAGCCGTCGGTGCAGCGCGGCGTGCTGCCGGCAGGCGCGTTGGCCTCCTTGAACCACTTCAGGTTGCCGTAGCAATGCACCTCCTGCGCCGGTGAATCGACGAGCCAGCGCAGGATGTCAGTGTCGTGGCAGCTCTTGGCCAGGATGATGGGCGTGGCGTCCTCGCTTTTGCGCCAGTTGCCGCGCACATAGCTGTGGCTCATGTGCACGTGCTCGATCGGCTCCAGATGCTGCACGCTGATCACCTGCCCGACCATGCCGCCGTCGATCAGCGCCTTCAGCTCGCGGAAGTAGGGCGTGTAGCGCAGCACGTGGCACACGCCCACGATGCGGCCGCTGGCCAGCGCCGCGGCCAATATCTGCCGGCACTCGGCCGCGGTGGGCGCGGCGGGTTTTTCCAGCAGCACGTCGTAGCCCAGCGCCAGCGCGCGCAGGCAGGGCGCGGTGTGCAGGCGGTCGGGGGTGGCGATGATCACAGCGTCGGCCCACTTGCCTTCATGCCCGGGGCCGGGCTCGAAGACCGGCTTCCAGTCGGTGAAGCAGCGTTCCGGCGGGATGTCGTGCGCCGCCGCAATGCGCTTGCGCCGCGCCGCGTTGGGCTCGGCCACACCCACCACGCGCATCTCGCGCGGGCTCTTGGTGGCGTAGGCGGCGTAGATGCTGCCGCGGTGGCCGGCGCCGATGAGGATGACGTTGACCGGGCGCTCGAGCTCGCGGTGCAGCGGCTGGGTGTAGAGGTCCGGCTGCAGCCCCAGGATGCGCGCCGCCTCGTCCCAGCTGTAGACGATGCTGTTCTTGATGGCGCTGAGGGTCTTCAACAGGCTGCGGGTGGAAATGAATTGGCGCAATGACATGGGGAGCTCTCCTGAAACTTGTTCGCGGGTGCTTCTTTTGCTTCGCGTCTTTTCCTTCGCGCTCGAGCGCCGTCACGCCGCCGTCACGCCGCCTGAGCCGTGCCGGGTTGCACCACCGCGGGCGCAGCGGGCACACGCGCCAGCAACTCCTCGAAGCTTTCGATGACGATGATGCCGGGCTCGCGCCGCATTTCCGGCGCCTTGGGGTCGATGGCAAAGGCCCGGTCGGCCAGCCGCAGCAGGCCCAGGTCGTTGAGGTTGTCGCCCACGGCCCAGCATTCCAAGAGCGGCTGCTCGCCGCCTTCGGCCCTGAAGCGGCGCAGCACGTGGCTCTTGCACACCGGCAGGCCATCGCCTTCGCGCAGCGGCAGGAAGGCCGGGTTGACCTTCACCTGCCCGTTGCACACGTCGCTGTCGAAGTGCATGGTGTGGGCCAGTGCGAAGTCGGCGAACACGCGGCGCCGCAGGATGTCGGCGGCAACGAAGTAGCTGTCGCTCAGCACGCCCACCATGAAGCCGGCGCGGCGCATGCGGTTGATGACCTCGACCCCCCCCGGGCGTCGGGGCGGGGCGCGCGCCACGCGCTCGAACTGCTGCTTGTGCACGAAGCGAAAGAGCCCGGCAATGCGCTCGCTGCGCGCGGCGGTGTCGTCGGCCGGGCTGTCCAGCAGCTGCGCCAGCGCTTGCTCTTGCCCGCTGGCGCGCGCCAGTTCCACCGCAAAACGGGTGGTCGTCAGCGCGCCGTCCATGTCCACCAGCAGCAGGCGCTGGCGGCCGCGGCGGCGCGTGAGGATGAAGTCCAGCGAGGCCGCCGCCTGGCGCTGGCTTTCGTACATGGCCACGATCTGGTCGACGTTCAGCCGGCCGGCGGAGCGTGCGCGGCTGTAGATCACGCGCGCCACCTCGTTGGCCATCACCGTCAGGTCCAGCAGCGGCTGGCTGTCGTGTTCCAACGAACCGATGTCGACTTCGGCCACACGCGCGCCGGAGCGCTGGGCGTCCAGCAGCAGGCCGATGTCGACGCCGTAGCCGTCTTCGAACGCCAGTTGCTGCAGCAGCGCGCGCCGTGCCGAGATCACCCCGCCCAGCGGCTGGCCCAGATGTGCCAGCTCAGGAAAAAACACCTTCAGCATGGGCTTGGCCGTGAGCTCGGTGACGCGGCCACCGCCGCGACCGAAGCGCGCCTTCACGAAGTCGGCCTCGTCGGCCAGCAGCGGCCGCGCCAGGTCGCTGATGATGCCGGGGCGCAGGCCGGCGAGGTCGCCGTCCAGATAGACCAGCAGCTCTTGTCGGGCTTGTATGGCGCCGTCGTGCATGGACGCGCCCTTGCCGAGCATCGTGCTCGTGACCACGCGCGCGCCGGCTGCCCTGGCCAGCGCGGCGGTGTCGTCGATGCTGCTGTCGTCGATGACCAGTACTTCGGCAGTGGCGGGGTCGGCCAGTGCAAACGCCACCACGCTGGCAATGCGCTTGGCCTCGTTCAGCGCCGGTATCACCACGGTGACCGAGGCGGCCAGCGGCAGTTCCGCCACCCCACGGGCAAACGCTTCCACAGTGCCGCCATGGGGCAAGGCCGTCTCGCGGTGCGCGTGGCCCTGGCCTTTCCGCAAACCCTTGAACCAGCGCGACAGGCGTGAAGGCAGCGCGCGCAAAATGCGTTGCAGCAGGTCATTCATCGGTGGACCCTCCGTCGGTTCTTGTGGGCTGCGGGTGCGTCGACCCCGAACGGATCGCGCCCTTCTTGTTGGGCTCGAGCGTTAGATGAGCGTGAGC
>JAJAZC010000081.1 GCA_026785885.1 Rubrivivax sp.
AGCCGATGCAGCCGATGCAGCCAACGCAGCCGCTGCAGCCGATGCATCCGGTGCAGCCGATGCATCCGGTGCAGCCGACGGCGCACGCGCGGCCGCCTTGTGCACCCGAGGCACTCCAGGCAACCCCGCTGCACGACTTCCTATCGCAGCCATGGCCGTGAGTGAGCCGCAGTTCATCACCTCGCGTGACAACCCGCTGCTGGTTGGGCTGCGCAAGCTGGCGCAGGACAGTACGGCCTACCGCCACGCGGGGCAGGTGTGGCTGGAAGGTGAGCACCTGTGCAGCGCCCTGCGGCTGCGCAACGGCCTGCCACAGCGCGCGGTGCTGAGCGAAGCCGGCTGGCAGAACCCGGCGCTGCGCGCACTGTGCAGCGGCGTGGCTCAGATCACCGTGATGCCGGCGGCGCTGTTTGCCGGCATCGGTGCGTTGGCGTCGCCGTCGGCCATCGGCTTTGTCATGCCGGTTCCGCTGGCGCCAGCCATCGCGGCCGGTGTGGCCACCGTCGTGCTGGCCCGCCTGCAGGACGCCGGCAACGTGGGCAGCATTCTGCGCAGCGCCGCAGCCTTTGGCGTGCTGCAGGTGCTGGCGCTCAAGGGCACGGCCGCACTGTGGTCGCCCAAGGTGCTGCGTGCCGGGATGGGCGCGCACTTTGCGCTGCGGTTGATCGAAGGCCTGGATGAACCTGCGTTGACGGCGTTGCATGTGCCGCTGCTGGCCACCAGCTCGCATGGCAACGCGGCCCTGCCAGAGGCCCCGCTGCCGTGGCCCTGCGCCTGGGTGCTGGGCCACGAAGGGCAGGGCGTGTCGCCAGCGCTGCTGGCGCGCTGCGCGCTGCAGGTGCGCATCCCGCAGCCAGGCGGCGAGGAGTCGCTGAACGTTGCCGCAGCAGCTGCCGTGTGCTTGTATGAATCGGCACGGCGCGGTGAGCCTTGAGGTGCCAGGCGCGGCGCCGCGCCGTCAGTACACCAACCGATCGGGCCGCAAGTCGCGCAGGATCGTGGTGGCGATTTCTTCGATGCTCTTGTGCGTGCTGGACAGCCAGGCCACGCCTTCGCGGCGCATCATTGCTTCAGCCTCGTTGACCTCGTAGCGGCAGTTCTCCAGCGCCGCGTACTTGCTGCCGGGCCGGCGCTCATTGCGAATTTGCGCCAGCCGCACCGGGTCGATCGTGAGGCCGAAACACTTGCGCTTGTGCGGCCCCAGCGGCGTTGGCAAGCGGCCGCGCTCGAAGTCCTCTGGGATCAGCGGGTAGTTCGCGGCCTTGATGCCGTGCTGCATCGCCAGGTACAGGCTGGTCGGCGTCTTGCCGCTGCGGCTGACCCCCAGCAGGATCACGTCGGCACTGGCCAGGTTGACGGCGCTTTGGCCGTCGTCGTGGGCGAGGCTGAAGTTGATGGCTTCGATGCGGTCTGTGTATTCCTGGCTCTCGCTGACGTCCGAGAAGCGCCCGACGCGGTGGTTGCTCTTGACGCCGAATTCTGTTTCCAGCGGCTCGACGAAGGTGCTGAACATGTCCAGCACCAGGCCCTTGCAGCCAGTGGCGGTGATGATCGAGCGAACGTCGTCGTTGATCAGCGTGATGAAGACGATCGGCCTCTTGCCCTCACGCAGTGCCGTTGCGTTGATTTCACCCAGCACGACGTGCGCTTTGTCGACCGTGTCGATGAAAGGCCGGCGCACATGGCGCGGCTTGGCGGGAAACTGGTTGAGGATCGAGTTGCCGAACGTCTCGGCCGTGATGCCGGTGCCGTCCGAGACGAAGAACACAGTGCGGTTGGGCATGGTTTGTCCAGGGTGCAGCGGCCGGCGGGCGACGCGATCTGATCGGCCCATCATAAAGACAAGCCCATAGAATCGACCGCAACTTTCCGCCTCGCCGACCCGTCGTGAGCCAGTCTGGCCCACAACACCAACAGCACTGCGCCAGCGCCCGGCCGACCGCCCCGATCGACCTATCAGGGGCCGCCCATGCGGAAGCACCGGTTTTTCCACATCACGGAGCTTGTCCCATGTCCACCACGCCTGAACAGGCCCTGCCGCATGACTTGAACACAGCCCTCGTCGCGCCCTTCGAACAGTTGCGCATGAGCGATGTCGAGGCGGTCGGCGGCAAGAACGCCAGCCTTGGCGAAATGATTAGCCAACTGGCCGCCAGCGGCGTGCGGGTGCCGGGCGGCTTTGCCACCACGGCACATGCCTTTCGGCTGTTTCTGCAGCACGGCGGCCTGGACCGCCGCATCAGCGACAAGCTGGCCACGCTGGACGTCGAGGACGTGCGTGCGCTGGCTGCCGCCGGCACACAGATTCGGCAGTGGATCGTCGACACGCCGCTGCCGCCCGCGCTGAACGCGGCCATCCGCGAGCAGTTCCAGCGCCTGAGCGGCGACGAGGCCGATGGCAAGGGCGCGAGCTTTGCGGTGCGCTCGTCGGCCACGGCCGAAGACCTGCCCGATGCCTCATTCGCCGGCCAGCAGGAGACCTTCCTCAACGTCAGCGGCATTGACGACGTGCTCTACCGCATCAAGGAAGTGTTCGCCTCGCTGTACAACGACCGCGCCATCAGCTACCGCGTGCACAAGGGTTTTGCGCATGCCGACGTGGCACTGTCGGCCGGTGTGCAACGCATGGTGCGATCGGACCTCGGTGCCGCCGGCGTGCTGTTCACGATCGACACCGAATCAGGTTTTGCCGACGTCGTATTCATCACCGCCAGCTACGGCCTGGGTGAGCTGGTGGTGCAAGGTGCGGTGAATCCTGACGAGTTCTACGTCCACAAGCCGACGCTGGCCAAGGGCAAGTTCTCCGTCATCCGCCGCGTGCTGGGCAGCAAGCTGCAGCGCATGGAGTTTGCGAGCCCCGAAGACAAGGCCGCCAGCGGGCGGTTGGTCAGGGTGTTGGACACACCACCCGAGCAGCGCAACCGCTATGCGCTGAGCGACGCCGATGTGATCGAGCTGGCACGCTACGCGCTGATCATCGAGAAGCACTACGGCCGGCCCATGGACATCGAGTGGGGCAAGGACGGCCTGGACGGCCAGCTCTACATCCTGCAGGCGCGGCCCGAGACGGTGAAGAGCCAGTCTGCTGGCAAGGCCGAGCAACGTTTCAAGCTCAAGGGCGACCGTAGCAAGAACATCGTGCTGGCCGAAGGACGCGCCATCGGACAGAAGGTCGGCACCGGCCCCGTGCGCCTGGTGCGCAGCACGGCCGAGATGGACCGTGTGCAACCCGGCGACATCCTCGTCACCGACATGACCGATCCCAACTGGGAGCCGGTCATGAAGCGCGCCAGCGCCATCGTCACCAACCGCGGCGGCCGCACCTGCCACGCCGCGATCATCGCGCGCGAGTTGGGCATTCCGGCCGTGGTCGGCTGCGGTGACGCAACCGAGCGACTGCACGAAGACGCGCTGGTCACCGTCAGCTGTGCCGAGGGCGACGCCGGCTTCGTCTACGACGGTCTGCTGGAGACCGAGATCAGCGACGTCGTGCGCAGCGAGATGCCGTATTGCCCGATCAAGATCATGATGAATGTCGGCAACCCGCAGCTGGCTTTCGACTTCTGTCAAATGCCCAACAGCGGCGTCGGCCTGGCACGGCTCGAGTTCATCATCAACAACAACATCGGCGTGCACCCGAAGGCGATCCTGGACTATCCCAACATCGACCCCGACCTAAAAAAGGCCGTCGAGTCGGTGGCTCGCGGGCATGCGTCGCCGCGGGCTTTCTACGTCGACAAGCTGGTCGAAGGCATCAGTACGATTGCCGCCGCCTTCTGGCCTAAGCCGGTGATCGTGCGGCTGTCTGATTTCAAGAGCAACGAGTACCGCAAGCTGATCGGAGGCACGCGCTACGAGCCCGATGAAGAGAACCCTATGCTCGGCTTTCGCGGTGCCAGCCGCTACATCAACAGTGAGTTCAGCGACGCGTTTGCGATGGAGTGCGAAGCGCTCAAACGGGTGCGCACGGAGATGGATCTCACCAACGTCGAGATCATGGTGCCCTTCGTACGCACCGTGAAGCAGGCGTCGACCGTCGTGCGCATGCTGGCCGAGCGCGGCCTCAAGCGCGCTGCCGATGGCGGCCAGGACGGCCTGCGCCTGATCATGATGTGCGAGGTGCCGAGCAACGCGATCCTGGCTGACCAGTTTCTCGAGCACTTTGACGGCATGAGCATCGGCAGCAATGACCTGACGCAGCTGACGCTGGGGCTGGATCGCGACTCCGGTCTGGCGCAGCTGGCCGACGACTTCGATGAACGCGACCCTGCCGTCAAAGCCCTGATCTCGCGCGCCATCACGGCCTGCCGCGCCACTGGCAAGTACGTCGGCATCTGCGGCCAGGGCCCCAGCGACCACCCGGATTTCGCCGATTGGTTGGCGCAAGAGGGCATCGTGTCGATCTCGCTCAATCCCGACACCGTCGTCGAAACCTGGCAGCGGCTGGCCAAGAACTGAGTCGGCAGCGCCGCCCGGGCCAAGCACTTCTACCTTGAAGGCGGGCGCACGCGGTGGTGGCGTTGGTGCGTTCTTGGGCGATGAGGCTGCAGCGCGGGCCGGCAGCGATTTAGCACGCAGTGAATCGTCCACATTGCGGCCTTGGGGCCGCTGCCGCTCGGATAACAAGGCAGTTCGGTGACATGGCGCCTAGGGAAAAACCTATGCAGAGATGCGTGAAGTCCGGCCCTGGCTGTCAGAAAGCGGTAAGTCCCTTCGCCGACAGTCGCGTTGTCGTTATGGACCAAGGCCCTTGTGCTGCTGTTTCTTTCTGCCGTCAAGCTGGTTTGCGAAATCGCCCTGATGGCCTTGCTGGGTCGGGGTCTGCTGGCTATCCTGGCCGGCGACAAGCGGCAAAGCAACTTTTTCTACGGCCTCCTAAGCGTGCTGACACGGCCGTTTTTGGCTGTGGCACGTTGGATAACACCGCGGCAAGTGGCTGACGCACACGTCGGCTTCGTCGCGTTCTCCCTGCTGCTGATCATCTGGGTCATCGTGACTTTGGAGAAGGTCAGCTACTGCGTCGGGCAGGACATGGTGGGTTGTCGATGAGCGCCTGGCGCCCGTCCAGGGCCCATTGCCACGCGGACGGTCTGCAGGCCAAGCCGGCGGCCAACTTTGGAGTGCTGCGATGAACCGGCTCGACTACCTGACGCTCAAGTGGAAGGCCATCGGCTGGCTGGTGCTGGGGCGGCGCGAGGCTGCGCTGGCTGTCTTTGGCCGCCTGCTGCAGCGCTGGCCGCAGGACGCTTATGGCCTGGCTAGCCGGGCCAACCTGCTGATGCAGTCGGGCCGTGCTGCGGATGCGCTGGCCGACTCGGAACTACTCATCGAACTGCGGCACGACGACGCCGCTACCTGGTTCAATCACGGCTTCATCCTGGAAGCCATCGAGCGCTGGGATGGAGCGCTGGCCGCTTTCACACGCGCCACGGAACTCGGCCCCAAGCTGGACCGTGCCTGGTACGGCCGCGGTTTGGTCTTGATCCGGCTGCAGCGTCACGACGAGGCTGTTGCAGCGCTCAAGCGCAACACCGAATTGCAGCCGATGAGCCCCTACGGCTGGTACCAACTGGCGCGCGTGCATGTGGACCGCCGCGAGCCGGAAGAGGCCGTCAAGATCATCCGCCACTTAAAGGGTTTCGAGCCCAAGGTGGCTGCGCAACTGGAACGTGAAACCGGCCTGCTGGGTGGCACAGCGGCGTAAGCAGCAAGAGCAGCAAGACAGCATCAGCCCCTAAGACAGGCTGAGTTTCCAAACGCGGGCCCACCCGCGATCGATCTGAAAACCAAGATGCCCGGCAGCGGGCCTAAGCACCGAAAGGGGTGACTGCGATGCAGATTCATGTGAGTGAAAACCACCAGAGCTACTGGCGAAAGAACCTCCGGATCACCGGCATCCTGCTGGCGATCTGGTTCGTGGTGACCTACGTCATCGCCTTCTACGCCCGGGACCTGAACTTCAACTTCTTTGGCTGGCCTTTCAGTTTCTGGGTGGCAGCCCAAGGTGCACTCGTGATCTACGTTGCAATCATCGCGTTCTATGCCAGCTACATGAACAAGCTGGACATCGAACACGGTGTTGCCGAGGAGGAATGACATGGCTGGTTTAGGTTTCGAACCCAAGGCGGGCACTTCCAACAAGGAGGCCAATGCGGCCTTCAAGAAGGGCCTGAACAAGGTCTACACCTGGTACACCGGTGGTTTCCTGGTTTTCGTCGTGATCCTGGCGATTGCCGAGCAGATGGGCTTGTCGCGCGGCGCCATCGGCATCGTGTTCCTGCTGGCAACCATTGCGCTGTACGCCGGCATTGGCATCATGAGCCGCACCAACGACGCGGCCGAGTACTACGTGGCCGGGCGCCGCGTGCCGGCGGTCTACAACGGCATGGCCACCGGCGCTGACTGGATGTCGGCAGCGTCCTTTATCGGCATGGCTGGCACGCTGTACCTAAGCGGCTACGGCGGCCTGGCCTTCATCATGGGCTGGACTGGCGGCTACTGCCTGGTGGCCCTGTTCCTGGCGCCGTATCTGCGCAAGTTCGGGCAGTTCACGATCCCTGACTTTTTGGGCGCGCGCTATGAAGGCAATGCCGCGCGCTTCGTCGGCATTCTGATCGCGATCCTGGTGTCCTTCGTCTACGTCGTGGCACAGATCTACGGCGTCGGTCTGATCACGACGCGGCTGTCCGGCCTGGCTTTCGAGGTCGGCATCTTTGTCGGCCTCGGCGGCATCCTGGTGTGTTCGTTCCTGGGCGGTATGCGAGCGGTGACGTGGACGCAGGTGGCGCAGTACATCATCCTGATCATTGCCTACCTGATCCCGGTGGTGTGGCTGTCGGTCAAGCAAACCGGCGTGCCGGTGCCGCAGGCTATCTACGGCTCGCAGCTGGAGAAGGTCTCCGCGCGCGAAAAGCAGTTGATCGCCGATCCGAAGGAGCAGGAGGTCATCGCAATCTTCAAGCAACGTGCCGATGACTTCGGCACCAAGCTCAAGGACATCCCCACCGCGCTGGCGGCGGACAAGGCCACGGCGCAGAAGAAGCTGGATGACCTGCGCGCTGCCAACGCCCCGTTGAGCGACGTGCAGGCGGCCGAGAAAGCGCTTGCCGCGGTGCCCAAGGACGAGACTGCGGCCAAAGCCGCGTGGACGGCGGCCCGCACCGCCGCCGACAACCGGGCCCGCCCGCTGGCCGGCATGCCACCGCATGCCCAGGCCTACGCGGGTGATCCCAACGGCGACGCCAAAGCGCAGAAGACATTCGAGGAATCGCGTCGCAACTTCCTGGCGCTGGTGTTCTGCCTGATGGTGGGCACTGCCGCGCTGCCGCACATCCTGATGCGCTACTACACGACACCGTCGGTGAAGGACGCGCGCTCGTCGGTGACCTGGTCGCTGTTCTTCATCTTCCTGCTGTACTTCACGGCGCCGGCGCTGGCAGTGCTGGTCAAGTACGAGGTGTTCAACGTGCTGGTCGGCACGCCGTTCGACAAGCTGCCGTCCTGGGTCGGCTCGTGGGCCAAGGTCGACCCGGCTTTGCTGTCCATTAGCGACATCAACAAGGACGGCATCTTCCAGCTCGGTGAAATGCGCATCGGCGGCGACATCATCGTGCTGGCGACGCCTGAGATCGCCGGCCTGCCGTACGTCATCTCCGGCCTGGTGGCGGCCGGTGGTCTGGCAGCTGCGCTGTCGACCGCCGACGGCCTGCTGCTGACGATTGCCAACGCGCTGAGCCACGACCTGTACTACAAGATGATCGACCCGAACGCGCCGACCTCGCGCCGGGTGATGATCTCCAAGTGCCTGTTGCTGGTGGTGGCGTTGGCGGCGGCGTATGTGGCTGCCTTGAAGATCGCCGACATCCTGTTCCTCGTGTCGGCGGCTTTCTCGCTGGCGGCGGCCGGGTTCTTTCCGGCGCTGGTGCTCGGCATCTTCTGGAAGCGCGCCAGCAAGTGGGGCGCCGTGTTGGGCATGCTGGCCGGCGTGTCGATCACGTTCTACTACATGGCCACGACGCAGGTCTGGATGCGCGGCCTATTCGGCGTCACCGGGCCGATTGCCGACTACACGTGGTGGGGCATCCTGCCCATCAGCGCCGGCGTCTTCGGCGTGCCACTGGGCTTTGCCGTGATCATCATCGTGAGCTTGCTGACGCCCGCGCCCAAGCGCGAGATTCAGGAGCTGGTGGAGCACGTGCGCTACCCCAATCTGTTGGGTACCAAGGCCTGATCCGCACCAACCGTTGAGCAGGGCCGCACCTTCTGGGGTGCGGCCCTTTTTCTTGCGCCGTCGCGCGGCCCACCATCAGGCCCGATGGCACCGCTCGATCCAACTGCGTCTACCGACGGCACCGCCGCGGCTGCGCTGTCGACGTCCCCGCAGATCACGCCTTCGGTGAGTCTGGTGCAGACGCTGCGCGACGAGCTGATGCAGCACATGCCGTTCTCGCGCATGCAGCCGGCCCATGTGGAGCGCTTGGTTGTCGGTGCGCGGCAGGCCTACTTCGCGCCGGGTGACATCGTCCTGGCGCCCGCCAGCGGCGTGGCCAGCGCACTGATTTACCTGCGGCGTGGCAGTGTCGATGGCCGGCGCGGGCTGGCCGATGCGACAGAGGCCGCCGCGGCAGCCGGTGGCTTCGAGTACACGGCAGGCGAGCTGTTCCCGGTCGGCGCCGTGCTGGCGGCGCGTGCCGTCACCGTCACCTACACAGCGCCGGAGGATTGCTTCTGCCTACTGCTGCCGGCCGAGGCGGTGCAAGCCTTGGCGCTGGCGAGCCCACCGTTTGCTGACTTTCTGACGCAGCGGATGGCGCAGTACCTGGCTCTGTCGCGCCGTGCGGTGCAGGCCGCGTGGTCGTCGCAGACGTTGGCCGAGCAATCACTGGAACCCGCCTCGGCGCGCTGCCCGACAAGGCGGTGCTGTGCTGCCCCGGCGCAACACCGCTGCAGCAGGCGCTGCAGCAGATGCACGAGCGCCGTGTCGGCTCGGTGGTGGTGGTCGATGGTGACGCAGGTTTACGCGGCATTTTGACGCGTCACGACATCCTGTTCCGTGTCACGCTGCAGCAGCTGGATCTGCAGACGCCGCTGGCGCTGGTGATGAGCACGCCGGTGCACTGCCTCGACAGCGATGACCGCCTGCAGGACGCGGCGCTGCCGATGGCGCGCTACGGCGTGCGACACGTGCCGGTGTTGCGCGCTGGGCGCGTCGTCAACATCGTCTCCGAGCGCGACCTCTTCGCGCTGCAGCGCCTGTCGATCCGCGAGCTCAGCGAAGGGTTGCGCGCTGCACCCGACGCCTTGGCCCTGCAACCGCTGGCCGCGCGCATCCGCCAGTTTGCTGGCCAGCTGCTGGTTCAGGGCGTGCAAGCGCGGCAGCTGACCGAGATCACCAGCCGACTCAACGACCTGCTGTGCACCCGGCTCGTGGAGCTGACGGCGGCGCGGCGCGGCCTTGACCTGGCGCGCGTTTGCTGGCTCAGCTTCGGGTCGGAGGGCCGCGGCGAACAGACGGTGGCCACCGATCAGGACAACGGCATCGCTTTCGACAGCAGCACGCCCAATCAATACCGCTGCGCCTGGCTGGCGCTGGGCGTTGAGGTCAATGCCGAACTTGACGCCTGCGGCTACCCGCTGTGCCGCGGCGGCGTGAGGGCCGGCAACGCCGCGTGCTGCCTGTCGTTGGCCGAATGGCAGGCCCGGTTTGCGCATTGGGTCGAGCAGGGCGCGCCCGAAGATTTGTTGAAGGCCAGCATCCATTTCGACCTGCGCGCGCTGTGCGGCAACGCAGCGCTCTTGCGGCCGCTACGCGACTGGCTGGCCACCCGCCCGGTGGCCATGCCGCGCTTCATCAAGCAGATGGCGGACAACGCGCTGCAGCGCACGCCACCGCTTACCTGGCGCGGCGCTCTCGCCACACGCGAAGAAGGCGGGCACGCCTGGCTCGACCTCAAACTCCAAGGCACGGCGCTCTTCGTCGACGCAGCACGGTTGTATGCGCTGGCCCACGGGCGGAGCGCGGTGGGCACACGGGGTCGGTTTGAGGCCGCTGCGCCGTGTCTGGGGGTGCGGCCACAGGAAGGCCAGGCCTGGATTACCGCTTTTAAGTTCCTGCGGATGCTGCGCCTGCAAGCCCAGCTGGGTCTGCACGGCGCCGGCGCCAGCGCGCCCAACACCATAGACGTGCAGGCGCTCAACGACATCGACCGCCGCATGTTGAAAGAGGCGATGCGCACGGCGCGCAACCTGCAGCAGCGCATTGCACTGGACTACCGGCGCTGAAGTCATGGCGCTACCGCGACTGCAATCGGTGCTGGCCGCGTGCGCGGCATGGCTGCAGCGCAGGCGCCGCGCTCCGACGCGGCAGGGGGCCGAGCGCCGCTGGGTTGTGCTGGACGTCGAGTCCAGCGGCCTGGACCCGCAGCGCGACCGCCTGCTGGCGATCGCGGCGATTGCGGTGCATGTTGATGGCCGGCTGGCACGCATCGTGCTGAGGGACAGCTTCGAGGTGCTGCTGCGCCAGGAGTCCGCAACGCCGGACCACGACAACATCCTGCTGCACGGCATCGGCGTCGGCGCGCAGCGCGCAGGCGTCGAGCGATCGGTGGCACTGGCTGCTTTCGTGCAGTTTGCCGGCGGCGCGCCACTGGTGGCCTTCCACGCCGCGTTCGACCGCACGCTGATGGAGCGGGCCTGCCGCGCTGAGGGCGTTGCGCCAATGGACAACTGCTGGCTGGATTGGGAGCCGCTGGCTGCGGTGCTGCAGCCCCGGGTGCGCGCGCGAACTTTGGACCAGTGGATGGCAGCGCTCGGCATCGTCTGCAGCCAGCGTCACCAGGCGGCGGCCGACACACTGGCCACCGCCGAGCTGATGCTGAAATTGTGGCCGGCGCTGCTGCGCGAGCTGCCGCAGCCCGACGGCGCTGGCGCGGTGCGCCTGGCGGCACAGCGGCGCTGGGCCGGCACCGCTTGAAACGGAGTCCGCAGCGTCTGGCTGCAGGGGGCTGCGGGTGGCGGAGCTGGCGGGGTACGGCCGCTATACTCGCCGGCTTTCCTTGCTGTACCCGTGATGTTGACGCATCGGGGCGGCTTCCACCTCCACCCCGGAGGAAATCCACAAGGACATTCCTTTCAAGGAGTACGCATGCGTCACTACGAGATCGTGCTGTTGATCCACCCGGATCAGAGCGAACAGGTTCCGGCAATGCTGGAACGCTACAAGACCCTTGTCACCGCCTCTGGCGGCAAGGTCCATCGGGTCGAGGACTGGGGCCGTCGTCAGCTGGCCTACATGATCCAGAAGCTCGTCAAGGCGCACTACTTGTGCCTGAACATCGAGGTTAGCAACGAGACGCTGACCGAGATTGAAACCGGCTTTCGCTTCAATGACGCCGTGCTGCGCCACATGACCGTGGCCAGGGACAAGGCGGAGGCAACCCCTTCGATCATGATGAAGGCCGTGGAGCGTGAAGAAGCCCGCAAGGAGCGCCACGAAGCCGCGGCCTGACCGCCGAGAACACGAGCGCCAGGTTTGACACGCCGTTTCCCGCCCGGGCTGCCGACATGAACCGCCTGGTTCTGTCGGCCACCCTAGTGGAGCGCTTGGCAACCAGGTACACCCCCGCCGGACTGCCGGCCCTGGACTTGAGCTTGAAGCACGAGTCCGAGGTCAGTGAAGACGGCCAGCCGCGCAAGGTCTCGATGGAGATCAAAGCCGTGGCCATCGGGGCGGTTACCCGGTTGCTGATGCCGATGGCGCTGGGCAGTGCAAGCCAGTACGCAGGCTTCATTACCAGCACACGCAACGGTCGCGGCCTGCTGTTTCACATCACATCGGTCGACGCGCTGGTGGCCCATGCCACAGCCGCTTGATCCCGGTTCCATTAATTTCACGTAGGAGCTCACATGCCCCCGCCCCGTGGTAAAGGTCGTTTTTCCAAAGACAAGCGCCCTAAGCGCAACAACCAGGCGTTGCTGTTTCGCCGCAAGCGGTTCTGCCGCTTCACCGTCGCCGGTATCAAAGAAATCGACTACAAGGAAATCGACGTACTGCGCGATTTCGTCGGCGAGAACGGCAAGATCACGCCAGCACGCCTGACCGGCACGCGCTCGTTCTTCCAGCGCAAGCTCACCACCGCCATCAAGCGTGCGCGCTTCCTGGCGCTGCTGCCGTACTCTGACCAGCACAAGGTCTAAAAGGCAACGCTATGCAAATCATCCTTCTGGAAAAGGTCGGCAAGCTTGGCGACCTTGGCGATGTCGTCAATGTCAAGCAGGGCTACGCCCGCAACTTCCTGATTCCGTCCAAGCTGGCGCGCCGCGCCACCGAGTCCGCTATCAAGGAGTTCGAGGGCCGCCGTGCCGAGCTGGAGAAAGCCGCGCAGACCAAGCTCGATGCTGCCAAGGCGCTGGGCGAGCAGATGGCCGGCAAGACCGTCCGCGTGGCGCAGAAGGCCGGCGTCGACGGCCGTCTGTTCGGCTCCGTCACCAACCACGACATTGCCCTTGCCCTGACCAAGATGGGCCTTGCGGTGCAGAAGTCGCAGGTGCGGATGCCCAATGGGCCGCTCAAGACCGTCGGCGAGCATGCCGTTTCGGTTTCACCGCACACCGACGTGGTCGTCGACGTGACGGTCCAGGTGGTGGCGCAGGCCGACTGACGCGGCACCGCCCGTCCCTGACTCTGCAAAGGCCGGCGCAAGCCGGCCTTTGTCATGGCGCTGCTGCAATCACACAGGTTGATCACCGGCCGTCCACAGCCCTGCCCACAACGGCCGAGACCGGGCAGGGCCACACTTTGACGCCCGACCACCGGACCCCACGGCGGCCGGAATCTAAACAAGACTTCACCGACATGAGCAACCTCGTCGACCCCCGCAACACCCCGACGCAGCGTGACGACGAGGTCGCACGCCTGCGTGTGCCACCGCACTCTGTGGAAGCCGAGCAGAGCGTGCTCGGCGGTCTGCTGCTGGACAACCTGGCCTGGGACCGTGCAGCCGAGCTGCTGACGGAAAGCGACTTCTACCGTTTTGAGCACCGGCTGATCTTCGGCGCCATTGCTGCGCTGGTGCAGCACAGCCGGCCGGCTGACGTGATCACGGTTTTCGAGCACCTGCAAAGCCATGGCAAGGCCGACGACGGCGGCGGCCTGGCGTACCTCAACGCGCTGGCGCAGAGCGTGCCGAGTGCGGCCAACATGCGCCGCTACGCGGAGATCGTCCGTGAGCGCGCGATCCTGCGCAAGCTGATTGCCGCCAGCGACGAGATCGCCACCACCGCCTTCAATCGCGAAGGCCGCCAGGTCAGCCAGATCCTGGACGACGCGGAAAGCAAGATCCTGAAGATCGGCGAGGAAGGCTCGCGCCAGAAACAGGGCTTTCAGGGCATGGACAAGCTGGTGGTGGCGCTGCTGGACCGCGTCAACGAGCTGGCCGAGAATGGCGCTGAAGACGTGACCGGCGTGCGCACCGGCTACTACGACCTGGACCGCCTGACCGCGGGGCTGCAAAAGGGCGATCTGATCGTGCTGGCCGCGCGGCCATCGATGGGCAAGACCGCCTTTGCGCTCAACATCGCCGAGCACGTATGCGTCAAGGAAGAGCTGCCGGTGCTGGTGTTTTCGATGGAGATGGGGGCTTCGCAATTGGCACTGCGAATGGTGGGCAGCCTGGGCCGCATCAACCAGCAGCACCTGCGCACCGGCCGCCTGGCCGACGACGAATGGGGCCGCCTGGCCGAGGCCGTCGAGAAGCTCAGCAAGGTCAACATGTTCATCGACGAGACGCCGGCGCTGACGGCGGCCGAGTTGCGCGCGCGCGCCCGCCGCATGGCGCGCCAGTTTGGTGGCACGCTGGGGTTGATAGTCGTCGACTACCTGCAGCTGATGAGCGGCAGCGGCGGCAGCGACGAAAACCGCGCCACCGAGCTGGGTGAAATCTCGCGCGGTCTGAAAGCACTGGCCAAGGAGTTGCAGTGCCCGGTGATGGCACTGTCGCAGCTCAACCGCAGCGTCGAAAGTCGGCCCGACAAGCGGCCGATGATGAGCGACCTGCGCGAGTCCGGCGCCATCGAGCAGGACGCCGACATCATCATGTTCATCTACCGCGACGAGTACTACAGCAAAGACGCCTGCAAAGAGCCCGGCGTCGCCGAGATCATCATCGCCAAGCAGCGCAATGGCCCTGTCGACACCGTCAAGCTGACCTTCCTGAAGCCGCTGACAAAGTTTGACAACCTGGCCCCAGGCTCGACCGCGGAGTACTGAGCCGGGACGTGCGACTCCGGAAGGACTCGCTCGCCAGGCGAAGGCCCGAGCGCGATTTCACGCGCGAGGGC
>JAJAZC010000082.1 GCA_026785885.1 Rubrivivax sp.
CTCCTGCAGATGCTGACGCGAGATGCGGTTCATCTTGTTGATGGTCTCGCTCATGTGCACCGGAATGCGGATGGTGAGCGCCTGGTCCGCGATGGACCGTGTGATGGCCTGGCGAATCCACCACGTGGCGTAGGTCGAGAACTTGTAGCCACGGCGGTATTCGAACTTGTCGACCGCCTTCATCAAACCGATGTTGCCCTCCTGGATCAAGTCCAGAAACTGCAGGCCGCGGTTGGTGTACTTCTTGGCGATGGAGATGACCAGGCGCAGGTTGGCCTCGATCATTTCCTTCTTGGCGTCCCGGCTCGCCTTCTCGCCCTCATTCATCTTTTTGTTGATGAGCTTGAGGTCGTCCAGCGGCACCACGGCGCGGCTTTGCAGATCGGTCAGCTTGGTCTGCAGTTCCTGCACGGCTGGCAGGTTGCGGGCCAGGATGGGGCTGTAGGGCTTGCCGGTCGCAATCTCTTTCTCAGCCCACTTCAAGTTCATCACGTTGGGCGGAAAGGTCTTGATGAAGTGGTCCTGCGGCATGCCGCACTTGTCGACCACGATCTTGCGGATCTCGCGCTCGTAGCGGCGCACGTCGTCGACCTGGCTGCGCAGGATGTGGCACAGCCGCTCGATGGTCTTTACGGTGAAGCGGATCGTCATCAAGTCTTCGCTGATGGCGCCCTGGGCCTTGTTGTAGGCCGACGACTTGTAGCCTTCCTTCTCGTAGGCCTTGCGCATCTTGTCGAAGTGCGTCCGCAAGCCCTCGAACTTGACGAGCGCGGCCTTCTTCAACTCTTCGAGCTTCTTGGTCAGCGCCTTGCTGCCGCCCTGGCCGTCGTCGTCGTCTTCTTCGTCGAATTCGTCGAAGTCTTCCTCAGCCACGTAGTCGTCGGCTTCGTCGCTGCTGATGAAGCCGTCGACCGCCTCGCTGATCTGCATGCCGCCAGCGGCGATCTTGTCGGCGGTGGCCAGAATCTCGGGAATCGTCGTCGGGCTGGCGCTGATGGCCAGCATCATGGCCTGCAGGCCACCTTCTATGCGCTTGGCGATCTCGATCTCGCCTTCACGCGTCAGCAGCTCGACGGTGCCCATTTCGCGCATATACATGCGCACCGGGTCGGTGGTGCGACCGAACTCGCTGTCCACCGTGGACAGCGCGGCTTCGGCGGCCTCTTCGGCTTCTTCTTCGGTCGCGGTTGTGGCGCCACCGCCGGCCACCAGCAGTGTGGCGGCATCCGGCGCCTGCTCGTACACGGCAATGCCCATGTCGTTGAGCATGCTGATGATGGCTTCGAGGATTTCCTCGTTGATCAGCTTCTCGGGCAGGTGGTCGTTGATTTCCTGGTTCGTCAGGAAGCCACGCGTCTTGCCCATCTTGATGAGCGTCTTCAGCTCCTGGCGGCGCTTGTTGGCTTCCTCTTCTGTGAGCGTCGTCTCTTCAAGGCCGAATTCCCGCATCAGCGCGCGCTCTTTGGCGCGGCTGACCTTCATGCGCAGCGGCTTGGCCTTTTCCGTCTTCTCATCGACGACGACGACTTCGGCTTCCGCTTCGACTTCGACCTCGGCTTCAATCTCTGCATCGATGTCGGCCAGGTCGACGTCGTCGACCAGCTGGACCCCGGCCTTGACCGGCTCTGTGCCTTTCTTGCCTGTCTTGGCGTCGGCTTTGCCCGGCTTGATGTCCGCCTTGGCGCCCTTGGCATCCGCTTTGCCAACCGTGACTGGCGCAGCCTTGGCGGCTGCATTCTTGGCGCTAGGCTTGACTGCCTTGGCCTGTGGCGCTGCGTCGGTCTTACCAGGTTTGGCAACCGGCTTGGCGTCCGGCGCCACAGGCTTACCCGGCACCGCAACGGCCTTGGCCGGCTGAGCGTCCACTACGGCCGCTTTCACAGCAGGGTTGGCCGCCGCCGGTTTGGCCTTGGGATCGGAGGCGGGCTTGGCAGCAGGCGCGGGCTTTTTTGCGGTCATGCGGATCCTTGGAACTGAGGGGGCGGCGTGGGACACGCGGAGCGGACAACAATTTCATCGCCCGCCGCATGCCGTGCACGCTGGGGGCGGTGAGAGCAATTCGGCAGCACCTCTTCGGAATTGAACCCGCCGCGGCACAACGGCTCGTGCGGGCCGGGTCGACAGGTTCGCGGAAGCGCATCCGGGTTGCGGCCCTCGCTGGTCATCGCGGGTGATTCCGGTTGAGATTGACCGGTGTTGCCCCGTGGGGAATAGGCCGGGGGCCGGAGGTGCCATTGGCACGATGACGTCACATTGACCGAGTCGTGCCGCTGCAATAAACCGACAATTATAGCCAGGCGGCTGTTTTTCAAGAGGCGTTTGGGGCCACTGCCGAATCGCGTGCAGCGTCGCGATGGGCCTTGACGCGGTCGCGCAGCGCCTGCACCCGCTGCAGCGTGGCGCGGTCGGTCTGGCCGGTGGCAATCAGTTCACGGGCCTCCTGGTCCAGCCGGTCACCCCACAGCCGGTGCATCACCCGTTGCAGATCGCTGAAGTGCTGCTCTTCGTCGGCCGCCGCCGCGTCCACCCAGCGGCGCGCTTCGGCCTGCCAAAGCTGGCCCGCGAGCGCCGGCTCCAGCGTTGCCCAGGTCTGCTCGCCGTGCTCCATCGACTGCTGCTCCAGCCAGGCCACGACATCGCCGTGCGGCCCACCCAGCTCGTACAGCAGCAGGTGGTCGTCATGGGGCAGCCGTGCCCACCAGTCGCTGTGGCGCAGCAGCAAACGCAGCGCCAGATCGGCCAGCGCTGCGGGCGCCTTGCGTCCGGCCGAGCGGGCGCCGATGCGCCCTGCCGGCAGCGGCCCCTGCGCGCGCGCCGCCACCACAGCCCGGCCCCACAGCGCCGACAGATCGGCCAGCTCCAGCTGCGCCTGGCGTGCCAGCTCGGGCAACAGCTGGCGCTTCAGGGCCCCGTCGGGCAGCGCCAGCCACAAGGGCTTGGCCTGCGCCAGCATGCGGGCCCGCCCTTCGGCGGTGAGCAAGTCCGCGCCTTCGCCGGCCTGCTCAATGAGTTGGCGCGACAGCGGCACCGCGGCAGCCACCTGCTGCTCGAAAGCTGCTGCGCCGAGCTCGCGCACGTAGCTGTCGGGATCGTGTTCGGGTGGCAGAAACAAAAAGCGCACGGTGCGCAGATCGCTGGCGTGCTGCAGCGCGGCTTCCAGCGCGCGGCCGGCGGCGCGTCGGCCGGCGGCGTCGCCATCGAAGCTGAAGACAACGGCGTCGGTGAAGCGGAACAGCTTCTGCACATGGTCCGCGGTGCAAGCCGTGCCGAGCGTGGCCACGGCGTTGGCAAATCCGTTCTGCGCCAGCGCGACGACGTCCATGTAGCCCTCGACAACCAGCGCATAGCCCTTGTCGCGCAGCGCCTGGCGCGCCTCGAACAGGCCATACAGCTCGCGGCCTTTGCTGAAGACCGGCGTCTCCGGCGAATTGATGTACTTGGGCTTGGCGTCGTCCAGCACGCGGCCGCCGAAGCCGATGACCTCTCCGCCGACACCGCGAATCGGAAACATAACGCGCTCGCGAAACCAGTCGTAGCGGCCGCGGTCCGGTACGACGGGGACGCCTTCACGGCCACTCCTGCCCCCGCCGTCCTCGCCGAGCTTGCCAACCTCGCCGGCACCGCCGGCACCGCCGACCCCGCCGTCATCGCCGTCAGTGCCTTCCCCGCGGTCCGTGTGGTCCGTGCGGCCGGCGTCCGCCATGCCGCCCGTGCCGTCACTGCCAGTTGTGACCTCAAGATCCTCAGGGGCCTCACGGCCTTCGCGCTTGCCGCCTTCAGCTTCGCGCTGCCGCACCAGCCCGGCTTCTTCGAGTAGCGGGTCGTCGTAGGCCGGGAAGACGCCCGCCAGCGTGCGCCAGCCGGGCGGGGCGAAGCCCAGACCAAAGCGCGCAGCCACCGCGCCCGTCAGGCCGCGCTTCTTCAGGTAGTCGACAGCGCGCGGTGTGGCCTTGAGCTGGCCGCGAAAGAACTCGGCCGCCTTGCTCAGCGCTTCGCCGATCGACAGCCGCCGCTGCCGCAGCGTGTCGCGCCGCTCACGCTCCTGCGGGCTGACCTGCTCTTCGGGCACCTTGAGCCCGGCGCCCTGCGCCAAATCGCGCACCGCCTCGACGAAGCTCAGCCCCAGGTGCTCGGTCAGGAAGCGGATCGCATCGCCGCTGGCACCGCAGCCGAAGCAGTAATAAAACTGCTTGCTCGGGCTGACGGAAAAGCTCGGCGATTTTTCGCCGTGAAAGGGGCACAGCCCCATCAGGTTGGCACCGCCGCGCTTGAGCTCGACGTGCCGGCCGACGACGTCGACGATGTCGACGCGCGACAGCAGCTCCTGCAGAAAGCCCGGTGGGATCACCTGCCCAATCCAGCCACGCCGGGGTCGGTGCCTGGCCCTGGCGCGAACGGTGGTAATGGCGGTGGTGAAAGCGGTGGTGACAGCGGCGGCACCAGTGTCGCCACCAGCGCCGGCACCGTCGTCAGTGCTGTCGGCGTTGTCGGCGTTGTCGGCACCAGCGCGAACATGCCTTTGTAGTCCCGCACCCACTGCGCCACGAGCGCTGACGGCATCGGCGCTGCGATGCCGGTGCCCTGGCCGATCTGGCAGCCCAGATCCAGCAGCGTGCGCGCCTGCGCTGGGCTCTCCACCCCCTCGGCCACGACGACGCAGCCGAAGGTACCGGCCAGGCCGATCACGCCTTCGACGATGGCGCGGTCTTGCGCGTCGTCCAGCATGTGGTGCACGAAGCTGCGGTCGATCTTGAGCACGTCCACCGGCAGCCGCTTCAGGTAAGTCAACGTCGAGTAACCGGTGCCGAAGTCGTCCAGCGCAAAGCGCACACCCATCGCACGGCAGCGCGCCAGCAGCGCCGATGTGGCGTCGATGTCGGCGTGGGCGGCGGTCTCCAGCATCTCGATTTCCAAATGCGCGGCCAGGGGTTCGGCGTGGCGCGCCAGCAGCTCCGACAGGCGCAGCGCAAAGTCCGGCTCCTGCAGATGGCGCGCCGAGACGTTGACGCTGACCGAGAAGTCCAACCCGCCGCGGCGCCACGAGGCCAGATGGTCCAGCGCCTGTGCGATGACCCAATCACCGATGCGCGATGACAGGCCGGTGTTCTCGACCAGCGGCAGAAACTGTAGCGGCGCAACCAACCCCTGCGTCGGGTGCTCCCAGCGCAGCAAGGCCTCAAAGCCGTGCACACGGCCGCTCTTCATGTCGACCTTGGGCTGGTAGTACAGCAGGAACTCCTGCTGGTCCAAAGCCTCCTGGATGCGGCCGATGGCCAGCGCGCGTTCTTCGGTGCGGCGGCGGTGTTCCGGGTCGAAGAACAGGTAGCCGTTGCGACCGCTTTGTTTGGCGCCGTACATGGCGTGGTCGGCGTGGCGCAGCAGCGTGTCGGCGTCGCTGCGGTCGATGGGGTAGACGGTGGCGCCCATGCTCGACGTCACCTGCACCGGGTCCTGAGCGGGGTCGACGACGTAGGGCTGGCTGACCACGCGCAGCACACGCTCCACTGCAAGCCGCGCTTCTTCGAGCGTGCCGGCGCGCAGTAGCAGCACGAACTCGTCGCCGCCCAGCCGCGCTGCGCTGTCGGTCCAGTGTTCGCGGCTGCGCAGCGCGCTGCGCAGGCGGCCGGCCAGCTCGGCCAGCAGGCGGTCGCCGGCGGCGTGGCCGAAGCGGTCGTTCACCGGCTTGAAACGATCCAGGTCCAAGTAGCACACCACCAGCAGGTAACCGTCGCGGTCGGCAGCGCGCATTGCGTTGGCCAGCAGCTCGGACAAGCGCGCCCGATTGGGCAGACGCGTCAGCTCGTCGTAGTGGGCCTGGCGCTCGAGTTGCTCACGTTGCAGCTGCTGCTGCGTGATGTCGCTGATCACCAGCACGTGATAACGCAGCGTGCTGTCCAGGCCCGGTGCCGGGCCGTAGACGGTGGAGATGGTGGCTTGCAGTGTGCACAGCTCGCCGTTGCGGCGGCGCTCCAGCAGCTCACCGCGCCAGCTGCCACTGTCCCGCAGACCCGTCCACATGGCAGCGCGCTGCTGGCGTGCCACCGGGTCGGCCGGGGTCGGGCGCAACAGCGAAGGCACGGTGCCCAGTACCTCGTCACGCGGCACGCCCAGGATCTGCGTGTAGGCCGGGTTGACGTCCAGCGCGCGCAGGTCGGCGTCGGTGATCAACAAGCCTTCGTGCAGGTGCTGGAACAGGCTCACCGACATCAGCTGGCGCTCCTGCGCCTGGCGCTTGTCGTGCACGTCGGCCAGCGTGGCCAACAGGCGCACCGGCTGGCCGCTGCCATCGCGTTCGATCACCAGCAGCGTCGCTTCCAGCCAGTGCCAGCCGTCGCCGCGCGGCATGCGCAGCTCGAGTTGCCGGCGGCCGTGGTCGCCCACCGTCAGTGACTGGATGGCATCGGCCAGCGGCTTGCGATCCTCCGGGTGGACCTGGTGGTGCCAGGCCAGCGGGTCCCAGTGCTTGTCGTGGTGGCCGGTCAGCGTGCGCCAGGCCGACGAGGCAAAAACGTCCTGACGCTGCAAGTGCCAGTCGGCCACGCCCAGACGCGAGCCGTCCAGCGCCCATTCCCAGCGCTGTGAGCGGCCGCGCCAGTCCACCGTGGCGGCATGCGTCAGCAGCAGCAGTGCCAGCACCGATCCGACCCAGGCCACCAGCGCAGCCGGAACACTGCCGCCGGCGCCCCAGAACGACAGACCTTTGGCAGCCGAACCCGCCACCAACAGCGACGCCGCCAGCAACCCGCTGGCCGCCAGCGCCAGGTGGCCGCGCAGCACCAGCGCGACGATCACCACATGCGGCAGAAACAGCGCCAGCGCCACTACCGGCGAGCGCGCGCGGGGCGACAGCCACAACAGCCACAGCATCACCGCCACCGCCGCGCCGCCCAGCCAGGCCGAGCGCCAGGCCACACCCGGCTGCAGCGCATGCAGCACGCCGCGGTCGAAGGCCAGCACCGCAACAGCCGTGCACAGCATGCCCAGGCCCAGCACACACCAGCCGATCGTGAAGGCTTCCCAAGGTGTCAGCCCGGACGTGGCGGTGACCCCGGTGGCTACCGTCAGCGCGGCGGGGAGCGCCGCGCCGGCAACGCCCGCCAGCACGAGGATGCCGACGTCGCGGGCGCGATCGAAACGCGGGTCGAACCCCAGCCGGCGCATGCCGGTGTAGGCCAGCAGCGGCGCCAGCACCACCACCGCCGATCCCATAAAGGCAGCACCAGTCGACATGCCGCTGCCCAACAGCGCCGCCAGCGTGCCCAGTGCAACGCCCAGCAGCACACGCCGGCCCCAGCGCCATTGCGCAGCCAGGGCCAGCCCGGCTGGCAGCGCGATGGCGCTCCATGGTGCCAGCGCCAGACTCAGCGTGCCGGCGTAGGACAGCAGCAGCGCCGCTAGGCCGACCGCCAGCACAGCGACGCCCGATGCCACCGCCGCGTTGAGCGTGGCAAGGCGCTGCTGCAGCAGCGGGCCGGTGGGCTGGGCTTTCAATGCGGTGCCGGCGGGTGCAGGATCAAATCGACCGGGGCCCGCGCGCTGCTCAGCGCATCAGATCTTGAACTCGTCGATCGAGCGGCCGGTAGCCAGCGCGGCCTTGAGCCAGTTGGGCTTCAGGCCGCGGCCTGACCAGGTCTGGCCGGTGGCGCTGTCAAGGTACTTGGCAGCCACTTTGGCCGCCGGCTTGCGCTGCGAAGCGGGTGAGCCGGCCGGCCGCGTGCCGAGATCGGCCATCGACAGCCCGTACTGGTTCATCAGCGTGCGCACCTGCGCGATGGCTTCAGCGCGCTCGCTGCGCTGGGTTTCGGCAATCAGCTTTTCAAGCTCGGCCCTTTGGGCCAACAACTCGCTCAGCTTGGATTTGGACAAGGGCTTCTCCGGTGGGCACATGCAGTTCAAGGGGACCGCGAAATATAGCGAGGCGACGGCCGGGCGCCCCGGCAGCCACCCTCATTCGCTGGGCGGCACGTACCCCATCGGCTTGTCGACGCCGGTGCCGAAGAAAAACTGCTCCATCTGCCGCGCCAGGTACTGCCGCGCCCGCGCATCGGCCAGGTTCAGGCGGTTCTCGTTGACCAGCATGGTTTGGTGCTTTTTCCAGAGCTCGAAGGCTTCTTTGCTGACGTTGTCATAGATGCGCTTGCCGAGCTCGCCGGGGTAGGGGCTGAAGCCCAGACCTTCGGCCTCTTTCTTGAGATAAACACAAGTGACCATGCGCGTCATGACAGGCGTCCTTCGGGGGCGTTCAATTGAGTTTCTTGACCAGCACCTGCGAGCGCCGGTCCCAGTTGTATTTGCGTTTGCGCGCTTCGGGCAGCCAGTCGGGGTCGACCTGCGTGAAGCCGCGCTTGATGAACCAGTGCATCGTGCGTGTCGTCAGCACAAACAGGCTTTGCAGGCCAGCGCCGCGGGCGCGGTGTTCGATGCGCTTGAGCAACCGGTCACCATCGCCCTGGCCCTGCGACAAGGGCGACACCGTCAGCGCTGCCATCTCGGCCGTGCGCGCCTCTGGGTAGGGGTACAGCGCAGCGCAGCCGAAGATGATGCCGTCGTGCTCGACGACGCTGTAGTTGCCAACGTCGCGTTCGATCTCGGTGCGCTCGCGGCGCACCAGCGTGCCGTCACGCTCGAAGGGCTCGATCAGCTGGATGATGCCGGCCACGTCGTCGGCGGTGGCTTCGCGCAGGCTCTCCAGCTTTTCATCGACCACCATGGTGCCGACACCGTCGTGCGTGAAGACTTCCAGCAGCAGTGCGCCGTCGGTCGCAAAGGGCAGGATGTGCGAGCGCTCGACGCCGCCTTCGCAGGCTCGCACGCAGTGCTGCAGATAAAAGGCCGGCTCGGTCGGCCCCTGCGGCGCGGGAAGCGTGGCCATCAGGCGCTTGGCTTCGGCCAGCGACAGCTCGGTGTCGATGACGCTGTCGGTGTCGTCCGGCTTTTCACGGATGCCCGCGACCTCGCCGATGAACACCAGCTTGTCGGCCTGCAGCGCGATGGCGGTGGACGTGGCCACCTCTTCCATCGTCAGATTAAAGGCTTCGCCAGTTGGTGAAAAGCCGAAGGGGCTGAGCAGCACCACGGCACCGATCTCGATGGCCCGGCTGATGGCTGCCTGGTCGACACGCCGCACCAGGCCGCTGTGCTGGAAGTCGACCCCGTCGACGATGCCCAGCGGCTGCGCGGTGAGGAAGTTGCCCGACACCACACGCACGGTGGCGTTGGCCATCGGCGTGTTGGGCAGGCCTTGCGAAAACGCGGCTTCGATCTCGAAGCGCAACTGGCCCGCGGCCTCTTGCGCCGCGTCCAGCGCCACCGCGTCGGTGATGCGCACACCGTGCGAATAACGCGAGACGTGGCCCTTGGCTGCCAGCTGCTCGTTGACCTGCGGCCGAAAGCCGTGCACCAGCACCAGCTTCAGACCCATGGCGTGCAGGATCGACAAGTCCTGCACGAAGGTGTTGAGCTTGCCGGCGGCGATGGCCTCACCGGCCAAACCGATCACGAAAGTCTTGCCGCGGTAGGCGTGGATGTAGGGCGCAACGGCGCGAAACCACGGGACGAAGGTGTGCGGGAAGACCAGACTCATGCTGCGCCGCATTGTGCAGCAGCGTGCCCGGCCGGCGCCCCTGCACAGGCCGCTTCGGCGCTGGCAAAACGGACGCGGAGATAATCCGCGCCCCGTGAGATCGCCCCGACCATCCGCCGGTGGGCAACGTGCCGTTCAGGCTCACCCCGTCCCGCCCATCCACTACCCAGAATCGCTGCCGGTCAGTGCCCGGCGCGACGAGATCGCGCGCGCCATTCGTGCGCACCCGGTGGTTATCGTCTGCGGTGAAACCGGCTCGGGCAAGACCACACAACTGCCCAAGATTGCGCTCGAGCTCGGCCGCGGCTGGGGCACCGGCGGCAGCGGACTGATCGGCCACACGCAGCCGCGGCGCATTGCTGCCAGCAGCGTGGCCAAGCGCATTGCCGAGGAGCTGAAGTCGCCGCTGGGCGATGTCGTCGGCTACAAGGTGCGCTTCCAGGACCGGCTGCAACCCGGTGCATCGGTCAAGCTGATGACCGACGGCATCCTGCTGGCAGAGACGCAGAACGACCCGCTGCTCAGGGCCTACGACACGCTGATCATCGATGAGGCGCACGAGCGCAGCCTCAACATCGATTTCCTGCTCGGCTATCTGCGCCAGCTGCTGCCGCGGCGGCCGGACCTGAAGGTCGTGGTCACCTCGGCGACCATCGACGCCGACCGCTTTGCTCAGCACTTCGCCACTGCGGCCGGCCCGGCGCCGGTGATCCTGGTCAGCGGGCGGCTGTTTCCGGTTGAGCAGCGCTGGCGGCCCTTCGAGGAGCGCAGGGACTTCGGGCTGGACGATGCCATTGCCGATGCGGTCGACGAGCTGTGGCGCCAGGGCAGCGGAGCGGCCGGGGACATCTTGGTATTTCTGCCCGGTGAGCGCGAGATCCGCGAGACCGCGGACCACCTGCGCAGGCACCTGGCGCAGCAGCACCGCGGTGGCCCGCAAGCCGAAATACTGCCGCTGTACGCACGCCTCTCGCAGGCCGAGCAAGACCGCGTGTTCAGTACCGGCAATGGCCGCCGCATCGTGCTGGCCACCAACGTGGCCGAGACCTCGTTGACGGTGCCCGGCATCCGCTACGTGATCGACAGCGGCCAGGCGCGCGTTAAGCGCTACAGCTACCGCAGCAAGGTCGAACAACTGCAGGTCGAGGCCATCAGCCAGGCGGCTGCCAACCAGCGCGCCGGCCGCTGCGGGCGCGTGGCCGACGGCATCTGCATCCGCCTGTATGGCGAGGATGAGTTCAACGGACGCCCGCGCTTCACCGACCCGGAAATTTTGCGCAGCAGCCTGGCCGCGGTGATCCTGCGCATGAAGGGCTTGCAGCTAGGGGCCATCGAGGACTTTCCGTTTCTTGAAGCACCGCCCAGAAAGGCCATCACCGACGGCTACGCGCTGCTCGGTGAGCTCGGCGCGGTCGACGACGACAACGCGCTGACGCCGATGGGCCACGAGCTGGCCAAGCTGCCGCTGGACCCGCGCATCGGCCGCATGATTCTCGAAGCGCGCCAGCGCAATGCTTTGCACGAAGTGCTGGTGATCGCCGCCGCGCTGTCGGGCCAGGACGTGCGCGACCGGCCCCAGGAAGCGGCGCAGGCCGCCGATGAGAAGCACAAGAAGTTCGACGACGAGCGCAGCGAATTTGTCGGGCTGCTCAAGCTGTGGCAATGGATAGAGGACGGCCGCGGCCAGCACGGCCACAAGCCGGCGTCTGACAAGCCGGCAGGCGCGGCGATCGACAGCCACAAGCTCACCAACCGCCAGCAAGAGCAGCGGCTGCGCGACAGCTTCGTCAGCCCGCGCCGCGTGCGCGAGTGGCGCGACATCCATTCGCAGCTGCACACCGTGGTGGCCGAGCAGGGCTGGCGCCTCAACACCACACCGGCCAGCTACGAGCAACTGCACCAGTCGATGCTGGCCGGGTTGCTCGGCAACATCGGCGCCAAGAACGACGATGAGGACTGGTACCTCGGCGCACGTGGCGTCAAGTTCTGGCGCCACCCCGGCGCGCACCTGAGCAAGAAGCCCGGCCGCTGGCTGGTGGCGGCGGAGCTGGTGGAGACGACGCGGCTTTTCGGCCGCGGCCTGGCGGCCATCGAGCCGACCTGGATTCCGCCGCTGGCCGGGCACTTGCTGAAAAAGCAGCTGCTGGAGCCGCACTGGGAAAAGAAAGCCGGCGAGGTAGTGGCGCTGGAGCGGGCGACGCTGTACGGCATCGTCATCTACAACAACCGGCGCGTGAACTTCGGCAACGTCGACCCGGCAGCTGCGCGCACGATCTTCATCCGCGAAGCGCTGGTCGAAGGCGACTGGGAGACACGGCTGCCGTTCCTGGCGCACAACCAGAAGCTGATTGCGCAGGTGCAGGAGCTGGAGCACAAGGCCAGGCGCCAGGACGTGTTGGTGGACGACGAGCTGATCCACGCTTTTTACGACCAGCAGTTGCCAGCCGATGTGCACAGCGGCCCGCAGCTCGAACGCTGGTGGCGCGAGGAAAGCAAAGCGCGGTCACCAGGCCAGCCGCAGCTGCTGCACCTGACCCGCGACGAGCTGATGCGCCACGAGGCCGCGGGCATCACGACGTCGGCATTCCCGAAGACCCTGCGCCTGGGCGGCATCGACTGCAGTGCGACGTATCTGCACGAGCCCAGTGACGCCAAAGACGGCATCACGGTGACGGTGCCGATCTATGCGCTCAACCAGGTCAGCGAAGAGCGCTGCGAATGGTTGGTGCCCGGCATGCTGCAGGCCAAGGTGCTGGCGCTGTGCAAGACGCTGCACCAGCGCCCGCGGTCGCGGCTGGTGCCGCTGCCGGAGTACGCGGCCGAGTTCTGCGCAACCGTGCCGTTCGCGCAAGGCAGCTTGATGGATGCGTTGCTGAAGGCCGTGCGCGAGCGCACGCAGCTGGCAGTGCAGCGCAATGACTTCAAGCTGGAGCAACTGCCGCAGCACCTGTTCATGAACCTGCGTGTCGTCGACGAACACGGCCGCCAGCTCGGCCAGGGCCGCGATCTGGCGGGCCTGAAAGCGCAACTCGGAACCCAGGCGCGCAGTGCGTTCCAGGCGCTGGCTGCGCTTAAGGGCGTGGCTCTGGCGGCCGCTGCCTCGGTCGAAACGGCCACGGCAATAGGGGCAACGACGGGTGCGACAGCGGGGTCAACAACGGGGACGACAACGGGCTCGACAACGGGCTCACGCGGCGTTCAGGCGCAGGTACTTGTGGCGGCACCTGCCGCTGAGGCTGCGGCGCCGCGCGCCCACACCCGTTGGGACTTCGGCGAGCTGCCGGAGCTGATGGAGCTGCGACGCGGCGCGCAGGTGCTGCTCGGCTTTCCGGCTTTGTTGGACCGTGGCACGCATGTGGCAATCGAGGTTTTCGACGAGCCCAATGTCGCCGCCGCGCGCCACCGCGCCGGCCTGCGCCGGCTCTTTGCGCTGCAGTTGAAAGAGCCGCTAAAGTTTATGGAGAAGAACATCCCCGAGCTGCAGAAGATCGCTGCGGCCTACTTGCCGCTGGGCAGTTCCGAGGAGTTGCGCGAGCAGATCATCGATGTCGCCATCGACCGTGCTTTCCTTGCCGAGCCGTTGCCGCAGAACGAACCCACGTTCAAAGCCCGCCTCGAAGAAGGCCGCGCGCGGTTGAACCTCATTGCGCAGGAGGTCGCACGCCAGGCCGGCGCGGTTTTGCTGGCGTATGCAGCAGCGCTGCGCAAGCTCAAAGACAGCAAGCCGCCCAAGGACGTGGCCGACGACATCCAGGCGCAGTTGCAGCGTTTGGTGCCCAAGCGTTTTCTGACACAGACGCCCTGGACGTCGCTGCAGCAACTGCCGCGCTACCTGAATGCCATCGTCTTGCGGCTCGACAAGCTGCGTGCCGACCCCGCGCGCGATTCAGCCCGCCTGGCCGAGCTGCGGCCACTTGAGCAGCGCTACCTGCGCCGGCTGGCCGAGCTCAAAGGCGCCGGCCATACGCGCATGGACGAGTACCGCTGGCTGCTGGAAGAGTTGCGCGTGAGCCTGTTTGCGCAAGAGCTGCGCACGCCCCAGCCGGTGAGCACCAAGCGTCTGGACAAGGCCTGGGCGCAGATGACCGATTAAGCCGGGACGGGGGACCTGGATGGCACGGTGAGAGCGGCGCCCGCCTGCAGTTGACGTTTGAATGGGCGTATGAATGATAATGATTCGCGTTTACTAACCGGAGCCAATCGTGCCGATCCCTACTGCCCGACCCCTGCGCACCCTGCGCACCCTTGGCGTCACGCTTGCCGCTGTCGTGCTCGGTACGAGCCCAGCCGCGCAAGCGCAGGCGCCCAGCCCGGACCGCGTGCTCAACTTGTACTCCGCGCGCCATTACCAAACCGACGAGGCGCTGTACGAGAACTTCACCAAAGCCACCGGCATCCGCATCAACCGCGTCGAAGCCGATGACGCCGGCATCCTGGCGCGCCTCAAAGCCGAGGGCACGGCCAGCCCGGCCGACGTGATCCTGCTGGTTGACGCAGCGCGGCTTTGGCGTGGTGAGCAGGACGACCTGTTCCAGCCCGTCAAGTCGGCCGTGCTGGAGCAGCGCATACCGGCGCAACTGCGCGGCAGCGATGCCGGGCAGGGCGCGCAGTGGTTCGGCGTGTCCACGCGCGTGCGCATGGTGGTCTACGACAAGACACGGTTGAAGCCCGCTGACGTCGACAGTTATGAAAAGCTGGCCTCACCGCAGCTCAAGGGTCTGCTGTGCGTGCGCAGTGGCTCGCACCCGTACAACCTGAGCCTGTTCGGCAGCGTGCTGGAGCACCTGGGCCCGCAGGCCACCGAGGACTGGCTCAAGGGCCTGGTGGCCAACCTGGCACGCCAGCCCAAGGGCGGCGACACTGATCAGATCAAGGGCGTGGCCTCGGGTGAGTGCGGCGTGGCGGTGACCAACTCGTACTACCTCGCGCGGCTGCTGCGATCGAACAACCCCGACGACAAGGCGGTGGCCGAAAAGGTCGGTGTGATGTTCCCCAACCAGGCCAGTTGGGGCGCGCACGTGAACATCGCCGGTGCCGCCGTGGCACGCAACGCGAAGAACCGTGCCGCTGCCGTGCAGTTTGTCGAGTACCTCGTCAGCGATGCGGCGCAGCGATACTTTGCCGATGGCAACAACGAGTTCCCGGTCGTTGTCGGCGTGGCGCCCAACGCAGCCTTGGCCAGCCTCGGCCGCTTCAAGACTGAGACGGTGCCGATAGCCAAGGTCGGCGCCAACACGGTGCAGGTGCAGCAGATGCTGGACCGTGTCGGCTTCAAGTAGGCCGCGCGCACAGGCTCCGCATACACGCCGCACGCACAAGCGCACCGAACAGGCCGCACCAAACAGGCCGCACGAACCGGCAGCTTCAATGGGCCGCGTGGACCGGCCGCGTGGCCGGCCGCTTAAATCGGTAGCGCGAACCGGCAGCGCGTACCGGCCGCCTGGCCTCGCCGCGCGAATAGCCGGCGTGGCTTGGCGCCGGTAACAGCCGGCGCCGCACGTTCAGCCGCATGGCATGCCCGAGTTCTCGCATTGGCCGGCACGTTGCTGAATCGGCATCCTTAGAATTGCGCCACGTTGCTCGGGCTAATGCCGATCCGGCGGGCCGTACGGGGTGGGCCGGTCACGAGCTGCCCCTGTAATGCGGAGGTTCCTTGGCTTCGAATCGAGATCGCGCTGCCGCCGCCGTACTGCTGTGCGCGGCCCTCTGCGCGCCTGTTAAGGCGGCTGCCCAGGCCGCGGCCACTTCTGACGTCGCGGCTTCGCAAGCCGCCGCGGCCATGGAGCGCGCACGCCGCCAGGCGGCCGGGCCGTTGCGGGTCATCTTGGAGGCCAGCAAGCTCCCGCCTACCCCGCCTACCCCGCCGGCCACGCCGCCAGCGCGGCCGACAACAGCAGCCCGGCCCGGTGCTTTACCGCCGCCCACCGCCGCGGTGGCGCCGACCGCCGCTTTCACAGGTGCACCCGCGTCCGTAGGGACTGGAGCCCCTTCGGGCGCAAACAGAGGCGCACCCCCGCCCACACCCAAAGCCGCACCGTCCCCCGTGCGCGATGCCGCGGCGCGCCCGCTGCCCATCACGCTGACCGCACCACCGCCGAGCCCGCTGGGCACGGCCCCCGCAGCACTCGCGGCCCTCACCGTGTCACCAGCGGCTGCCATCACCGTGCCAGCACCGTTTGCGACACCTGCGGCGCAACTGAAGGCCGCAATGGCACCCGGCACCGAAGCCACGCCTGCGGTCAGTGCACCAACCGATCGCAGCCAGCCGCCGCCTGCTGTACCGACAGAAGCGCCGAACAGGCCCAAGCTCCTGCGCCGCATCGACCCCGAGTTCAACCAGCGCATGCTGGACGACATGGGCCGCAACTTGGTGGTGATGGTGGACCTGACGATCCGCAGCGACGGTACGGTGGCCGCCGTCGCGCCGCAGGGTCTGATGACGCGCTCGATGCAGCGTGTTTTGGTGGCCGCCATGGAGCAGTGGCGCTTTGAGCCGCTGCTGCAGCAGAGAGTGCACCGCATCGAGCTGGAGTTCAACACCAACCCTTGATGGCCCACCAGCGCGTCAGGCGCTGAGCCCGACCAGCGCTTCAGGCGCGGAGCACACCCAGCGCGCGGTCCATGCCGCCGCTGCTGATGGCAAGCGCGGCCCGAGCCTGCACCGCCGGCTTGGCGTGAAAGGCGATCGACAGTCCGGCGGCCTCCATCATCGGCAAGTCGTTGGCACCGTCGCCCACCGCAATGCAGCGCGCTGCCGGCAGGCCCAGCAAGTCGGCAAGCTCCAGCATCACGCGGCGTTTCTCGGCTCCGTCGACGACGCGGCCCCAGGGCTGCTGCACCAGCTCTCCGGTGAGCCGGCCGGCTTCGACGGCCAGCGTGTTGGCACGCGCAAAGTCCAGCTGCAGCCGCTGGCGCACCGGCTCGCTGAAGAACGTGAATCCGCCCGATACCAGCAGCGTCTTCAGCCCGGCGCCGCGGCAGGCGGCGACAAAGCGCTCAACGCCTGGGTTCATGCGCAGGCGCTGCAGCACGGCATCGAGCGCGGACACCGGCACGCCGCGCAGCAGCGCCAGTCGGCGGCGCAGGCTGTCCTGGTAGTCCGTGATCTCGCCGCGCATCGCCGCTTCGGTGATGGCCGCGACCTCGGCCTTGCGGCCGGCCTCGGCCGCGATCTCATCGATGCATTCCATGTCGATGAGGGTCGAGTCCATGTCGAACGCGACGAGGCCGAAGTCGGCCAGGCGCAGCGGCGGCGTGCCAGGGCGCAGCCACAGGCCGGGCTCGATCTCCTGTGCCGGCGACTCAGCCGCGGCGCCGTTGCCGGTCATGCGTTTTCTTTACTCGGCTGGCCCAGCGAGCGCAGCAGATCGCGCAGGTAGTGCGCACGGTCGGCCGGCGCGCTGATCTCGCGTTCGATGCGCAGCTTGTGGTTGCCGGCCAGCTTGATGGCCTTGTTCTTTTGCACCAGCTCGACGATGCGGCGGGCATCGATAGGCGCTTGCGCATTGAAGGTCACGCTCATCAGCTTGGGGCCGGCGTCGATCTTCTGCACGCCGTAAGGCCGCGCCAGCACGCGCAGCCGGTGCGTGTCGAACAGCGTCTGGCCTTGTGTCGGCAGGCGGCCGAAGCGGTCGGTGATTTCTTCGAGCAGCGCGTCGATGGCCTCCGGCTTGTCGGCCGAGGCCAGGCGCTTGTACAGATTCAGCCGCACGTGCACGTCGCCGCAATAGGCGTCGGGCAGCAGCGCCGGCGCGTGCAGGTTGACCTCGGTGGTGGCGCCCAGCGGCGACAGCAAGTCCGGCTCTTGGCCGGCGCGCAGCGAGCGCACGGCTTCACCGAGCATGTCGTTGTAGAGCTGGAAGCCGATCTCCAGCATGTTGCCGCTCTGGTTCTCACCGAGCACCTCGCCGGCACCGCGGATCTCCAGGTCGTGCATGGCCAGATAAAAGCCGCTGCCCAGCTCTTCCATGTCCTGGATGGCCTGCAGCCGCAGTGCGGCCTGCTTGGTCAGGCCCTGCGTGTCCGGCACCATCAGGTAGGCATAGGCCTGGTGGTGCGATCGGCCGACACGGCCGCGCAACTGGTGCAGCTGCGCCAGGCCGAACTTGTCGGCGCGGCTGATGATGATGGTGTTGGCACTCGGCACGTCGATGCCGGTTTCGATGATCGTGCTGCACAGCAAGAGGTTGTGGCGCTGCGCGACAAAGTCACGCATCACCTGCTCCAGCTGGCGCTCCGGCATCTGGCCGTGGGCCACCGCAATGCGCGCCTCCGGCAGCAACTCCACCAGCGCCTGGCGCCGGTTCTCGATCGTCTCGACCTCGTTGTGCAAGTAGTAGACCTGGCCGCCGCGCTTCAACTCACGCATCACCGCTTCACCGATCACGCTGTTGCCTTCATTGCGCACAAAGGTCTTGATCGACAAACGGCGCTGCGGCGCTGTCGCAATCACGCTCAGGTCGCGCAGGCCTTCCAGCGCCATGCCCAGCGTGCGCGGGATCGGCGTGGCCGTCAGTGTCAACACGTCGACTTCGGCGCGCAGCGCTTTCATTGCCTATTTGTGGCGCACGCCGAAGCGGTTTTCTTCGTCGATGACAAGCAAGCCCAGGCGCGCGAACTTGACGTCCGACGACAGCAGCTTGTGGGTGCCGACGACGATGTCGACGCTGCCGTCCGTGATGCCGTTGATGGCGGCTTTGACTTCCTTCGGGCTGCGAAAGCGCGACAGCTCGGCGATCTTCACCGGCCACTGGCCAAAGCGGTCAACCAGCGTCTGGTAGTGCTGCTCGGCCAGCAGCGTGGTCGGCGCCAGGATCGCCACCTGCTTGCCGCCGTGCACGGCCACAAACGCGGCGCGCAGCGCGACTTCGGTCTTGCCGAAGCCGACGTCGCCGCACACCAGCCGGTCCATCGGCCGCGGGCTGACCATGTCCTGGATCACGGCGTGAATCGCGGCGCGCTGGTCGGCCGTTTCCTCGAAGCCGAAGCTGGTGGCAAAGGCTTCGTAGTCGCTCGGGCTGAAGCGGTGCGCAAAACCTTCGCGCGCGGCGCGGCGGGCGTACAGGTTGAGCAACTCGGCGGCGGTATCGCGCACCTGTTCTGCGGCCTTGCGGCGCGCCTTGTCCCACTGCGGCGAGCCCAGCCGGTGCAGCGGCGCCTCATCGGAACTGACGCCGGTGTAGCGGCCTATCAGGTGCAGCTGCGCCACCGGCACATACAGCGTCGCTTTGTCGGCGTACTCCAGGTGCAGGAATTCGCTGGCGCCACCTTCATCGTGACCGAGGTCGATGTTGATCAGGCCCTGGTAGCGGCCGATGCCGTGGTTCAGGTGCACGACCGGATCACCGACCTTCAGCTCCGACAGGTCCTTGATCAGCGCGTCGACGCTGCTGACCTGCTCTTGCTTGCGCCGCCGCCGCGCCTGCGGCGTGGTGGCAAACAGCTCCGTCTCGGTGACGAACTGGATCGACGTGCCGCTGCCCGGGTTTTGCGGGTCGGCACCGGGTTCGTGCCAGTGAAAGCCCTCGGCCAGCGGCGCCGCGGTGATGGCGGCCTTCTCTGTGCTGGCCATGAAATCAGCCAGCGAATCGACCGTCGGCATGCCCAAGCCGTGGTCGCGCAGCAGCTCGATCAGGCTCTCACGCCGGCCGCCGCTCTCAGCCACGATGAGCAGCCGGTGCGGCGTGCTAGCCAGGTGCCGCTCCAGCCGGCCGAGCGGATCGGTGGCGCCGCGGTCGACGCTCAGATCGGGCAGCGGGCGCGCCCACAAGACGGCGGCAGCGGGCTCGGGTGCGCTCGCTGCGGCAGCGGGCTCCTGCGCTTCCTGCACGTTTGCCGCCGCGGTGGGCTGCGAATCGCGCACTGCAGCGTCGTTGCCACGCAAGGCCAGCGTGGCGTGCTGCTGCGTGCGCGTGAAGAATTCGTCCGCCGGCATGAACAGCTGCTCTGGCGGCAGGATCGGCCGCTCCGGGTCGTGCTGCAGGAAGCGGTGGCGGTCACGCGTGCCGGCCCAGAAGCGCTCCAGCACATGGTCGATGCGGCCGTGCAGCACCAGCGCAGCGGGGTTGGCAGTGCCGGCGCCCAGGTAGTCGAAGATGGTCGCCACGTCGTCGAAGAACAGCGGCAGGTAGTACTCGATGCCACCGCTGGCCAGACCGGCGCCGATGTCCTTGTAGATCCGCGCCCGGGTCGGGTCGCCTTCGAGCTTTTCACGCCAGCGTGCGCGGAAGGCCGTGCGCGCCGCATCGGACATCGGAAACTCGCGGCCCGGCAGCAAGCGCACTTCGGGCACCGGGTACAGGCTGCGCTGCGAATCGGGATCGAAGGTGCGGATGCTGTCGACCTCATCACCGAACAGGTCGACGCGGTAGGGCACCAGGCTGCCCATCGGAAACAGGTCGATCAAGCCGCCACGCACCGCGTATTCACCCGGGCCGACGACCTGGCTCACGTGCTGGTAGCCAGCCAGCGTCAGCTGCGCTTTCAGCCGCGCTTCGTCGAGCCGGCTCTTCTGCTTGAAGTGGAAGGTGGTGCCGGCCAGGAAAGACGGCGGTGCCAAACGCGTCAGCGCCGTGGTGGCCGGCAGCAGCACGACATCGACCTCACCGCTGTGCATGCGCCACAGCGTGGCCAGGCGCTCGCTGATCAGGTCCTGGTGGGGGCTGAAGTTGTCGTAGGGCAGCGTTTCCCAGTCCGGGAAAACGGCCACACGTAGGTCGGCGTCGAAGAAGGGCAGCTCATCGGCCAGGCGCTGGGTGTCGGCCGGCTCGGCAGTAAAGACGGCCAGCGTGCGCCCGGCCTGGGCGTGGCTGCGGCCCAGGCGCGCCAGCAGCAGCGCGTCGGCCGAGCCGAGGGGGCGCGGCAGCGTGAAACGTTTGCCGGGCGCAATAGAAGGCAGTTGCATGGGGCTGTACAAAGGCAAAGCGCCCCGCCAACGCGTGCCAGGGCCACAAAAGCGGTGCGCCCCGACGGCGGGAGACGGGGCGACGGAAACGTCGGGGACGTCAAAAAGGGAAGGGCTCGGTGCAGGTGACGAAGACCGGCAGGATTCTAGAATCCAGCGCCATGTCCGACTCGCCCCGCTGTTATGCCCTGGTGCCCTGCGCCGGCACCGGCGTGCGGGCTGCGGTGGGTGGTCCCAAGCAGTACGCGGCGCTGGCCGGCCAATCGGTGGTGGCGCACACGCTGCAGGCTTTGGCCGCCGTGCCGCAGCTGAGTGCCACGCTGGTGGTGCTGGCGCCCGAGGACACGCAGTTCGAGCGTCAGGCACCGGCCTTCACCGGCAGCAAGGCCTGGATCACGCGCTGCGGCGGCACCACCCGTGCTGCGTCGGTCAGTGCGGGCCTGCAGGCGCTGCGCGAACGCGGCGCGCAAGACGCCGACTGGGTGCTGGTGCACGACGCCGCGCGCTGCCTGCTGCAGCCGGCCTGGGTCGTGCGGCTGATCAATGCCTGCCGGGCTGACGCGGTGGGCGGCCTGCTGGCGCTGCCGCTGGCCGACACGCTCAAGCAAGCGCACGACGGCCGCGCCGTGCGCACGCTGGCGCGCGACGACAAGTGGCTGGCGCAAACGCCGCAGATGTTTCGTCTGGCGCCGTTGCTGCACGCCCTTCACCAGGCGGGCGATGCCGTCACCGACGAAGCCAGCGCCATCGAAGCGCTGGGTTTGCAGCCGTTGTTGGTGAGCGGCGAGCAGGAGAACATCAAGCTCACCTGGCCGGCCGACTTTGCGCTGGCGGCCCGCTTGCTGGCGACACAGCCAACGCGCGATGAACACGCGATGAACACGCGATGAGCACAAGATGAACCCGAGTGCCCTGCGCATTGGCGAAGGCTGGGACACGCACCAGCTGGTCGCCGGCCGCCCGCTGGTGTTGGGTGGCGTGACGATTCCCCACAGCCACGGCCTTCTCGGCCACAGCGATGCCGATGCGCTGCTGCACGCCATCACCGACGCCATCCTCGGTGCAGCAGCGCTGGGTGACATCGGCCGCCACTTCTCCGACGCCGACCCGGCCTACCGCGGTGCCGATTCATTGCAGCTGCTGCAAGCCGCAGCCGGACGCGTGCAGCGTGCCGGCTACCGGCTGATCAACATCGACAGCACCATCGTCGCGCAGGCGCCGAAGCTGGCGCCGCACATTCCGTTGATGTGCGAGCGCATCGCCGCTGCATTGGCGCTGCCGCTGGACGCCGTCAACGTGAAGGCCAAGACGGCCGAGAAGATGGGCCCGGTGGGCGAGGGCCGCGCCATCGAAGCGCGTGCCGTGTGCCTGCTGATGCGGCTGGAGCCAGGGCCGGCTTGACCGGCCTTACAAGGCTGCTGCGCTCAACGCGCCCAACGCGCCCAACGCGCCCAACGCGTGCACTGGGCAGGGTAGGGCCGACCTGCGACGCCCTTCAGCCAGCCGGCATGTCCGGCCGCTGCAGCCGCAGGTGCGCCACCAACCCGCCGTCGGGCGCATTGGCCAGCTCCAGGCTGCCGCCCATGCGTTGCATGGCTTTCTCGACGATCGCCAGGCCCAGCCCGGCACCGGTGGCTGCGGTGCGTGCTGCGTCGCCGCGGAAGAACGGGGTCGTCAGCTGCGGCAGCTTTTCCGGCGCCACGCCGGGGCCTTGGTCGCGCACGCTGATGATCACCCAGGGCCCTGTCTTGACGTAGCTGACCAGCACCTCGGCCACGCCGGTATAGGTACCGCGCCCGTAGCGGCGCGCGTTTTCGAACAGGTTGAGGAAGACGCGGCCGAGCTCTGTCTCGTCGGCCAGCACCGTGAGGTCGATGGCCACACGCGAGGTCACGCGGATCTGCGTCGGGTCCCGGAACACGGCCGCTTCGCGGTCGATCAGCAAGGACACGTGCACCGGGTACAGCTGTGTCTCGCCGGGGCGCGCGTAGTCCATGAACTTGTCGATGATGGCGTCGAGCTGATCGATGTCCATCGCCATGTTGCGCTTGGCCTCTTCGTCCTCCACGCTCATTTCGGTTTCGAGTCGGAGACGGGCCAATGGCGTGCGCAGGTCGTGGCTGATGCCGGCCAGCATCACTGCGCGGTCTTCTTCCACCCGCGCCAGCTCGCGCGCCATGCGGTTGAAGCCGCGGTTGACCTCGCGGATTTCGCTGGTCAGGGTGTTCTCGTCGAGCCGCGAATCCAGGTCGCCTTCACGGATGCGGCTGGCCGCAAACGACAGCTGCTTGAGCGGCCGGTTGATCAGGCTGGCAATGCCAACCGAGCCCAGCAGCGTGGCCATCAGCGCAATGCCGATCCAGATCAGCCAGGTCGTGCGGTTGAGCGTGCTGCCCTGTTCCGGCTCAGCTTGCAGCCAGTACAGATCCTTGTCGATGGAAAAACCGACCCACAACCCATGCTGGCCGTTGACGCTGCGTGCCACCACGGCATCGGGCCCCAAGGCACCGCGCAGCTCTTCGCTGACGCGGCGTGTGAAGCGGTCGACCTCGAAGGTCTCGGCCTTGTCGCCCGGCTCGCGCGGCATGACCTTGATGACCTCCTGCGTGCCCAGGCTCTTGACCAGCGCAACGCGGTTGATGCCGTCGGCCTGCTTGAGCGCAGCACGCGACAGGTTCACGAGGCCCGCGGTCTGCTGCGCAGCCTGCACGGCGCGTGGCTCGAATTCGAGCGCCCGCAAGGTCTGCAGCCATGCAAAAACCCCGCCGGCCAGCAGGATCGCCAGCAAGACGAAGGTGCGCCAGAAAAGGCTCAGCCCGACGGTGCGGTCGTTCAAACGGTGCAGCGGGTCAGGTCAAACGACAACGGCTGGCCGCGCAAGCGCAGGCGCAGGCGCAGAGGCGCAAGCGCTTCAATTCGCGCCATCCGGGACGAAGACGTAGCCGACGCCCCAAACCGTCTGGATGTAGCGCGGCTGCGCCGGGTCGGGCTCCAGCATCTTGCGCAGGCGCGAGATCTGCACGTCCAGGCTGCGGTCGAAGGGCTCGAACTCGCGACCACGCGCCAGCTGCGCAAGCTTGTCGCGGCTCAACGGCTGGCGTGGGTGCCGCACCAGCGCCTTCAGCATGCTGAACTCGCCGGTGGTCAGCGCAATCTGCTCGCCGTTTTTAGACAGCCGGCGCAACGACAGATCAAACTCAAATGGCCCGAAGTTGACGACCTGCGCTTCCTTGGACGGTGCGCCAGGCGCTTCGGGTGTCGGACGCCGGCGCAGCACGGCGTGAATACGCGCCAGCAACTCGCGCGGGTTGAAGGGCTTGGGCAGGTAGTCGTCGGCACCGACCTCCAGGCCGACGATGCGGTCCACGTCCTCGACCTTGGCCGTGAGCATGATGATCGGCGTGCTGTCGTTGGCCGCGCGCAGGCGGCGGCAGATCGACAGGCCGTCTTCACCGGGCAGCATCAGGTCCAGCACGATCAGGTCGACCGTCTCGCGCGTCAGAACGCGGTTAAGTGCTTTGGCATCTTCGGCCAGCAGCACATCGAAGCCCTCTTGCGACAGATAGCGGCGCAACAGGTCGCGGATGCGGGCGTCGTCGTCGACGACGACGATGCGGTCGGCACGCGCGTTGGCAGGGGTGCTCATCGGCAACTCCAAATATGTAACAGGCGCATTGTGGGGGTCGGAATCCGCGGCTTTCCGGCAGAAATGACCCGCTGTTACACCTATTTCCGGGCTGTGGCCAACGCTGCCGATGGCACTGCGGCCAGCCGGGTGCGGCGCTGGCGCGTTGTGCAGCGGTACAACCACCGCCAACGCCGCTTTGTCGGCACCCAAGGAGCCACCCCATGACGACGCGCCCGACTGCTAGCTCGTTGAGCCTGCTGCTGGCCTGTGCTGCGACCAGCGCCGCTGCGCAGCCGATGCCCATGCCACCGATGCCGCCGATGCCACCAGCGCCGCAGCACGTCGTCTCGCTTACCGCCACTGCCACCACGGAGGTCGTCAAGGATTGGCTCAGCATCCACTTCTCAACCACGCGGGAAGGCCTGGATGCAGCCGCGGTGCAAAGCCAGCTGCGCCAGGCACTGGACGTTGCACTCGCCGAGGCGCGCAAGATCGCCAAACCTGGCCAGGTGGAAGTGCAGACCGGCGGCTTCTCGCTGTACCCGCGCTATGCGCCCAAAGGCGGCGGCATCAACGGCTGGCAAGGCAGCACGGAGTTGATCGTGCAGGGCAGAGACACGCCAGCCATATCGCAACTCACCGGCCGGGTGCAGACGCTGAGCATTGCGCGCGTGGGCTTCTCACTGTCGCGCGAAGCACGGGAAAAGGTCGAGGCCGACGTCGCCGCGGAAGCCATCGTGCGCTTTCGATCGCGCGCCGATGCGGTGAGCCGGCAGTTCGGCTTCACCGGCTACGCAGTGCGAGAGGTTACGGTGGCCACCGAAGGCGGCCAGACGCTGCCGCAGCCGGTCATGCGCATGCAGGCCACCCGCGCTGCCGATGCCAACGAGTCGCTGCCGGTGGAAGCCGGCAAGGCGCTGGTCACGGCCACGGTCAGCGGCAGCGTGCAGATGAAGTGATCGTTGCCCGTGGGGCTGCGGTGCGTTGATAGCATGGCCGGCGTCACCCTGCGCGCCGCCGTCTTACGCCATGAACGAACCCCGACTCCGCCAGGTGCAGTGCCTGGACCCCCGCGGACTGCACCGCATGGCGTACTGGGAATGGGGCGACGCGCACAACCCGCGGGTGCTGGTGTGTGTGCACGGCTTGTCGCGCCAGGGCCGCGATTTCGACACCCTGGCGCGCGATCTTTGTAGCCACTACCGCGTGATCTGCCCTGACGTGGTCGGCCGCGGACGCTCCGACTGGCTGGTCGATGCCATGGGCTACGGCCTGCCGATGTACGTGGCCGACATGGTGACGCTCCTGGCGCGGCTGGACACCGAGGCGGTGGATTGGGTCGGTACATCGATGGGCGGGCTGATCGGCTTGGCGCTTGCGGCACTAGAGCGCTCGCCGATCCGCCAGCTGGTGCTCAACGACGTCGGCCCGGTGGTGCAGCCGGCCTTCGTGCAACGCCTGTCGACCTATCTGGGCGTGCCGGTGCGCTGGCCGACCGTGGATGCGGCGGCCGATGCGTTGCAGGCCATCTCCAGCGGTTTCGGCCCGCACACGCGCGACGAGTGGCTGACGCTGACGCGGCCGCAGCTGGTGGCTGACGAGCTGGATGGGCAGCCCGGCTTCAAGCCGCATTACGACCCGGCCATTGCGGTGGCCGTGCGCGCCATGACACCGGCGATTGCCGCTGCTGGCCAGGCCATGCTGTGGCAGATGTACGACCGCATCGCCGCGCGCACGCTGCTGCTGCGCGGTGAGCAGTCGGACCTGTTGGACGCCGAGACGGCGCAGCTGATGAGCCAGCGCGGCCCGCGTGCGGCGGTGCATACCTTTGCCGGCGTCGGCCACGCGCCCACTCTGGTAGCGGCGGAGCAGCGCGCCGCCGTGCGGCGGTTCCTGATCGGGCCATGAAGATGCTTGCCGCAGCGCTGCCGCAAGGCACTGCGGCCATCGTCCACCTCGCCCGCGTCGGGCCGACGGCAGCTGCAGACGATGCCGATGCAGCCGATGTGGTGCAGCGTGCGCGGGCCTTTGCCCAGCCGCTCTTGGCCGCGCAGACGCTGGACACCGGTGAGGACACGCTGGCCCATGCCGACGGCGTGGCCGCGGTGCTGCGCGGCATCGGCGCTGCGCCATCGCTGTGCGCGGCGGCCTATCTCGTCTACGCCGGCGACATGCTGCAGCGGCCAGAGGAGGTGCTACGCAAGGCTTTCGGCGACAGCTACGCAAGCCTCGTGCAACTCACGCGCCAGCTGGTGCAGATTCAGCGCGCCGCGCGGGCTGCGCAGGTCGGCCCGGGGCAGCGCGCCGAGCAGACCGAGCGTGTGCGCAAGATGCTGCTGGCCTTCTCGCGCGATTTGCGCGTGGTGCTGCTGCGGCTGGCATCGCGGCTGCAAACGTTGCGTTGGCTGGCCGCCAGCAAGACGCCGTGCCCAGAAGCGCTGGCGCGCGAAAGCCTGCAGATCTTTGCGCCGCTGGCCAACCGGCTGGGCATCTGGCAGATCAAGTGGGAGCTGGAGGACCTGGCCTTTCGCTTCTTGCAACCGGCCGAGTACCAACGCATGGCGCAGCTGGTGCAGCAGACGCGCAGCGAGCGCGAAAGCAGCATCGCAGCTGCACGCACCGCGCTGCTCGCGCTGCTGGCCGGGCAGGGCCTGCAGGCCGACGTGCAGGGCCGGCCCAAGCACCTGTACAGCATCTGGAAAAAGATGCAGGGCAAGGCGCTGGCCTTCGCGCATGTGCACGACGCGCGGGCGCTGCGCGTCATCGTCGGCGATGTGGCTGCGTGCTATGCCGCGCTGGCCCAGGTGCATGCCGCGTGGCCGCCGCTGGCTGGCGAGTTCGACGACTACATCGCGCGGCCCAAGGCCAACGGTTATCAGAGCTTGCACACGGTGGTACATGGGCTGGACGGCCGGCCGCTGGAGGTGCAGATCCGCACCCGCGCCATGCACGAACATGCCGAGCACGGCGTGGCGGCGCACTGGATGTACAAAGAAGCCGGGGTGCGCGGTTATGCCGGCGTCAGCGCCGCGGGCGACTACGAAGACCGCGTGGCCGAGGCGCGCAAGGCCGTGCTGCGCGAGTTGCTGGCCTGGGAGCGTGACTTCACCGGCGCGGCCTCGGCATCCGACAACAGCGATGCGGCCGCCGCCGGGCCGCGCGCAGCACCGCCCGAGCGCATCTACGTCTTCACACCGCAGGCCACGATCATCGACCTGCCGGCCGGCGGCACGCCGATCGACTTTGCCTACGCACTGCACACCGACCTCGGCCACCGCTGCCGCGGCGCGCGCATAGACGGCGCGCTGCTGCCGCTGAACACGCCGCTGCGATCCGGCCAGACGGTGGAGATCACGGCAGCGCGCGAAGGCGGGCCGTCTTTGGACTGGCTCAACGCAGAGCTGGGCTACCTTGCCAGCCCGCGCTCCAAGGCCAAAGTGCGTGCCTGGTTCAACACGCAGGCCCAGGCGCAAACCATCGCCCGCGGCCGTGAACTGGTGGAAAAGCTGCTGCAGCGCGAAGGCCGCACGGCACTGGAGCGCGACAAGCTGGCCGAGCAACTGGGCTTCAAGTCGGCCGACACCCTGTACGAAGTCGTCGGCAAGGACGAGTACTCGCTGCGCAACATCGAGAACCTGTTGCGGCCGCCGCAACCCGAGGCGCGCGACGAGCCGCTGGCGCTGCGCCGCCCGCGCACCGACGGCGCCAGCCGCGGTGGTGTGCTGGTGGTCGGCATGGACTCGCTGTTGACGGCACTGGCGCGCTGCTGCCGCCCGGCGCCGCCCGACGCCATCGCCGGCTTCGTCACGCGGGGCCGCGGCGTGGCCGTGCACCGGCGCGACTGCAGCAACCTGCGCCACATGGCCGAGACCTGGCCGGAGCGCCTGATCGACGTCGAATGGGGCCGCCCGGTCAGCGACCGCGCCGCGGTGTACCCGCTGGACGTGGTCGTCGAGGCCACTGACCGGCCCGGCCTGCTGCGCGACATCAGTGATGTCTTTGCCAAGGACAAGATGAACGTGATCGGCGTGCAGTCGCAGACCAGCAAGGACCGCGGCACGGCGTCGATGACGTTTACGGTTGAATTGGCCGACGTCAGCCGCCTCGCGCTGGTGCTGTCGCAGATCGGTCGCGTAGCCGGTGTGCGGCACGCGCGCAGGCGTTAAACGGCGCTGCGACCGCGCTGGTGCGGGCGTTCAGAAAGCGCCCGAGCCCCGTGCAAAACACGCGCCTCGCTTGGATATACTGCGCGGCTCGACAGGCGCGTAGCTCAGCTGGTTAGAGCACCACCTTGACATGGTGGGGGTCGTTGGTTCGAGTCCAATCGCGCCTACCAAAATCGGTAGGGAATGAAGCACTCCACGGAAACGTCGGGTGCTTTTTTCTTGGGCGGTGCAGACACCGCGCGCAACATGAGCCCGCTTGCAGTGGCAAACGCCCGGGGCCGAGTGCCAGGGCTTTGGTGCCGATGACCAGCAGGCGCCCGACCTTGCAGACCCTGAATTCGGCGGCCAGCATCAAGTCGCTGCCGGCCTGTTGTCAGAGCGTGCGCTGGTCGACCCGCTCGGAAAGCTCAGCCGCGCTTTCCCGCCGTTCGCTGTAGCGATCCACCAGGTAGGGCGCGACATCGCGTGTCAACAGGGTGAACTTCATCAGCTCTTCCATCACATCGACAACACGTTCGTAGTAAGCGGATGGCTTCATGCGGCCGGCTTCGTCGAACTCCATGAAAGCTTTTGCCACCGAGGACTGGTTGGGGATGGTGATCATGCGCATCCAGCGGCCGAGGATGCGCATCTGGTTCACGGCGTTGAAGGACTGCGAGCCGCCCGACACCTCCATGACCGCCAGTGTCTTGCCCTGGGTCGGCCGCACGGCGCCCAGGTTCAGCGGAATCCAGTCGATCTGCACCTTCATGATGCCGGTCATGGCGCCGTGGCGCTCGGGTGATGTCCAGACCATGCCTTCGGCCCAGGTGGCGGCCTCCCGCAGTTCCTGCACCTTGGGGTGGCTGGCTGGCGCAGCGTCGGGCAGCGGCAGCCCCGCCGGGTCGAAGATGCGAACTTCAGCGCCCATGGCCTGGAGCAGGCGGGCCGCTTCGATAGTCAGCAGCTTGCTGTAGGACCGCTCGCGCAGCGATCCGTACAGCATCAAAAATCGCGGTGCGTGGCTCGATGCGCCGCCAGCAGCCGCCAGCAGCCGCCAGCAGCCGCCAGCAGCCGCCAGCTGCGCAACGGTGGGCCGGTCGAAAAGATCGAGGTCGATGTGGGGCAGCGTCGTGTCAGTGGGCGTCATCGCCATGATTCTTGC
>JAJAZC010000083.1 GCA_026785885.1 Rubrivivax sp.
CATCGACGTGGTGTTGAGCGTGGTTTGACCTAAGCCGCGGCGTGTGTCGGGTGCGGCTCGCGCCGCCGCCGCGCCACGGCGGCCAGCAGCGGCACCCCCAGCGCCCACAGCGCCAGCGCGCCGGGCTCGGGCACCAGCGACACACCGCCGATGTCGATGGCGTAGTCCCAGCCGGTGCTGCCACCGGCACCGCCGCCGGCAACGAAGTTGTCGAAGACGAAGTCGCCGCTGACGTCGTAGCACTCGGTGACGGTGGCGCTGCAGGTCAACCGCGCCGGGTTGTAGCCGGAAAAGCCAATCGTGAAGCGGCCGGTCAGGCCTGCCGGCACCAAGAACTGAATCGCCGACATAAGGCCGCGCCCCGGCGCGTCGTCACTGGATGCCAGCAGCAGGCCGCTCGGGCTGTACAGGCCGAGGATCGAATCGGCGAAGAAGTCCCGGCTGCTGGTGACGATGCTCAACAGGCCGCCCTGCCGGACGTCGAACGAAAAGAAATCGTCCGATGGGTCGGTGAAGGTGCGGGCGCCGTTGATGCGGATGGTGCTGTCGTTGGTGAGCACGGCTTGCGCGGTGGCCCCTGTGTTGTTGGGCTCGCGCTCGCTGATGGTGATGGCTGAAGCGCCAGCGCAAGTCAGCGCCAAAGTGAGGCCTGCTGCGGCCGGCAGCCAGTGTCTGTGCTTCATCGGTTTCTCCAGAAATTTGTCGGGACAGAAGTGGGTTGTGGGTTGGCGCTGCGCGCCGGTGGAATCGGCGGCAAACCACATGCCCCGCGCGGGTTTAAACACGGGCCAGCGCGCGGAGGCAGCTGACGTTGCTGGCACCGGCATGGCGCTCGGAGCAGCGGAGCAAGGCGTTGGCGTCTGAAGGCCCGTCCGTGAGCCTTGCAAGAAGTGCGGCAAAAGTCGGGGGCCGTGTTGCCGTGTCGCCGTGTCGCCGTGTCGCCTGGAGCAGAGCAACAGCAGGCGGCTCAGACCCCGGCGGGCCGCGGCCGATCTTCCGGCGCGGGCCCTGATGCGGGCGCTGTTGCAAGCGCTGTTGCAAGGCCTGTATCGGGCGCTGTAAAGGGCGCTGTTGCAAGCGCTGTCGCGAGCGCTGTCGCGAGCGCCAGCATCAGCTGCACACGCGCCTGCGCTGGTGTGGCATCTCCGGCTGAAGGGATGCCACCCGGCCACCGTGCTTCATCACTCTGCCCATCGGCGGCGCCATCGACCACACCACCCAGCAAGCAGCGCGACGCACGCCGCACGGCCACGCCCTGCCGCTGGGCCTGTACAGCGGCCTGCAGCAGGCTGGTGTGCACGCTGCCGTTGCCGGTGCCGGCGATGACGATGCCGTGTGCACCGGCCTGCACCAACGCCTGCAGCGTTGCGCCGCGAGCGCCGGCGTGGCTGGTGACGATGTCGACGACGGGCCATGAAGCAGGGTCGATCTGCAGCGCGGCCTCGAACAGCGGCGCGGCCGCTGGCCAGGCGCGCAGCAGGCGCAGGCGGCCGTCCTGCAGCAGGGCCAGCGGGCCGGCATCGCCACCGCTGAAGGCATCGACGCGAAAGCCGTGCACCTTGCGCAGCCCGTCGGCACCGAACACGCTGCCGTTGAGTACCGCCAGCACGCCGCGTACGCCCGGCGTGCCGGCCAGCAGCACCGCATCGACCAAATTCTGCGGCCCGTCGGGCGAAGGCGCGGTGGCCGGGCGCATGGCAGCCGTCAGTACCACCGGCTTGTCGGCGCGCAGCGTGCGGTGCAGGAAGCAGGCGGTCTCTTCCAGCGTGTCGGTGCCGTGGGTGATCACGATGCCAGCCACATCGTCACGCGCGGCGTGGCGCTGGATCGCCCGCGCCAGCTCGAGCCAGGTCGCGTGATCCATATCGCAGCTGTCGATCTGAGCCAAAGATTCGGCCTCGATCGCCTGCCCGGCCAGCGCCGGCACCGCCTGAATGAGTTGCTGTGCGCTGAGGCTGCCCGCTCGGTAGCGGGTGAGGTCCTGCGGCCGCGCTGCGGCCCCGGCGATGGTGCCGCCGGTGCCGATGATCACGACCGTGGCTGCGCGTTGCGGCATGTCGCCTGGCATGCGGTGGCTTTCTGGATGAAAATACAGGCCTGGATGAAAGTCCAGCTGCCGCCGCCGGGGCGGTAGTGCCTTCCGAGTGTCGTCAAAACCAAGCGAGCCGCCATGACCGAAAGCCCCAAGCTCACGCCACGCCAGCAGCAGATTCTGGACCTCGTGCAAAGCGCCATCGAGCGCACCGGGGCGCCGCCCACCCGTGCCGAGATTGCTGCTGAACTAGGCTTCAAATCAGCCAACGCCGCTGAAGAGCATTTGCAGGCGCTGGCCCGCAAGGGCGTGATCGAACTGGTCGGCGGTACGTCGCGCGGCATCCGCTTGAATTCCGACACCCTGCGTGCGCTGGCGCAGGCCCGGCTGGAGCCTTTTGGCAAGCAGTACATGCTGCCGTTGCCGAGCATCGCGCAGCTGACGCTGCCGTTGGTGGGCCGCGTGGCGGCGGGCAGCCCGATCCTGGCGCAGGAACATGTCGACGAGACCTATCTGATGGAAGCAGCGATGTGGGCGCGCCGGCCGGACTACCTGCTGAAGGTGCGCGGCATGAGCATGCGCGATGCCGGAATCCTTGACGGCGACATGCTGGCGGTGCAGAAAGCCCGCGAAGCCAAGAACGGGCAGATCGTCGTGGCGCGCTTGGGCGAGGAGGTCACCGTCAAGCGCCTGCGGCGGACGAGCCAGGCCATCGAGCTGATTCCCGAAAACCCGGACTTCCAGACGATCTACGTGCCGTTGGATGCCGAGGACTTCGAGCTCGAGGGCATCGCGGTCGGGCTTATCCGCAACACGATGTTGATGTGAAGAATGACTGCCGTGTTGCCTCTGTCTCTGCCTGTGCCTCTGTCCGTGCCTGTGCCTGTGCCTGTGCCTGTGCCCGTGCCCGTGCCGGTGTCCGTTGGCCTCCTGCCGCCTGAACGCATCGGCCCACCGTCCCCCGTGCCGCCCCGCCCGGCGCCCAGAGCGTTGCCGCCGCGCAAAGCGCGCCAGGCCGCCGAGTGCCAGCGGCTGGAGCAGCTGCCCAACATCGGGCCTGCGCTTGCTGCCGACCTGCGCCTGATCGGTGTCCACGAGCCGCAGGCGCTGGCCCGACTGGACGCTTTTGCGCTGTACCAGGCGCTGTGCCGGGCCACCGGCAAGCGCCAGGACCCGTGTGTGCTGGACACCTTCATGGCTGCCTGCGACTTCATGCGCGGCGCTGCGGCACGGCCGTGGTGGGATTACACGGCCGCGCGCAAGCAGCAGTACGGCACGGTGTAGTCCGGCGGCCCGGGCGCTGGCTCGGGGGTGGGCTAGGCACGGGACGGTCATCGGCCCTCGCAGCGAGCCGCGCGATTTGTCGCGCAATCGGCCACGCAATTCGCCACGCTGTCGGCCACGCAGTCGGCCACCCGTTCGGCCACGCAGTCAGGGCGCAACAAACAGCCCGCGCACCGGCCTGCGCGACGGCTCAGGCATTGGCTGTACAGGCTGGCCGCGTCAGGGTGATAGCCGATGCTGCCAGCTCGGCTTGCGCTGACAGCGTCGGCGCCACGCTGACCCGCCGGCAAGGTCAACGGGCACCCCGGTTACGTCACCGCAGCGAATTGCCAGCCCAAGCGCCCGCTTCTCGGCCTTTGGCTACCGGCGCTCGGCGCGACGATGAGCGCTCAGGTTTGCCGCCGGGTGTCCGATATCACAAACACTATGAGACCGCATCTCGTCCTGGCCCGTTGGGGCCGCCGTTCAACGCTGATGGGAGCCCCCGGTGGGCGTCTGGAATCGGTGCCCCCGTCATTGCGCCAGCCGCCGAGCTCGGCCTGGCAGCGCTTCATGTTCTGGCTGCTGGCGCCTTCGCCGCAGGATGTGTCGCCTTCGCTCAGCCAGTTGCCGAAGGTGCGCACCGAATTTCTGGCTGCACTGGCCGACATCGGCGGTGACGACGCCGACCGCCTGCGTGTGCGCCTGCACGAAGCCCGCTCGCTGCGCGAGCTGTGGCATGCGCGCTCGGAGCTGTACCGCGTTGTCGGCATCGCGCACAGCCAGGCGCAGGCCGAGCAGCGCATGCTGCTGGTCAACCGCCACTTTCCGGCGCGCGCTCCGCGCTCGCAGTTCGCGCCGCTCTGACGGGCTGCCTATACGCCCCGCCTGCTGATCCGACCTGATGACCAACCTGCGTCACGTGCCCGTGCCCCTGCCACCTGCCCACGCCATGCCCACCAGCGCCGCACCCCGTCACTTTAGCCCCGGCGCCGGCTTGCCAGGCGCTGGCTTGCCGGGGGACCGCGGCGCGCGGCTGGCGGCACGCCAGGTCTTCGTCGATCTGAAGCTGAGTTTTCTGGCCGCGCTGGAGCAGGCCGACGATGCTGAATGGCTGCGCACCCAAGTGCGCGCGGCTGGTGAGCCGGTGGATTTGTGGCTGCTGCGCGCACCGGTCTTCAGCTTGCTGGCCGGCACCGCGCCGGAGCAACAGCAGCGTCGCCGCCAACTGCGCCGCGGGCTGGATTCGGTGTTTCCGGCGCTCGATCCGGCAAGTGCATTCGGGCCGTTTTAGCGGCTGGATTGGCAGTGCAAGCCGTCGAAGCAGGCTGATCGGCTGTCCGGCCCGATGCAGCGGCCTGTGACCGACGATTCGGGCCCCGCTTACCGGCCTGATCGGCAGTGCGCACCGCTGTCGTCCGCGACAGCACCAGCAACGTGCCACCTTCGTATGCGCCAAAAGGCACGGCCTGCTGGGCGTGCAGCAGCGTGTCGCCGCTGTACAGCAACCGCCGCAGCAACGCGGCCGGGTCGGCAGCAACGCTGCTGCTGACCGAAGTCTGCGGGTCGTAACCGGCCTGCGCGTTCACGTTGCCGGCGCAGCAAACAACGCCAGCCAGCGACAGCGCAGCGCAGCGCAAAGCCGCTTGAATGCTGCAGGAAGTGCTGATTTGGCAGCCGCACGAGCCACCGACACCACAGCTGGGTCAAACGCTGAATCGATGACCGGGCTAGTGGCCGAGTTAGTGGCCGAGCTAGTGGCCGAGTAGGTGGCCGAGCAAGTGGCCGAACTCATGACCGAGCTCATGACCAAGCTATAGACGAGCTGATAGACGAGCTAATGGTCAAGTTAATGATCGAGCCGATCTTCGAGCCATTGGCCGACCCAACGGCTGCACCAAACCTTGAGCTGGCGACTGAGCCGGTTGTATTCCGCAGCGATCTTGGTGTCGTAGTTGTTCTGCGCGTAACCCGGTCCGTTGTAGGCACGGGCGAAGCTGGCCCAGTCCTGGCGCTGCAAGGCGCGGTGCATGGATGGGTTAGCTTTTCCTGCCGGGCGGCTGTTCCGTGATGAGGGGGGCTTGCTCTGCGGTCAGACCCAATTTGTCGGCCAGCTTCGCGTCGGCTCGCAGCTTGTTGCCCAGCGCTTCGTTGGCGGCCTTAAAGTGAACCGCGTAGTCCTTGGGCAGCGAGGTCGGGATTTGCACGATGCTGCGCGTGTAGGCGGTGAAGTCCGGCCGTGCGATGCCGTCTTTGCCCTCGCGGTAGGTGATGTCGACCTGGTTGGTGCCGTGCCCGGAGGTCTCAATCGTCTTGGTGTGGACAAACGTGTCGGTGGCTTCGTCGAAGTACACCGTGCCGCCACTGTCGACCCACTCTATAAAGCGCGGTGCATGGAAGCTGGCGTTGGGCAGGCCGTTGATCGAGCCTTTCGCGTCGGGCGTGACCTTCACCGCGTGCGGAACTACCCCTTCCGCACCGCGCTTGGCGGCAGGTACAGCAAACTCGTCGAGCTTGCTCTGCATCGATGCGATGGCCTCCCGTGCCGGTCTAGGCAGAGCATCCAGCGGCACTTGTTTTAGCGCAGCAGCCAGCTGGTCTAACGCCGGCTTGATGGCCGCGGCAAACGCCAGATCGGCCTTGACCAGGTCCACCGCCTTGGCAATGGTCTCGGCAAATTTGCCGAGCTTGCCGAGCCCGGCCGCATCGCCGATGTACCGGACCATGTTGACGACGCTGATACCGGCGCCAGGAAATCCCCGCTTAACAGCGAGATCAAGCCGTCGAGTCCGTCGGAGACCGGCATGGGGTCGAAGGTGCCGGCCACCGACAGGCCGATCTGCACCAGGTCCAGCGCCAGGCCGGCCTTCTGCTTGGCAATGTCGTCGGCATGCGCCTTGGCCTGCTGGTTGTCTTGTGCAGCGAGCTTGCTGTCGATCTCTTCAGCCAACTCGGTGGTGAGCTTCCTCTGGTCAGCCGCCGACAGCGCGCCTTTGATTTCAGCTGGCAGGTTGCCCGCGGCTTTGGGGTCCTTCAGCGCAGCTTGCGCCAGTTCACGGGCCAGCAGTTCAGGGTTCAGAACACCCAGCTGCCGGCTGCTGTCAAGCAGCCTGGCCGGTGTTGTCGGACAGTGCCGCGACACGCGCTGCATCGGCTGCTGCACTGGTGCTGTTGGCGGCGGCTATGGGGTTGGGCATGGCGCGGACTCCTCTGCGATGGAGCCCGGATTGCAGCGTGCACAACGTGACGCGGGAAGCTGTGCTGTGCCCCCGCTGGGGTGCGCCCGAGCATGTCGATGGGAACCGGGTTCTGTGCGCCGCAGCCTATTGGCGGCGATCGCCAGCGTTGGCCAGCGTTCGCCAGCAACTGCCAGCGATCGCCAGTCATCACCCGGGCGCTACAGCGCCGGCTCGGCAACCAGCGCGCAACGCGGACTTCAGCTCGGCAACTTGTCTGCGAGCAAACTCATCAACGAAGCGGCAGTGCGCGTCAGCGCAGTGCGCAGCTTGGCGGGGTCTTGCTGGTACTCGGAAAAGGAAAAGCCGGTCTCTTCGATGAGGCTGGTGGGCATGAGGTAGTCGGTCTTCTGCCAGAGAACCACCCCATCGCGGCGTTTCATCGACGCAGTGACGTTGTAGATGGGATACAGCTGCGCGCCCAGAACGTGGGCGCGATGAAAGCCGAACATGTTGACCGTCAATGTCAGATCGGCATCAGCCGCTGCTGCGCTGTCAGCAAATCGAATCCCGTCGCGTGCGTTGGCCGCCCGAATGAACTCGGCGCGCAAGATGTTGCCCACAACAATGTCGTTGGATTTGATCAGTGCCTGCATCTGCGCTGCTTCGCTGGGCGGCGCGGACGAGCGAGCAGATGCTTCCGCGAGCGCGCCGATAAGGCCGAACATGGCACCCGCGCCGGCGCCGCGCTCCTGGTACGAAAAGGCGTCCGGCAGCTTGATGTCGCCAAGGACCGCAACCTGCTTGATGGCCGTGCGGTCCGCGGCGGTCATTGAAACGCTGGGGCCGCCGGCGCAGGCCGCCAAAGCCAGCGTTGCACTCAGCAATAAAAACGAAAACAGGTGTCGTAAATTCATGCGCATCTCCTTGGATTCAATTAGGCTGCTTTGGCCGCGGGTGCTAATTCATCGCTCCACAGCAGCTTAAATCCGAAGCCGGTGAGTTGATGCTCGCGCACCAGGTCAACGAAGCGGTCGGTCACACAGCGGTTGCAGCCGGGGCGTTGGGGGAGCGTGAACAGCCACTGGTCGCGCACGGCTTCGGGCTTGAAGGTGTAACTCGCAATGCGCATTACGCCGCCGTCACGGAACCGCACAAGCTCCGACTGTTCCTCATCGAGCGCGTCGACGACGTTGGTGATGTAGAACAGCCAATAGGTGGGGTCTTGCTCTGAAGTCAACCTGGATCCGTGACCAAGCTGGCTGAGAGCAACCGTCAGCAGCCATTGCTCGCGTAATTCAGGGCGCATTTGGTACCCCCATTGAGCAAATGCTCGGCACGACCCGCGAGGTCCGCTCGTTTGGTGGTTCGAATGTCG
>JAJAZC010000084.1 GCA_026785885.1 Rubrivivax sp.
CTCCTCGACTCCGTCGCGCGTCAACGCCCGCATCGACCCGGCAACCCAGCAGCAGCTCGATGAGCTCGTCGAGTTGACCAACGCCAGCGTCAGCCATGTCGTGCGCGAAAGCGTGGCGCACTATCACGCCCACGTTCAGGCCCAGCAGGGCGCGCAGCGCAAGCCAAGCCGCTTTCTGGCGCTGGCCGCCGATGGCGCCTGGCGCAGCGGGCGCAGCGACACCGCTTCCAGCGTCAAGGCCGCACTGGCCGAAGTGCTTGACGCCAAGTTCGCGCAGCACCCGCCTCGACATCCGCCGTCGACTTGCCCGTCCGCATCTGCATCCGCATCCAAATCCGCCCGGCGGCGCAAGCCCTGACGGCACCGCATGCTGGCTGTCGACAGTGGCTTTCTGTATGCACTGGCTGACGCCAGCGATGCCTGGCACGGCCGCGCGCTGGCGCAGCGCCATACCGTAGCGGAAGGCTGGCTGACGACCTGGCCGGTGCTGACCGAGGCCGGCCACCTGCTGCTGCGGCGCATCGGCGCCGAGCCAGTGGCGGTGCTGATGGACGATGTGCAGCAAGGGCACGTGCAGATCTGGAATCCGCCGCCCGAAGCGCTGACGCGGGTGCCGGTGTTGTTGCGCAAGTACGCCAGCCTGCCGATGGACCTTGCCGATGCGAGCCTGGTGCTGCTGGCCGAGCACCTGGGCCACGGACGTATCCTGAGCACCGACACGCGCGACTTCGGTACCTACCACTGGAAGAACCGCAAACCCTTCAAGAACATCCTGGCGGAGACAGCATGAACAGCGCACACCCAAGGCCTGGCCGGCTCGACGGCAAGGTGGCCATCGTCACCGGTGGCGGCTCCGGCTTCGGCGCAGGCATCTGCAAAAAGTTCGTTGCCGAAGGCGCGCAGGTGGTGGTCGCCGACCTGAACCTGCAGGCCGCTTTGGACGTGGCTGCGGCCCTGGGTGCGGCAGCGCGCGGGCTGCGCGTGGACGTCGGCCAGGCCGCCGACGTGAAGACCATGATGGAAGCCGCCGAGCAGCACTTCGGCCGCATCGACATCCTCGTCAACAACGCCGGTGTAACGCACTTACCGCAGCCGCTGGAGGACGTGAGCGAAGACGACTTCGACCGCATCGTTGCGGTCAACATGAAGGCCATCTACCTGGCGATGCGCGAAGTCGTGCCGCGTTTGAAGGCTAACGCGCCTGGTGTGCGGGGCATTCGCGGTGTCGTCCTCAACATGGCCAGCACCGCCGGGGTCAGCCCGCGGCCGCGCCTGGCTTGGTACAACGCCAGCAAGGGCTGGGTCATCACCGCCACGCGTGCCAACGCGGTGGAGTTGGCGCCCAGCGGCATACGCGTCGTGGCATTGAACCCCGTGGCCGGCGAGACACCGCTGCTGAAAAGTTTTATGGGGCAGGACACGCCCGAGATGCGCGCCAAGTTCCTGTCGACGATTCCAATCGGGCGCTTCTCGACACCCGAGGACCTGGGCAACGCGGCGTGTTTTCTGTGCAGCGACGAGGCCAGCATGATCACCGGCGTGTGCATGGAGGTCGACGGCGGGCGGTGCATCTAGCCCACGCCCGACGGCGGCTAGGCTTTCGCTGGCGCGCAGCAGTCCCCCGGACTGTTGCGGTCCCGCTCAGCCCCCTCAAGAGTGCACCGCCGGTAGTGGCCCGGCAGAGCCGGTTCCACGGCAATCAATGGTTCCGGCGACTCGCGTTTTCTGGCTATCTGCAGAAGGTTGAGTAGCGCGCTGCCCGACTTACGCTGAGCCAACTCGCAACGGAATCCGGCATTCGGGCGTCGTTGGAAACGCTCAGCTGATCTTGTAGCTCTGCAGGTGAATGCTGGTTTCGGTGCTGCCGATGCCCTTGATCAGGCGCACGCGCTCCAGCACCTCGGCCAACTCGGCCAGGTTGCCGGCGCGCAACTCGGCCAGCAAGTCCCAGCGGCCGTTGGTGTCGTGCAGCGCCGCCACGCCGGGCTCACCCAGCAGCGTGCTGATCACGGCACGGGTCTGGTTGCCTTCGACCGTGATGCTCATCCAGGCCGTGATGCGCTGGGTTTGCGCGTCGGGCCGCAGCAACACGGTGTAGCCGACCAGCACGCCGTCGTCTTCGAGCTTGCGGATGCGATTGCTGACGGTCCCGCGGGAGACGCCGAGTTTGCCGGCCAGCATGGCAACGCTGGCCCGGGCGTCCTGCCGCAACAGGCCCAGCAGTTTGAGATCCGTGGAGTCCATTGCAGCATTTTGTCATTGCCCGTTGTACAAACGACCAAAAGCCTGTGCAAGCTGCAGCACTTGTTGCGCTTCTCACTGACTGCCGCCGTCAGAACAATGCGCGTCGATACCAAAGAGGATGGCCATGACCACGCTGCTGACCCCCAACGACATTGCTTGCATCGTCGCCGCCCACGGACTGCCGGCGGTACTGGAGCGGCTGGAGACGGCCATCACGGCCGACTTCCTGCGCTGGCCGGAGTTCGACAAAGTGGCCCGCGTCGCTGCCCACTCTTCCACCGGTGTGATCGAGTTGATGCCGGTGGCCGATGCCGTGCACTACAGCTTCAAATACGTCAACGGCCACCCCGGCAACAGCCGCCTGGGGTTGCCGACGGTGATGGCCTTCGGCGTGCTGGCCGACGTCGCCACCGGCCGGCCGGTCGTGCTGAGCGAGCTGACGCTGACCACCGCGATGCGCACCGCCGCCACGTCGGTGATGGCAGCGCGCGTGTTGGCCCGGCGCGGCTCCCGCAGCATGGCTTTGATTGGCAACGGCGCGCAAAGCGAGTTTCAAGCACTCGCTTTTCACCACTTGTTGGGCATCGACACCCTGCGGCTGTACGACACCGACGCTCGCGCCGGCGCCAAGCTTCTGCGCAATCTGCACGTTGCTCCGGGCCTGCGCGTGCAAGTGTGCGCTGACATAGCCAGCGCGGTGCGCGGTGCCGACATCGTCACCACGGTGACGGCCGACAAGCGCAACGCGGTGATCATCGATGCCGGTCTGCTGGAGGCTGGCATGCACCTCAACGCCGTGGGCGGTGACTGCCCTGGCAAGACCGAGCTGGCGCCCGGCGTTCTGCAAGCCGCCCGCGTCTTCGTCGAATACGAACCGCAGACGCGCATCGAAGGCGACTCGCAGCAAATGGCCAGCGACTTCGCGGTGACGGAGCTGTGGCAGGTGCTGGCCGGGCGGGCGGCGGGCCGGCTGACGGCTGACGACATCACGGTCTTCGACTCGGTCGGTTTTGCGCTGGAGGACTTCTCCGCGCTGCGCCTGATGGCCAAACTGGCAGCCGACCTCGGCCTCGGTCAGCACGTCCATCTGATTCCGACGCTGGACAACCCCAAAGACCTGTTCTCACAACTGCTGCCGGCACAGCCGCAACGGCGGGCGGCTTGATGGTGCGCGCCTTCAGCCACAGCGGCTGAAAGCGCTGCAAGTCAGACGTTCAGCGGCTCAGCGCTCGTGACGGTCGGCCGCCGCAAACAGGTCAGCGGCAAAGCGCGAATCCATGGCCATCATCTGCTGAGCCAGGCGGCGTACCTCGGCGGCTTCGCGCTGGCGCGTAGACGTCGCCAGGCGTTGCTGGCGGCCTTCGGCGGCCAGGCGCCAGGCGTTGAGCCCGGCTGCAAAGATGTCGGCGGCCCAGGCGGCGCCGCGCGGCGCGCGTACGGTGGCAGGGGTGCGGACAGTGATCGTGGTCATAGGTGGCTCTCTACAGCTACAGGGGCTCGGCGAATCCAAGCAGACCCCGAATGTAAGGGTTATCCCTTATCCATGCCAATGACAGTTAAGCAAGTCACCCATGTGCGATCGGCATCGACGATGGGTCTCGGACGCGGCCTAAGCCTTGGCGTCTGCGTCTGCGTCTGCAGCGGTATCTGCATCCGCATCCGCATCCACATCCAAATCTGCATCTGCATCTGCATCTGCCCCGGCGTCAGGGGCGAAGTCGGCCTTAGCCCCAACGCTGGCTCGGCTGCAGCCTAAGCACCCCGCTGGCCAGCGGTGCACCCGTGGCGGTCGTGGGGCCGCGGCACCTCAGCGCAGCGGCTTGCTGCTTCAAATCACCGCGGCCATGGCCGCTGCCGTGCGCTCGAGGTTGCCGCTGTTGAGCCCGGCCACACAGATTCGGCCGCTGCGCACCAGGTAAACGCCGAAGTCCGCGCGCAACCGGTCGACCTGCGCCGTGCTCAGGCCGGTGTAGCTGAACATGCCGCGCTGGCTGAGCAGGTAGCCAAAGTCATGCCCAGGCCGCAGCGCGGTCAGCCGCGTGTGCAGGCTGCGCCGCATGCCCTGGATGCGCTCACGCATCGCAGCCACGTCGGCTTCCCAGCTGCTGCGCAGCGCAGGCTCGCCGAGCACACGGCTGACGATGCCGGCGGCGTGGATGCCGGGGCTGGAATAGTTGCGCCGCACCGTCGCTTTCAACTGGCCCAGCACCAGCTCGGCTTCCGCTGCGCTGCCGCACACCACACTCAAAGCGCCGGCCCGCTCGCCATAGACGCTCATGCTTTTGCTGAAGGAGTTGGCGATGAAAAAACTTTGGCCCGCAGCGGCCAGCGCGCGCGCCGCAAAAGCGTCTTCTTCGATGCCGTCGCCATAACCTTGATAGGCCAAATCCAGATACGGCAGCAGCGCGCGCTCTTGCAGCACCGGGATCAGCTGCGCCCATTGCGCAGGACTCAGATCGACGCCGGTCGGGTTGTGGCAACAGGCGTGCAGTAACACCACGCTGCGGGGCGGCAGCGCTTGCAGCGTGGCCAGCATCGCGTCGAAGCGCAGGCCGCCGGTCGCAGCGTCGTGGTACGGGTAGGTGTGGACCGCGATGCCGGCGCCTTCGAACATCGCGCGGTGGTTGTCCCAGGTCGGGTCGCTGACCCAAGCCGCGCTGCCCGGCAGCCAGCGCTTGATGAAATCAGCGCCCACCTTCAGGCCGCCGCTGGAGCCGATGGTCTGCAGCGTGGCGATGCGCTGGCTTACAACGGCCTCATGCGTGGCGCCGAACAGAAGCGCCTGCACGGCAGAGCGCATGGCAGCCGAACCTTCGATCGGCAGGTAGCTCTTGGTGCCGGCCTCAGCCAGCATCTGCGTTTCGGCCTGGCGCACGCAGTCCAGCACCGGAATGCGGCCGGCGTCGTCGAAGTAGATGCCGATCGACAGGTTGACCTTGTCCGTGCGCTGGTCCTTCTGGAAGGCGTCGTTCAGGCTCAGGATCGGGTCACCCGCGTAGGGCTCCAGGTGGCTGAACAGCGTCATGCTGCAAGCGCCTTTTCGATGTCGGCGCGCATCGATTGCGGCGTGTCGGTGGGCGCATAGCGCTTGATCACACCGCCGTCGCGACCGACGAGAAACTTCGTGAAGTTCCACTTGACGCCCTGGCTGCCCAGCAGCCCCGGCGCCTGCGCCTTCAGCCACTGCCACAAGGGATGCGCAGCGGCGCCGTTGACCTGCACCTTGGCCATCATCGGGAAGCTCACGCCGTAGTTGACCTCGCAGAACGACGCGATCTGCTCGTTGCCGCCCGGGTCCTGGCCGCCGAACTCATTGCTCGGGAATCCCACCACCGCCAGGCCGCGGTCGGCGTAGTCCTGCCACAGCTGCTCCAGCCCCTCGAACTGCGGCGTGAAGCCGCAGGCGCTGGCGGTGTTGACGATCAGCAGCACCTTGCCGCGTTGCGTCGACAACTGCGCCGGCTGGCCTGTAATCGACACGGCATCGAAGTCGTAGACGCTGCTGGCGGCCATGGTTTCTTTCAGCGGGTTGGAGAGGACTTTTCTACCGCGCGACAAGCCTGCGCAGCGCCGCGGGATGTTATCGCCGCGCCGGGCTGACGGGCTGACGGGCTGACGGCTGACGGCTGATCGGCGGTGGGCGCAACGCGCCGCCGGCGCCTAGCCGCGGGCAGCCAGCAGGCTGGCGCCGATGATTAGCGCGCCGCCCAGCAGCAGCGCCGGCGTCACGCTGCCGGCACCCAACAACACCGCCGACAGGCTGGCAAACAGCACCTCGCTGATCATCACCACCGCGGTGATGTTGGCCGGCAGGCGTGCTGCGCCGTACTGCAGCGCAAGGTTGCCGACCAGGAAGGCCAGCGCCAGCGCCAACGCGCCCAGCACCCAGCCCGGTGCCAGTGGCGGCGGCAGCGGCACGCTGCCTTGCAGGGTCAGCCCAGTCGCCAGCACCCCGGCCACCACCGCGCCGCCCAGAAACATTGCCAAGGCACGCGCCGCTTCGGGCCGGTGCGCTTCACGCCGCAGCATCACGTTGTTGAGCGCAAAGCTGAAGCCGCCCAGCACCGCCAGCCACTCCGGCAGGTTGCGCGGTACCGGCAATGCCGCCGGGCCCTGGCCGGCCGGCCACAACACGATGGCAGCACCGGCCAGTGCCAGCACCACGCGCAGCAGCGCCAGCGGGGTCAGCGGCTCGTGCAGAAGCACGCGGGCCAGCAGCACGGCCCACAGCGGCATCAGATAAAACAGCAGCACGATGCGCACCACGTCGCCGATCGTGACTGCCCAGTTGAAGGTGGCGTTGGTGATGCCGGCGGCCAGCACCAGCACCCACAGCGGGCGGGCCCGCCACAGATCGCGCCAGGCTACCGGCCGCCACAGCGTGATGGCCAGCACGGTTGCGGTGTAGATCAGCGCCGTGGCCCATAGCGGGTGCAGCCCGGCCGCCTGCAACTGCCGAAAAGGCCACCACGACACGCCCCAGGTGAAGGCGTTGAAGCTCAGCGCGAGCGCCGGCCAGAGCACCGCGTGCCGTGTCACGGCAGCCGCCTTCAGGGGTGATCGCTGCGCGCGATGGTCAGCAGCCGCTCGACCTCTTCGCGGTGCAGCACCGTGTTGCGCCGATGCCAGCGCCGGATCAACTCCATCGTCACAGCCACCAGCAGGCCGAACAGCGTGATCGCGCCGAAGGCCGAAATGCCGAACTTGGTCATGCCGGCATAGAAAGCGCCCAGGCCCAGGATGCAGGCCTGCTCGTTGAAGTTCTGCACTGCGATGGATCGGCCGGCGCCCATCAGGTTATGGCCGCGGTGCTGCAGCAGCGCGTTCATCGGCACGATCAAAAAGCCGCACAGCGCGCCCAGCAGCACCAGAAAGGGCGCCGCCACCCAGACGTTGCTGATGAATACCAGGCCGATCATCAGGAAGCCGACGACGATGGCCATCGGGATCACGCTGGTGGCACGGTCCAGCCGCATCGTCATCGACGCCGTCACGGCGCCGAACACCGAGCCGATGATGACCACGCCAGCCAGGCTGGAAGCCTGCGTCGTGCCGTAGCCCAGCGCTGCAGCGGCCCAGGCAAAGACGATCAAACGGAGGTTGCCGAAGATGCCCCACAGCAGCGTCGTCGTGGCCAGCGAGATCTGGCCCAGCTTGTCGGCCCACAGGCGCGCATTGCACTGCGAGAAGTCACGCACCAGCAGGGCGACATTGCGTTCGAAGGACTGCAGCGGCGCCGTGGTGCGCGGAATGAACAGATTAAAGACGGCGGCGATCAGGTACAGGAACACGATGACCGAAATGGCGGCTTCCGGCGCGGTGTCGATCGAGGTCTGCAGCATCGGCATGTCGATGTTCAGCAGCGGGCCCGACAGCTTGGCCCCCACCAGTTGCCCGCCCAGCAAAATGCCCAGCACGATGGAGCCCACCGTGAGGCCTTCGATCCAGCCGTTGCCCTTGACCAGCAGTGACGCCGGCAGCAGCTCCGTCAGGATGCCGTACTTGGCCGGTGAATACGCCGCAGCACCCAGGCCGACCACGGCGTAGGCCACCAGCGGGTGGCTGCCGAACAGCATCATCAAACAGCCCACGACCTTGATGGTGTTGCTGATGAACATGACGCGGCCCTTGGGTATCGCATCAGCGAAGGCGCCGACGAAGGGCGCCAGCACGACATAGAACAGCGCAAACATCGGCGCCAGTGCCGGCGTCTGCCAGGCCGGGGCTTGTGAGAGACGCAGCAGTTCGACGGCGGCGACGAGCAGTGCGTTGTCGGCAAGCGAGCTGAAAAACTGCGCCGACATGATGGTCGAAAAACCTTTTTTCATCGTGTCGCGCGCTGCGCTGCGGCTGGCCGGGTGGCCGCCGCGATGTCTCCGGGTAACGTTGGGGGACTTTGAGCGCGCGGGTTATAGCATGGGCTTTATGCGGTCAATCCCTACCGTAAAAGCCCAGAAAGCCGACCCGCATGCCGCGTCCGATCGAAGCCGTCGTCCACCCCGCAGCACTGGCGCACAACCTGGGCGTGGCACGCGCCCACGCGCAGGGTGCGCGCGTGTGGGCGGTGGTCAAGGCCAACGCCTACGGCCACGGCATCGAGCGGGCCTTCGAAGGCCTGCGCGGCGCCGACGGTTTTGCGCTGCTCGATCTGGCTGAAGCTTCAGCGCTCCGCACGCTCGGCTGGCGCGGCCCGGTGCTGCTGCTGGAAGGCTGCTTCGAGCCGCGCGACCTGGAACTGTGCTCGCGCCTGAACCTGTGGCATGTGGTGCACCAGAGCGAGCAGATCGACTGGCTGGCTGCGCACAAGACGCAGCAACCGCACCGCGTCTTCCTCAAGATGAACAGCGGCATGAACCGCCTGGGCTTCGCCACGGCCAGCACGCGCAGCGCCTACGCGCGGCTGGCGGCGCTGCCGCAGGTCGACGAGATTTCGCTGATGACGCACTTCTCGGATGCCGATGGCGCGCGTGGCATCGCGCATCAAATCGCGCTCTTCGACAGCACCACGGCCGACCTGCCCGGCGAACGCAGCCTGTCCAACAGTGCAGCGCTGCTGCGCCACGGTGCCGATGCGGGTGCGGGAGCCGTGCGCAACGACTGGGTGCGCGCCGGCATCCTGAGCTATGGCAGCGCGCCGGACTACCCCGAGCACGACAGCCTGCACTGGGGCCTGCAGCCGACGATGACGCTGCGCACCCGCGTGATCGCCACGCAGATGCTGCAGCCCGGTGACACGGTCGGCTACGGCAGCGCCTATCGCGCCGAGCGGTCGATGCGCATCGGCATTGCCGCCTGCGGTTATGCCGACGGCTACCCGCGCCACGCGGGCAGCGGCGCGCCCGTGCTGGTGGCTCAGCAGCACGGCGCGCCCGTGCTGGTGACTCAGCAGCACGGTGCGCCCGTGCTGGTGACTCAGCAGCACGGTGCGCCCGTGCTGGTGGACGGGCAACGCAGCACGACGGTGGGCCGGGTCTCGATGGACATGCTGGCACTGGATCTGTCGGCGCCGGCACTGATGTCCAGCGGCATCGGCAGTGAGGTCGTGCTGTGGGGCCGGGCTGCCAACGGCGCCGTGCTGACCATCGACGAGGTGGCGCGGGCAGCCGCTACGATCGGCTACGAACTGATGTGCGCGGTGGCGCCGCGGGTGCCGATCCACGCGGATACCGCCGCATCGGCTTGAGCCGCTTATCTATTCACCGACAACGGCAACCCCATGAGCATCATCACCAGCATCTTCATCGGCCTCATCGTCGGCGCACTGGCCCGCGGGCTGCTACCCGGCGAACAAAAGATGGGCTGGATCCTGACCTGCGTACTCGGCATCGCCGGCTCGGTCCTGGCCGGGCTGGTCGGGCAGGCGCTGGGCTGGTATGCGCCGGGGCAACCGGCTGGCTGGATCGCATCGGTCGTGGCCGCCATTGCGCTGCTGTTCGTCGTCAGCAAGCTGCGCGGCAAGGGTTCTTCGACCCAAGGTTGATCTGCGCTGGCTTTCCGTGGCGAGCGCGCCGGCTTTGACCAGCGCTCATTTCCGCTTGGCGGGACCGGCCGCAGGCCTCAGGGGGCATCGATGAGCGCAGCGCGGCGCGTCATGGTGGATGCAGCCGAGGTCGACTTCACCGCCGTACGCGCGCAGGGCGCGGGCGGACAGAACGTCAACAAGGTGTCCAGTGCAGCGCACCTGCGCTTCGATATCCACGCGTCGTCGCTGCCGGCCGACGTGAAAGCCCGCTTGCTGGCACAGCGCGACCAGCGCATCAGCGACGACGGTGTCGTCGTCATCAAGGCGCAGGAAAGCCGCAGCCTGCCGATGAACCGCGCTGCTGCGCTGGCGCGGCTGCAGGACATGGTCGACGACGCTGCAACCCCGCCTTTGCCGCGGCGCGCCACCAAGCCGACGTACGGCTCCAAACAGCGGCGTCTCGAAGGCAAGGCCGTGCGCGCGCAAGTCAAGGCCAGCCGCGGCCGCGTGCGCGACGGCTGAGCCCGCGCGTGAGACGCCGGAAGGCGTCGAACGGCTGGCAAAGGCGCGGAGCGCGATTTCACGCGCGACGGCTGAGCGCCTGATCAGCCCGTACGCCGTGCGCTGCACGCTGCACGCTGCACGCTGCATGCTGCATGCCGCACGACAATGCGGCCATGGCCACCGCGAAGACGATCTACACCTGCCGTGACTGCGGCGGCACCAGCGCCAAGTGGCTGGGCCAGTGCCCGCACTGCAAGGCCTGGAACACGCTGGACGAGAGCGTGGCCGAAGTACCTGGCAGCACCCGCAACAACCGCTTCCAGAGTCTGGCCAAGAGCCAGGCCGTGGCCACGCTGTCGGAGATCGACGCGGCCGATGTCGTGCGCACGCCCACCGGCCAGGAGGAGCTCGACCGCGTGCTCGGCGGCGGCATCGTCGAAGGCGCGGTGGTGCTGATCGGCGGTGACCCCGGCATCGGCAAGAGCACGCTGCTGCTGCAGGCCGTGGACGCGTTGTCGGCGCAGATGAAGGTGCTGTATGTCACCGGTGAAGAAAGCGGTGCGCAGATCGCGCTGCGCTCGCGCCGGCTGGGCCTGGCCGGCACGGCAGTGCGGGTACTGGCCGAAATTCAGCTGGAAAAAATCATCGCGGCCATCAACAGCGAATTCGCTGACGGCGAGCCGGCTTTCTGCGTTATCGATTCGATCCAGACCGTCTACTCCGACCAGCTCAACTCCGCACCCGGCTCGGTGGCGCAGGTACGCGAATGTGCGGCGCAGCTGACGCGCGTGGCCAAGACGCGTGGCTGCACCGTGGTGCTGGTGGGCCACGTCACCAAGGAAGGCGCGCTGGCCGGGCCGCGCGTGCTGGAGCACATCGTCGACACGGTGCTGTACTTCGAGGGCGATACACACAGCAGCTTTCGCCTCGTGCGCGCGATCAAGAACCGCTTCGGTGCGGTCAACGAGATCGGTGTCTTCGCGATGACCGAGCGCGGCCTGAAGGGCGTCAGCAACCCGAGTGCGATTTTCCTGTCGACGCACGGCGAGCCGGTGCCCGGCAGCTGCGTGCTGGTGACGCTGGAAGGCACGCGCCCGCTGCTGGTGGAAATTCAGGCGCTGGTGGACAGCGGTGGCCCGAGCCCGCGGCGCTTGAGCGTTGGCCTGGACCGTGACCGCCTGGCCATGCTGCTGGCCGTGCTGCACCGCCACGCCGGTGTGGCCTGCATGGACCAGGATGTGTTCGTCAACGCCGTCGGCGGTGTGCGCATCGTCGAGCCGGCGGCCGATCTGGCGGTGCTGCTGGCAATTCAGGGCAGCCTGCGCGGGCGCGCCTTGCCGCGTGGCTTCGTGGCCTTCGGTGAGGTCGGCCTGGCCGGTGAGGTGCGCCCCGCGCCGCGCGGCCAGGAGCGGCTGAAAGAGGCCGCCAAGCTCGGTTTCAGCACGGCCGTGGTGCCGCGCGCCAACGCGCCGAAGAAGGCCATCGAAGGCCTCACCGTGCACGCGGTCGATCGCATTGAGCAAGCCATCGAGATCGTGCGCGGGTTGTAGGCTCGTCGCTCTTGTCATCGCGCGCGCCGCACCCACGTTGAGCGCTGCAGATCGATTGCCCTGAAGGAGCTGAAACCATGTTCAAACGCCTGTCGCTGCTGTGGACCGTGATCCGCGGTGATGCCCGTCTGCTGTGGCGTGCGTTGCGCCACCCGTTGGCGCCGGGCTGGCTGAAGCCGGCGGTGGCACTGGTGCTGCTGTACGTGATCTCGCCGATCGATCTGCTGCCCGACGTGCTGCCGGTCATCGGTTTGGTCGACGATGTCGTGCTGGTGCCGCTGGCCATCCGCTTCATGCTGCAGCGGCTGCCAGCGCGGCTGCTGCAGGACATCGAAAGCCGCGTGTTCAAGGCCTGAACAGCGCGGGCTGTTCAAAACGACGGCGATCACAAACCGAAGATCACCGGCCGAACTGCAGTCGCTCGCGCAGCGCCTGCGTCACTCCGTAGGCCACCCGCCGCAACTCGTTGACCATGCGATAGGCGAACGCCGGCAGCCGGCGTGTCCAGTGGAACTTGCGGCGCAGGCCGGGCGGCGTGACGATGGTCGATGCGATGGCCTCGTCGTGCGCGCACGGCGTAGGTGTGACGAGGCGGAACTTGAGGCCGAAGCGCCAGCCCTGATCGAACACATGGTCGTAGGGCAGGCTCATCGGCAGCAGCCCCTGCACATAGGCCGTGGCCGCCTTGCGGTTGAGCACGTAGGCGCTGGAGCCGGTGCAGCGGCTCAGCATCACCGCCAGCTGGTGGCCCGGCGCGACGCGCGCATACGCCACCGGTGTGCCCGAGTGCACCGCCGAGAGCTTGGCAACGTCCCAGCGCTGCGGCTGCGCCATCAGCCCCTGCAGCACCGCGGGCAGCGTGTCATGCAGCAGCACGTCGTCTTCCAGCACCAGCGCAAACTGGGCCCGGCTGGCCAGGAAGGCGCGCAGGGCCAGCACATGCGACAAGTAACATCCCAGCTCGCCCAGCACCGGCGTCATGCCGTGTTTGCGGCGGTAGGCCGGCTCGTCCAGTGCGCTGCGCTGCTGCGGCGTCAGCGTTTGTGCATCCACCGCGCTCAATCGCGTGTAGGGCAGGCTCAAGCGTTGCAGCTGTTGAGTGATGCGCGCCAGGCGGTCGGGCGCACGGTCCAGGTTGATAACCCATGTCTGCAAACGGTCCATCGATGCAATTTTGCGGCAGGCCATGCGCGGCTTGACGGCGCCCGCCGCGTGGCTGGGCTGGGCCGGCGCGGCGGCGGCCTTGGCGCTGGGCTGGGTGCTGTACGGCTGGCCGGGCGTGGTGCTGGCGCTCACGGTGACCGTGTTCTGGCTGCTGCTGCAGTTCAGCCGCGCGCTGCGCGTGATGCGCATGGCCGCGGGTCGGCCGGTCGGCCATGTCGACAGCGCGCTGATGCTGCACACGCGGCTGCACGCCGGCCTGCCGCTGGCGCAGATCATCAAGCTGACGCGCAGCCTGGGCGCGCAGTGTGCCGACACGCCTGAAACCTTTGTCTGGCGCGACGCGGCGGGCGATGCGCTGCGCGCGGAGATGCAGGCCGGCCGGCTGCTGCGCTGGACGCTGCAACGCGCGGTGAACACAGAGCAAGGGCCGAAGTCGCCACAAGCGCCGCAAGCGCCGCAAGCGCCGCAAGCGCCGCAAGCGCCGCAGGGGCAGCAGCAGGCGCCAGCGCCGGAGTCGCCCGCCTAAACTCGGCGACCCTGTTATCCGTACCTGCAAAAAGGAAGCCCCATGTCGATGTCCGACCGCGACGGCAAGATCTGGATGGACGGCCAGCTGGTCGACTGGCGTGACGCCAAGATCCACGTGCTGAGCCACACGCTGCATTACGGGTGCGGTGCCTTCGAAGGCGTGCGGGCTTACAAGACAGCGCGCGGCACCGCCATTTTTCGGCTGCAGGAGCACACCGAGCGGCTCTTCAACAGCGCCAAGATCTTGCGCATGAAGATTCCGTTTACGCAGCAGCAGGTAATGGACGCGCAGTGCGAGGTCGTGCGCGAGAACAAGCTGGAGAGCTGTTATCTGCGCCCGTTGACCTGGATCGGCGACAACAAGCTCGGTGTCAGCCCCAAGGGCAACACCATCCACCTGATGGTCGCGGCTTGGCCGTGGGGCGCCTACCTCGGTGAAGAGGGCCTGCAGCGCGGCATCCGCGTCAAGACCAGCAGCTACACGCGCCACCACGTCAACATCACGATGACGCAGGCCAAAGCGGTGAGCAACTACACCAACAGCATCCTGGCCAACATGGAAGCCACCGACGACGGCTACGACGAAGCGCTGCTGCTGGACGCCAGCGGCTTCGTGAGCGAGGGCGCGGGCGAAAACCTGTTCATCATCAAGAAGGGCGTGGTCTACACACCCGACCTCAGCGCCGGCGCACTCAACGGCATCACGCGCGACACGATCTTGTCGATCTGCCAGGACTTCGGCATCAAGCTGGTCGAGAAGCGCATCACGCGCGATGAGGTCTACATCTGCGACGAGGCCTTTTTCACCGGCACGGCGGCCGAGGTGACGCCGATTCGCGAGCTGGACCGCATCGAGCTGGGCAACGGCGAATTCGCAGGACGGCGTGGCCCCATCACCGAGAAAATCCAGGCCGCCTTCTTCGACATCGTGCACGGCCGCAACGCCAAGTTCACCGAGTGGCTGACGCCGGTTTGATGGCCCGCGACACCGATGCCACGATGCCGCCACGCATGAACCCCGCACCCGTTGCCGTTGTCGAACTGGCAGCGGCCGACCTCGTCGGCCCTGGCGTGATCCACTGCCCCAACCCGAAGATGAGCCTGTGGAGCACGCACCCCAAGGTCTTCATCGACGTGGCCAGCACCGGCGAAGGCAAGTGCCCGTACTGCGGCACCGTGTACCGGCTCAAGCCCGGTGAGGTGCCGCGGCACGGTCACTAGGTTCGGCGCTGGGCTGGGCCGTCATTCCGCCCGTCATTCCGCCCGTCACTCCGCCCGTCACCCCGCCCGTCACCCCGCCCGTCCCTCGGCCTGTTCCTCGGCCTGTTCTTCCGCCCGTTCCTCCGTCCTTCACTCAACGACGTAGACCAGCGCCGCGCGCGCCGGCACCGTCACCGTGCCGCTGGCGGCGTCCCAGCGCGATTGCTGCGCCGGCCGCGCGTCGGCTGCACCGGGCGCGCGGTGTACCGGGTGCAGCACGAAGGGCCGGCCGAGCAAGCCCGGCAATTGCAGCGTCGTGCTGCGCTTGTCGGTGTTGACGAGGTACAGCAGCTCCGCAAACCCGGCACCCGCCAGGCCGCGGCCGTCGAGGTGGCCAGCCATCAGGGTGGGCACCTGGTCAGGTCCTGTGTTGTGCAGCGTCAAGCGCTGCTGCACGTCGGCCGCGCTGCGCAGGCGGAACAGGCTTGAACTCTGGCGCAGCTTCAGCAGATCGAGAAATGCATCGCGCGTGAAGGCGACATCGGCCGGCGTGGGCCTGATCGCCGTATCGGCCAGCAGCGGCAACAGCCGTGGCCACAGCGCCGCGTTGTCGCGCTCGGGCGGCAGGCCGCTGCCCCAGGCGTGCTGCTGCAGCGTCCAGTCCAGGCGGTTGAACCAGTCGCCGCTGTCGTAGCTGTTGCGGTCACCGCTCTTGCTGCGCAGCAGCTCGCTGCCGGCGTGGAAGTAGGGCACGCCCTGGCTGAAGGCGGTCATCGCCAGCCCCAGTACCTGCACACGCGAGCGGTCTTCGGCCGACGTGCCGCGCGGCAGCTTCAGCACGTGGATGTCGAACAGCGTCTGGTTGTCGTGGTTTTCGACGTAGTTGACGACCTCGCCGGGTTGGCTGGCATAACCCGCCGGTTGACCGGCGTAGTCGATGGCGTCCAATGTGCGCACGCTGCCGTCGTGCGTGGTCATGCGGTAGCTGCGCAGCGTGCCGGCCAGGCCCACCCGCACGAGGTCGGCGCTCTTCAACAGGTCTTCGCGGCTGGCGCTGTTGGAGCCGCCCTGGAGCGTGTGGCCATTCGGGTCGAAGAACTGGCCGTTCAGCCAACCCTGGCGCTGCACCGTCTGCTCGGCATCGTCGCAACAACCGCCGCCACGCGCAGCGTCGCGTCCGCGGTCGCTGAAGGTGGCGATGTCGCTGCCGTTGAGGCTCAACTGGCTGGCCTGCACGAAGCGCGCGCCGTCCCTGACTTCACCGAAATTCCAGCCTTCGCCGATGAGCTGGACCCGCCGCCCTGCAGCCGTGTCGACCGCGCGTTGCAGCCGTTCCATTACCGCCCGTGGCTGGTGGCCCATCAGGTCGAAGCGGAAGCTGTCGATGCGGTGATCGCGCGCCCAGGTCACGACGCTGTCGATCATCAGCCGCGCCATCATGCGGTGCTCTGTTGCGGTGTTGTCGCAGCAGGTCGACGTCTCCACCTGACCGGCTGCGTTCAGCCGCTGGTAGTAGCCTGGCACGATGCGGTCCAGCACGCTGTGCGGCTTTTGCCCGCTGGCGCTGGCGTGGTTGTAGACCACGTCCATGCCCACGCGCAGGCCGGCAGCGTGCAGCGCCTGCACCATCTGCCGCAGCTCCAGGATGCGCACCGCGCCGTCTGCGGCGTCGGTGGCATAACTGCCTTCCGGTGCGGTGTAGTGCCAGGGGTCGTAGCCCCAGTTGAAGCAGTCCCGTGCGGCCAGCGCCGTCACCGCGGCTTGTTGGGACCGGCTGTCGGGCGCGCCTGCAGCCAGCGCCTGCACATCGGGCGTCTTGCAGCCGACCTCCGGCACGGTGGCGATGTCGAAGATCGGCAGCAAGTGCACGTCGGTCAGGCCTGCAGCGGCCATCGCCCGCAGGTGCTTCATGCCGCCCGAGCCGGCGTGCGTGAAGGCCAGGTACTTGCCGCGGTGCGCTGCCGGCACGGTGCTGTCGCCGATGGAGAAGTCGCGCACGTGCAGCTCGTAGATCACCATGTCGGTGTTGGCTTGTACCCGCGGCCGTGCCGGCGGCTGGCGTGGCTTGGCGGCCCAGCCGGGCGGCTGCAGGGACGGCGCGCCGAGGCGGCCTATCCACGTGCGCTGGCTGTTGGCTGTAAGGCTGACGGCATACGGGTCTGTGACGCGGTTACGCACCAGCCCGCTGCCGGGCACGAACACATCGACCAGATAGGTGTAGCTGCTGCCGCTCAGGTCGGCAGGTAGCTCTGCGTGCCAGACGCCGGTCGGGGCCTGGCGCTGCAACGGCTGCAGTGCCCGCGCCGGGGCTTGTCTGTTGGCGTGCAGGCACAGCCACACCCGTTGTGCGGTGGGCGCCCACAGTTTGAAGCCGGTGCGGCCCGGGGACGGCGTGGCGCCGAGCGAGGGCACCTGTTCGGCCTGGGCGTACAAGTCGTCCAGTGCGGCCGCGGCCTGCACGGCGGTGGCCTGCAACACGCGGCCGGTGGCGTCTTCCTGCACCAGCACGAGCTGGCCGCGGTGCAGTGCACGCAGGGATTGCAAAGGCATCGGCTTACCGCGCGGCCGCAGCGCGAGCCGGTCGCTGGCTACGC
>JAJAZC010000085.1 GCA_026785885.1 Rubrivivax sp.
GCCGAGCGCGGCGGCAATCTGTGCTGGCCGCAAACCGTGCGCCAGCGAGTGCAGCACACGTGCTTGCGCCGGCGTCAAGGTTAGGGCTTGGGCGTAACTGTGCAGGTCGGGTGCCGGCCGCCGCTGCGTGTCCAGCGACAAGAGCACACGGCCGGGCTGCGGCGCTTCGCCGGCAGACAGCAGCGGCTGCAGGCTGGCGATGCAGTCGGCAGTATGGGCTAACGGCGAACCTTCGTGCACTGCGGCCGGCAGCGCCAGGGTCACCGTTTCGCCGCGTGCCGCCTGCTGCACTGCTTGCTTGAAGCCGGCCGCGGCACTGGGTGCCGAGGGCAGCACCCGACCGTCCTGCGCCGCGGTGCAGTACACCGGCGCAGCAGCATCCAGCACGGCCTGGCCGGCGCTGTTGGCTTGCTCCACGCGGCCAGCCGCGCTCAGCACCAACAAGGGCCAGCCCAGCGCATCGGCCAGGCGCAGCAACCGCGCAGGCTGGGCGGCGGTCGGCAGCGGCGGGGCCGGCTCGGCCATCGGTGTTGTCTCCCTTCGTGGTCGGCCCGCCCACGGGCCCGTCGGGCCGATGCAGGGCGCGCGCACACATCGACGGTAGGCCGACAGGCGCCATGCGGCATCGGCCCGGCAGCGGATGCAAGCGTGACCGCACTGGGTTCGAACGCACTGCCCGTACCCGCTGGCGGCCGTGACTATGATGTTGCCGTGCTCGTGCCGCGTTTCTACCTTTTGCCGATGCTGTGTGCGCTGGCCGCTTGCCCGGTGACCGCAGCAGCGCCGGCAGAAGCCGGCAAGCCCTTGGTCTACTGCGCCGACGCCAGCCCCGAAGGCTTCGACCCCGCGCTGTGGGACAGCAGCAGCACCAGCAACGTCACGACGCAAATCTTTCAGGGCCTGATCGGCTTCAAACGCGGCACATCGGAGCTGGTGCCGGAACTCGCCACCGCCTGGGCCGTGGCGCCCGATGCACGCAGCTTCACCTTCACGTTGCGGCCCGGTGTGCAGTTCCACAGCACGCCGCAGTTCACGCCGAGGCGGGCTATGAACGCAGACGACGTGCTGTTCACCTTCACGCGGTTGATCGACCCGAAGCTGCCGTTCAACGTCGCTTTTCCGGCGACTTTCGTCTACCCGCAAAGTCTGGGCCTGGCCGAGATGATTGCCGGCATCGACAAGCTGGGGCCGCTGACCGTGCGCTTCAGGCTGCACAAGCCCAACGTCAGTTTTTTGAGCTACTTCGCGGGCAGCTTCGCGGCCATTCACTCGGCCGAGTACGCGGCGCAGTTGCTGGCGCAGGGCCGCGCCAGCGCCATCAACAACCAGCCGGTGGGCACTGGGCCCTGGCGCTTCAAGAGTTACCGCAAGGACGATGTGCTGCGCCTGCAGCCGCACCCGGCTTACTGGCGCGGCGTGCAGACGCCGAAGGCACTGGTCTACGCCATCAGCCGCGAGCCCAACGTGCGGGTGCAAAAGCTGGCGCGCGGCGAATGCCACGTCAGCGCTGCGATCCGCGACGTCGACATCACCGCGCTCAGCGGCCACCCGCAGGTGCGCATTCTGAAAATCCAGGCGCTGAACATCAGCTACCTGGCCTTCAACATGAAAAAGCCACCCGTGGACCAGCGCGCCGTGCGCGAAGCGCTGGACATCGCGATCGACCGCAACGCGTTGTTCAAGGTGCTGTTTCCGCGCGGTGATGCGCTGCAGGCGGTGAGCGCGTTTCCGCCGGCGGTGCCGGGCTTCAATCGCTCGCTCAAAAATGACTACGACCCGGCACGCGCGCGCCGGCTGCTGGCCGCGGCCGGCCACGCCGGCGGCTTTGCCATCGATCTCTGGGCGCTGCCGATCAGCCGCCCGACCAACCCCAACGGGCAGCTGATGGCACAAATGATCCAGGCCGACTGGGCCCAGATCGGCGTGCGCGCGCGCATCGTGACCTACGAGTGGGGCGAGTACCTCAAACGTGCCAACCAGGGCGAGCACCACGTCTACATGAGTGGCTGGAGCAGCGACATCGCCGCCGCCGACGAGTTCCTGACGCCCAACCTGACCTGCGCTGCCAGCCGCGGCGGCATCAAGTTCTGCAACCCGGCTTTCGATGCCTTGGTGGAAGGCGCACGCGGCGAAGTCGACGAGGCCAAGCGGCTGGCGATGATCGATAAAGCGCAGGTCCTGTTCAAGCAGGAAAGGCCCTGGATGACGATGGCGCACAGCAGCGTCTACATCCCCGTGCGCAAGGACGTGCGCGGCTTCGTGATAGCGCCCAACGGCAGCGTCGATTTCGAAGGCGTGGTGCGCGATTGAAGCCGCTGCAGGTGATGGCGCTGCGGGCCGAAGCGCTGCCAGACCATCCGCACTTCTGCCACCTGCGCACGCTGTCGCCGCTGGTGCTGTACGACCTGCGCTACGCCAGCGCCCGCAACTTCGCAGGCCGCAGTCTCTATGGCGATCTGGATTGCGCCTGGCTGCACCGCGAAGCCGCTGTTGGATTGCAAAGCGCCGCCGCCTGGCTGCAGGCCGCGCGCCCGGGCTGGCGCATCCTGGTGCTGGACGCGCTGCGCCCGCAGCGGGTGCAAGAGGCGATCTGGCGCGATGTCGTCGGCACGCCGGCCCAAGACTACTTTGCCGACCCGGTGCGCGGCAGCATTCACAGCTACGGCATGGCAGTCGACGCAACGTTGATCGACCCGGCCGGCCGCGAGGCCGACATGGGCAGCGGCTTCGACGAGATGAGCCCCGTGTCCCACCCCGCGTTGCACGCGCAGCATTTGGCGCAAGGCCTGCTGACGGCTCGCCAAGTGGCCGAGCGTGGGCTGCTGCTGCAAGCCATGCAGCACGGCGGCTTCAACGGCATCCCCAACGAGTGGTGGCACTTCGACCACGGCGACCGCAGTCGCGTGCGCCGCGAGCTGCCGCGCATCACGTGAAGCAAGCCCCACCACACGTATCCCATGTAATACAGTCCAACATGCTCGAAGTTCGTCAAACGCAGGTGTGTGCCGAGTGGTTTTCAGACCTCCGGGCTTGGACGGCGAAGACGCGCATCGACATCCGCATTCGTCGCCTGCCGCCTGCCGCCTGTCGCTTGTCGCTTGTCGCTTGTCGCTTGTCGCTTGGAAACGCCGGTGATGTGAGGCCCGTGGGCAGCGGTGTTTCCAAGCTGCGCATTGACCATGGCCCGGGATACCGCGTTTACTTCATCCTCAATACAGATGTCTACATCGTCCTGCTTGCGGGTGGAGACAAATCGACGCAGGAAAAGGACATCCGCAACGCCAAAGCGCTCGCTGGCGAGCTGTAGGAGCAGCAATTGACCAAGACCGTCACGACACCCTGGGATCCAGCCGATCACTTGCGCACCGACCAAGACATAACCGCCTACCTTGAGGCCGCTTTGGAGGAAGGCGACGCAACACTTATCGCGGCGGCGCTGGGCGATATCGCGCGCGTAAAAGGCATGACCCAGGTCGCGCGGGAGGCAGGTCTCGGCCGCGAAAGCCTTTACAAAGCACTGTCGCCGGCCGGCAATCCGGAGTTCGCGACGATTCTCAAAGTCGTTGCAGCACTCGGGCTGCAACTGCACGCCGCGCCAGCAGCGGCCAAGGGTGCCGTTTAGGCCCTGGCGCCTGCACATCGCCAACGATGGCCACCAACCGACGCCAGTTCATCGCCGGGGCCGCTGCAGCCGCTGCAGCCGTAGCCCCGGCGGCCCGAGCGCAGACGACCCTGCCCGCGCGCCCGCCCACCGTGCGCCCACGCCGCCTGCAGCCCGGCGACACGGTGGCTTTGATCAACCCGTCGAGCGCGATCTACGAACGGGCGCCTTATGACATCGCCACCGAGACGCTGCAGGCCCTGGGCTTCAAGGTGCGCGAGGCGCCGAACCTGCGCGCGCGTTACGGCCACTTCGCCGGCACCGATGCGCAGCGTGCTTCTGACGTCAACGCGATGTTTGCCGACCCCGCCGTGCATGGCCTGTTGGCGATGACCGGCGGCTCGGGCGGCAACCGCATCCTGCCGCGGCTGGACTACGCGCTGATCCGCCGCAACCCGAAGTTTCTGGGTGGCTTTTCCGACATCACGGCACTCATTAACGCGGTGCACGCGCAGACCGGGCTGGTGACCTTCCACAGCCCGGTGGCGGCGTCGGAGTGGAACGGCTTCAGCGTCGAACACTTCCGCGCCGCGGTGATGGACGCCACCGCCCTCACGCTGGTCAACCCGCGCGACCGGGACGACGCCCTGGTGGCGCGCACCGGCCGCATCACCACCTTGCGCGGCGGCATCGCGCGCGGGCCGTTGGTGGGCGGCAACCTGGCGGTGTTGACGAGCATGGCCGGCTCTCCGTACTGGCCGCCGTTCGACGGCGCGATCCTGTTCCTGGAAGACGTCAACGAGTACATCTACCGCGTCGACCGCATGCTCAGCACGCTGCTCATCGGCGGCGTGTTGCAGCGTGTGGCCGGTGTCGTGTTGGGCGCTTTTACCAAGTGCGAGCCGGGCGACGGCAACTACGGCACGCTGACGCTGGACGAGGTCTTCGACGACTACTTCAAGCCGCTGAACGTGCCGGTCTACCGCGGCGCACTGTTCGGCCACATCAAGCGCAAGTTCACGCTGCCGGTGGGCCTGGCCTGTGAGATGGACGCCGACGCCGGCACGCTGCGGTTCCTGCAGCCGGCAGTGCTTTGACGGGAACGGGCCAGCTTCGTCGCCGCCGGAGCGCTTGCTTGTTTCTGGCTAGCTAGCTACATTGCGACGGCAGACAACAACGGGAGCCCATCATGAGTACCGTGGCCTTGTACGACGCCAAGAACCGCCTGTCTGAACTGGTCGACCGCGTGATGGCCGGTGAAGTCATCGCCATCACCCGGCACGGCAAGGTCGTCGCCCGGCTCGCGCCGCCCGAAGACGAAGCGACGCGACAGCGCGGCGCCGAAGACGCGGTGGCGCGGTTGCACGAGGCCAGCCGCGGTGTCAGCCTGGGCCGACTGAAAAGCCGCGATCTGATCCGCGAAGGGCGACGTTGATGCCGAGCCTGCGGGCTGGACCCAAGGCCGCACCCGTGGGGTCGATGCGGTCGACGCGGTCGACGCGGCCGGCGCGCAAGACGCTGACCATCCAAGAGCCCGCGGCCCCGCCGTACCTGCAGGCTGCGGCCCATGGCGCTTTTGTCGTCGACGCCTCGGTCAGCGCCGCCTGGCTGCTGCCCGATGAAGCCAACGCACTGACGACCGCGGTGCTGCACGCCACCGCGCGAGCCGAGGTCTGGGTGCCTGCGCTGTGGCTGCTGGAAATGGCCAACCTGCTGCAGAACGCTCAGCGCCGCCGCCGCATCGGCGCGGCCAAGCGGGCGGAGCTGGCGCAGGCCGCCGCCGGGCTGCGCCTGCAGGTCTGCCGCGAGCCGGTGGCGCTGACCACGCTGGACCGGCTGGCCGCCGAGCACGCGCTGACGGCCTATGACGCCTGCTACCTGGAGTGCGCGCTGCGCCGCGGCCTGCCGCTGGCCACGCAGGACGGGGCGCTGTTGGTGGCGATGGCGCGCTGCGGCGTGCTGCAGCCTGCACTGCCGGTGACGCGTTAGAACGCCGCGTCAGAAAGCCGAGCCGGGTTGCGCCAAAAAGGCGCGCTCTGCTTCGGTCGACGGCCGCCCGAGCAGCGCGTTGCGGTGCGGATAACGTCCGAATTGCGTGATCACCGCGGCGTGCTTGACGGCCCAGGTGTGTGCCTCTGCCAGCGCAGGGTGTTCCGCCGCCAGCGCGGCAAACAGTTGCAGCGATTGCTGCTGCATCGCGTTGTCTTCTGCATGTTCGAACGGCAGGTAGGCAAACCAGCGCTGCAGCGGCAGCAAGCTGCGGTCGGCGCCCGAAGCCACCAGCGCCTGCGCCGCAGCCAGCGCCTGCGCATCGCCGGCGAATGCACGTGCCGTGCCGCGGAAGGCGTTGCGGGTGAACTGGTCCAGCACGACGATGCGCGCCAGCGTGCCTTCGGCGGTGGCATCCGAGTGGCGCAGGCCGTTGGCCAGTGCCGCCACCAGCGTCGTGCCAAAACGTTGTGCGATGCTGCGGTCGAAGGCTTCGTCCTTGCGGAACCACTCGGCGCGTGGCGTGACGGTGGGTGGCTGGCCGAACCAGAAGCCGAGCACCGCGGTGGCAGCGGGGGCCATCACGCCAGCAGGTCCTGCGTTTGTGGATGGCACTGCATGTAGGCGGCCACGTAGCTGCACACCGGCTGCACAGACAAACCGTCGGCGCGTGCCCAATCCAGCGCCGCTTGCACCAGCGCAGCGGCGATGCCCTGGCCCTGCAGCGCGGGTGGCACTTCGGTGTGGTGCAGCACCAGCACCTGCGCCTGCTGGCGATAGCTGCACAGCGCCATGCCGTCGCCGAGCTGCACCTCGAAGCGCTGGGCCTGCGGGTTGTGGTGGATCTTGATGTCGGGCTTCATGCAAGGCTGCCGGCAATAGGTTGGCCCGGGCGCCCGGGCGGTTTCCGCACACTTCAGGCGCCCCAGGCGCCCCAGGCGCTTCAAGCCGGCGTCGCCGGCCGCACCCGCGCGGCGATACGTGATGCGACGCGGCGGCTGCGCAGCAGGGCGGCGTGCAGCTTGGCCGCGTCGATGGGCTTGGTCAGAAAGTCGTCCATGCCGGCGCGCAGCGCTTCGTCGCGCTCGGTGACCAGCGCCGCGGCAGCCAGTGCGATCACCGGCAGCTCGCGCCCGGCGTCCATGCTGCGCAGCGCACGCGTGGCTTCGTGGCCTCTCATGACCGGCATCTGCACGTCCATCAGCACAGCATCGAATGGCCGGCCGGCGGCCGCGTGGCGCTGCACCGCGGCCACGGCTGCACGGCCGTTGCTGAGCTGTTCGCCCTCCACACCCCAGCTCTGCAGCATGGCCACTGCAATCATCATGTCGACGGCGTTGTCCTCCACCATCAGCACCCACGCGCCGGCCAGGCTGCCTGATGCGGACACAAGCGCCGACGCCCGCGCCCCCCCGGGTGGCCCCGCGGGCGGCGGCCGCGGCCGCCCAGCCCAGAAGTGGCTGCCGTGGGCGGGGCGGGCGCGGGGCGGGGCCGGCCGCCTCGAGGCAATGGGCTCGGTCCGC
>JAJAZC010000086.1 GCA_026785885.1 Rubrivivax sp.
CCGAACACGGCGCCGGCCAGCAGCGTCATGATGGCTGCGCCGGGCAGCGACAGCGCTGTCACCGCCACATAGGCGACGAAGAACGTGCCGGCCACCACGGCCGGCCGGGCGGCATAGAGCTGGGCGATTTCGGCCTGCGCCGCCTTGGCCGCATCCAGGCTGAGGTAACGGTTCAGGCCCAGTGCGAAGAACGCCGCCACGGCGCCCAGCAGCGCCAGCAACAGCAAGGTTTTCTTTAGATTCAAGCAGGCTCCAAGGGGGTGCCGGTCTTGTCGGCAGCGCAGTGGTCGACCTTACACCGCGGCTGTAGGCTTCGGGCTTCGGGCTGCGGGCTGATCTTGGCTAGTGCTCTGCGCCGCCGATGGCGTGCAGGTCGTCATGCCGCAACAGCGCCGTGGACAGGGCAACACGCACCCCCGCCACCTGGGTGGCGAGTTCCAGGCTGGGCTGGCCCGGCAGCCGTGCGGCCTGCTCGGGCAACAGCGGCACATGCATGAAGCCGCCGCGCACGCCTGGGCGGGTTTGCCGTGTTTGCAGTGCGTGCAGGGCGTGCAGTGCGTGCATCAGGCCGTAGAAGACATGATTGCAAACATAGGTGCCAGCGGTCTGCGACACCGACGCCGGCACACCTTCGGCGCGCATGGCAGCCACCATGGCCTTGATGGGCAGCGTGCTGAAGTAGGCGGCCGGGCCGCCGGGCACGACGGCGGTGTCGACCGGCCGGGCGCCGGCGTTGTCGGGAATTCGCGCGTCGTCCACGTTGATGGCCACACGCTCGGGCGTCAGTTCGCAGCGCCCTGTGGCCTGGCCCAAAGCCAGTACCAGCACCAGATGCGGGCCGTGCTGTGCCAGGGCCTGCTGCAGCGCCGACAGTGCCACGCCGAAGACGCAAGGCAGTTGCACCGCCACCACCTGCGCGCCAGCAATCACTTCACCGTGCAGGGCCTGCGCCACGCGCCAAGAGGAGTTGGTGCTCTCGCCGCCGAAGGGCTCGAACCCCATCAGCAACACGGTCGGGAGCACGTCCGCAGACAATGTCGGCGGCACGGTTGGCGGCACGGTCGACAACCCGGTCTCAGGCTTGGCCATAGCCCCCGCCGCCGGGGGTTTCGACCACGAACACATCACCCGGCGCCATTTCTGCGCTGCCGATATGGCCCAGCATCTCCACGCGGCCGTCGGCGCGCTCGACACGGTTGATGCCCAAGGCACCGGCCTGCCCGCCTGCCATGCCGAAGGCCGGCACCTTGCGGCCATTGCTCAGGATGCTGGCCGTCATGGCTTCGAGAAAGCGAACGCGCCGCACGCTGCCGTCACCGCCGCGCCAGTGGCCCGCGCCGCCACTGCCGGCGCGGATGGCATAACTTTCCAAACGCACGGGGAAGCGGAACTCGAGCACCTCGGGGTCGGTGAGGCGCGAATTGGTCATGTGCGTCTGCACGACGCTGGTGCCGGCAAAACCCGGGCCGGCACCGCTGCCACCGCTGATGGTTTCGTAGTACTGGTGGCGCGCATTGCCGAAGGTGAAGTTGTTCATCGTGCACTGGCCCGCCGCCATCACGCCCAGCGCGCCGTAAAGCGCGTTCGTGACGCAGGTGGATGTCTCCACGTTGCCCGCCACCACCGCCGCTGGCGGGCGCGGGTTGAGCATGCAGCCCTCGGGCACCACCACGTGCAACGGCTTCAGACAGCCGGCGTTGAGCGGTATGTCGTCGTCCACCAGCGTGCGGAAAACATAGAGCACCGCCGCCATCGTCACCGCCTTGGGGGCGTTGAAGTTGTTGGGCAGCTGCGCGCTGGTGCCGGTGAAGTCGATGGTGGCTTCGCGCGCGGCGCTGTTGACCGTGACCTTCACGTCGATGTGCGCGCCGTTGTCCAGCGGCAGCGTGAACTGGCCGTCTTTCAGCGCGGTGATGACGCGCCGCACGCTCTCTTCGGCGTTGTCCTGCACATGCTGCATGTAGGCCGCTACCGTGACGCGGCCGAACTGCACCACCATCGCTGCCAGCTCTTCCACGCCCTTCTGGTTGGCGGCGATCTGCGCACGCAGGTCGGCGATGGTCTGGTCGGGGTTTCTCGCAGGGTAGGCGCCTGAAAGAAGCGCAGCGCGCAATTCCACTTCGCGCAGCACACCGTCGCGCACGAGCAGGAAGTTGTCCAGCAGCACGCCTTCCTCGTCGATGGTCTTCGAGAACGGCGGCATGCTGCCTGGCGTGATGCCGCCGATGTCGGCATGGTGGCCGCGGCTGGCGACATAGAACGACGGCGCGCTGTCGATGTCGCCTTCCAGGTACACGGGTGTCACCACCGTCACGTCAGGCAAGTGCGTGCCGCCGTGGTAGGGGTCGTTCAGCACATAGACATCACCGCGCTGCATGGCCGGGTTGCGCGCGATCACGGTCTTGATGCTTTCGCTCATGCTGCCCAGGTGCACCGGCATGTGCGGCGCGTTGGCGATGAGCTCGCCAGCAGCGCTGAACAGCGCACAGCTGAAGTCGAGCCGCTCCTTGATGTTCACGCTGTAGGCGGTGTTCTGCAGCCGCAGGCCCATCTGCTCGGCGATGTTCATGAAGAGGTTGTTGAAGACCTCCAGCATCACCGGGTCGGCTTCGGTGCCGATGGCATGCTGGTTGGCGCGCGGCAACACGCGCTGCAGTTCCAGTGCGCCGCCAGCCATCAGCACGGCCTGCCAGCCGGGCTCTACCACCGTGGTGGCGTTCTTCTCGGCCACGATGGCCGGGCCGGCGATGGTGGCGCCGGGCTGCAACGATTCACGCAAGAAGAGGCCCGCGTCGTGCCACACACCGCCGCTGTGCAGGCGCACTTGCGCACCCGACGCTGGCGTGTGAGGTGCGGCTTCTTTGCCCGCCCCGCTGCCCGCACTGCTGGGGATGCCGCTGTCATGGCGTTCACCCTCGCCCACGGCCTCGACCGACACCGCCTCGATGACCAGCGGCCGGCCCGGCATCAGAAAGGCAAAACGCTGGCGGTAGGCAGCCTCGAAGGCCGCGGTGATGGTGGCCATGTCGCCGAAGGTCAGCACCAGCGCCGTGTCCGTGCCCTGGTAGCGCACATGCACCTTGCGCCGCAACTGCACGCTGGCCCGCGGCACACCTTGTTCAGCCACTTCATGCGCTGCGGCCTCGGCCAGCAGCGCCAGTTGCGCTTCGGCTTCGGCCAGGCCGGCGGCCTGCAGCGGCTGTTCCACCGAGGCTTCGCGCATCGCGATCTGGTCGGCCAGGCCCATGCCATAGGCGGAAAGAACCCCGGCCAGCGGGTGCACGAACACACGCTGCATGCCCAAGGCATCGGCCACCAGGCAGGCGTGCTGGCCGCCCGCACCACCAAAGCACTGCAGCGTGTATTGCGTAACGTCGTAACCGCGCGCCACGCTGATGCGCTTGATGGCGTTGGCCATGTTCTGCACGGCTATCTCCAAGTAGCCCTCGGCCAGGCTTTCGGGCGTGGTGGTGCGGCCGGTGGCCTGCTGTACGCGTTCAGCGAGTTCGCTGAACTTCGCGGCCACGCCCACGGCGTCCAGCGGCTCGTCGGCGTTGGAGCCGAAGACCTTCGGAAAATGCGCCGGCTGTATCTTGCCCAGCAGCACGTTGGCATCTGTCGTGGCGAGCGGCCCGCCGCGGCGGTAGCTGGCCGGGCCGGGGTTGGCGCCGGCGCTCTGCGGGCCCACGCGCAACCGCGCGCCGTCGAAACCCAGGATGCTGCCGCCGCCGGCCGCAACCGTGTGGATGCTCATCATCGGCGCGCGCATGCGCACACCGGCCACGTGCGTTTCGAACGCGCGTTCGAACTCGCCGGCATAGTGGCTGACGTCGGTGCTGGTGCCGCCCATGTCGAAACCGATGACCTTGTGGTGGCCCGCTGCCGTGGCCGTGCGCACCATGCCGACGATGCCGCCGGCGGGGCCCGAAAGAATCGCGTCCTTGCCCTGGAAACGGTGCGCCTCGGTGAGGCCGCCGCTGCTCTGCATGAAGTAGAGCCGCACGCCCGGCATCTGCGCGGCCACCTGGTCGACATAGCGCCGCAAGATGGGTGACAGGTAGGCATCGACCACCGTGGTGTCACCGCGCGACACCAGCTTCATCAGCGGGCTGACCTCGTGGCTGACGCTCACCTGCGTGAAGCCGGCCTCGCGCGCCAGGCGCGCCGCAGCCTGTTCATGTGCGGTGTAGCGGTAGCCGTGCATGAACACGATGGCGCAGGCGCGCACGCCGGCATCGAAGGCGGCCCACAGGCGTTCACGCAAGTGGGCTTGGTTTAGCGGCTGCAGCACTTCACCCTGCGCAGAAACACGCTCTTGCGCCTCGATCACGCGTTCGTAAAGCAGTTCGGGCAACACGATGTGGCGGTCGAAGAGCCGCGGCCGCGCCTGGTAAGCGATGCGCAAGGCATCGCGAAAGCCCTGCGTGGTGATGAGCAGCGTGCGTTCGCCCTTGCGTTCCAGCAGCGCGTTGGTGGCCACGGTGGTGCCCATCTTCACGCAGTCCACCAGGTCGGGCGTGATGGCGGTGCCTGCGGGCAAATGCAGCATCCGGCGTATGCCTTCGACCGCAGCATCCGGGTACTGCTCGGGGTTCTCGGAAAGCAGCTTCAGCGTGTGCAGAACGCCGTCAGGGGCACGGCCGACAACGTCGGTGAACGTGCCGCCGCGGTCGATCCAGAACTGCCAGCGTGGGTGCATGCGGGTCATCCTTTTGTGGTAAGGGTCAGGTCTTGTCTTTTGCCTGCCCGGCCTCGACCGAGGCGATCAGTCGGCTCACCCTCGACACCGACAGCCCGAGCTCACCGGCCAGCTGTGTCATCGTGAAGCCTCCATCGACATACGCGGTGCGAAGGGCTTCGTTTCGCGTCAGCCCGTCCTGCATCAGTTGCTGGAGCGATTGTGGACGGCTGCGTTGGGTGCGCGGCACTTCACGCATCTGGCGTTGCCGAGCCGGCAGCGCTGCCAAGGCGCTTTCGATGAACGCGTCACCTCCCAAAAAGACCTGTTTGCGCAAGCCGGTGGCCCAGAAGTCGGCGTCAACCGCCTGCCCGAGCAGTTCGGCATACAGCGCAGCGGCCTTGCGGCTGTCGCCCGGGCCAGCCACCGGCCGCGCCAGCAGATAGCCGTGCAGGCCGTCGGTGTCGAGCCAGGGCGGCGTCGGCTCAAGGCCGAGATGCGCCCGGCAACTGGACCACGGCCATGCCTGCGGCACCGCCACCAAACCGGCGGCCACGGGGTTGCGTTCGACGTAGCGACACAGCGTCAACAAGTACGCATCCCTGTCGACCAGGATGGCCTTGAATCGGCCCTGGAACAAATGCCCGGCCAAGCCATGGCGCCGATTGAAGCGCTGCGTGTAGACACCGTTGAGATGGCGCATCAGCCGCGACAGGTTGCCCTGCCGCGTGTGCAGCACCAGGTGGTAGTGGTTGCCCATCAGGCAATAGGCCAGCACTTGCGCGTCGAAGCGTTCGGCGGCCTGCGCCAGTACATGCAGCTGCAGCCGGCGGTCTTCGGCATCGCGGTAAACCGGCTCTCGTCGGTCACCTCGGGATGTGACGTGATAGACGGCGCCGGGGAATTCGAGGCGGAGAGGGCGAGACATTCGGGAAGCGTAGGGGGCCAGAGGGCAAAAGGCAAGACCTGACCCCTAAAACCGGGTGGTTCGCTAGTTGATGGAGCGATTGTGGCCGGCTGCGTTGAGTGCGCCGCACTTCGCCAGCCCCGGCAAAAAGCAAACATCGAATCACCCCGCATTTCCCGCCTTTGGCCATCCGGCGTGGCGCATAAGCTGTGGTCGAACCGCTTTCTCCCTGAAGCTAGGCCGCAAGCCGATCGTTCGGGCCACGATGTCGCACTGGGAAACCACATGTCCGACCTGTCCCAGCCCCCGCAAGACAAACTGCCTTTCGAGTTCAGCCTCTTCGCCTGGCCGACGCCTGAATTCGCGGCCTACCCGGCGCCTGCAGCGCCGCTGGCGCCGCCTGACTGCACGCTGGAAGGCATCAACGGCAAGTTGATCGAAGGGCAGCTGAGTCTCTTCGACACCGAACGCGGGGTGATGCAGTTGCGCATGCCGGGGCAGCGCAGGCCTTTGCCGCTGCGCATGGACCAGTTTCGCCGCCTGAAGCTGCACGAGCCGCTGCTGCCGGCCGAGCCACTCTCGGACCTGAGCGGTTTGCCACGCCTGCCCTTCACGATCGAGATGAAAGGCAGCCCGCCGTGGCAGGGGTTGACCGTCGGCCACCACGAAGAAGCCTGGGGCCTCTTTCTGTTCGAGCCTCTTGACAACGCAGCAGGCCCGGCGGGCCAGGTGCGGCGCTGGTTCGTGCCGCGTTCGGCCTACGTCCGTGCCGAGGTCGGCATGCGCATCGGCGCGGCGCTGATCGAACAGCACTCGGCCACGCCCGATCAAATCCACGAGGCACTGGGCGAGCAAGAAACCATGCGCGGTCGCAAGCTCGGCGACATGCTCGTGGTCAAGCAGGTCATCACGCCAGAAGAGCTGTCCGAGGCCATCGAGGCACAGGCGCGCATGCCGATGGTGCGCATCGGCGAGGCGCTGACTGCGCTGGGCTTCATCACGCAGTCGCAGTTGGACTCAGCGCTGGTACAGCAGCGGGAAGACCGCAGTGTGCCGCTGGGTGAACTGCTGGTGCGCAAGGGCCTGGTCACCCGCGTCGACCTGCAGACCGCGCTGGCGCGCAGGATGGGCTACCCGCTCGTTGACGTGCTGCAGTTTCCTGCTGACGTCGAAGCCTTGGGACGGGTGCCGTACCCCGTGGCCGTGCGAGTGGGAGCGCTGCCGTTGATGATGGCTGCGGGCCGCATGGTCGCGGCGTTGGAAGACCCCAGCGACCGCAGCAAGATCGAAGAACTCGAGTTCGCCGCGCAATGCAAGCTGGTGCCCGTGCTCTCACGCGCCGGCGTGCTGCTGGGCGCCATCGACCGCGCCTACGAAAAGATGGGCGTCGCCGAGTTTTCACCCGGCCGCTACTACGACCCCGACAAGCCCATCGAGTTCGACCCCGGCGATGCCAGCAAGCTGCTGGCCAGCATGGAAAAGGTCGACGCCCATGTCGACGAAAGCGACGACAAGGTGCTGGAGCAGAGCGACAACACGCTCGTGCGCCTCATCAACCAGATGATTCTGGAAGCGCACACGCAAGGTGTTTCAGACATCCACGTGGAATGCGCGCCAGGTCGCGAGAAGGTGCGCATCCGCTTCCGCCGCGACGGCCAGTTGCGGCCCTACATGGAGCTGCCGCACACCTACCGCAGCGCGCTGATCGCGCGGCTGAAGATCATGTGCGACCTCGACATCAGCGAGCGCCGCAAGCCGCAGGACGGCAAGATCAATTTCTCGAAGTTCGTGCAGGGCGTGAAGCTCGAACTGCGCGTGGCCACCATTCCGACGCAGAACAACCTCGAAGACGCCGTGCTGCGGCTCTTGACCAGCAGCAAGCCGCTGCCGCTGGACAAGCTGGGCCTCACCGCAGCCAACTTGCAGCGCCTGCAGGCTGCTTCACGCCGGCCCTACGGCATGCTGCTCTGTGTGGGCCCCACGGGTTCGGGCAAGACGACCACGCTGCATTCGGTGCTGGCGGCCATCAACACGCCCGAGCGCAAGATCTGGACCGCCGAAGACCCGGTGGAAATCACCCAGGCCGGCCTGCGCCAGGTGCAGGTGAACCCGCGCATCGAATGGACCTTCGCCAAGGCGCTGCGCGCCTTTCTGCGCGCCGACCCCGACGTCATCATGGTCGGTGAGATTCGCGATGGTGAAACGGCGCAGGTGGCCATCGAGGCCAGCCTCACCGGCCACCTGGTGATGAGCACGCTGCACACCAACAGCGCGCCTGAGACCGTGACACGCCTGCTCGACATGGGCATGGACCCCTTCAACTTCGCCGACGCGCTGCTGGGCGTGCTGGCGCAGCGCCTGGTACGCCGCGTGTGCACGCAGTGCAGCACCAGCCGGCCCGCCACGGCGGAAGAAGAACAAGAGCTGCTGCAGGACTACCTGCACGCCTTTGGCGACATGCAGCCACGCCCGGAACCTGAAGAGGTGATGGCCGATTGGCGCCATCGTTTCGGCAAGTCCGGCAAGCTCATGCAGTGCCAGGCCCCGGGCTGCGAAAAGTGCGGTGGCACGGGCTTTCGCGGCCGCGCTGCGCTGCACGAGCTGATGATGGTCAGCCGCGGCATGCGCCATCTCATCCAGACCGGGCAACGCGCCGATGAACTGCAACGTCTGGCTTTGACTGAAGGCATGCGCACGCTGCGCCAGGATGGCATCGAGAAGGTGCTGGCCGGGCTGACGGTGATCGAGGAAGTGCGCGCCAACTCTTGAGGCGACGAAGCGCGGGCGACCGGTCTCGAACCGGTCCGTCTGCTGCAACCCTGCGCTCGGACGAACACGTTTCTATGTCAAAACGAGAAACGGCGTCGGTCTTGTCGGGCTTGTCCGATCAGGGTTTGCCGCAGGGAGCCAAGAGGAGTGGCACTACCTAGCATGCCCGGTTGCACCCGGGCTGGCATCGCCCATGCCAGCCGGTGCACCACAAGGCCACCCCCGGAGGATCTTTCCATGAGCACCTTGACGTTGACCGTCAACGGCCAGTCCGTGAACCGCGCTGTGCAGCCGGCCACCCTGCTGGTGAACTTCTTGCGCGAAGAGTTGCGCCTCACCGGCACCCACCTCGGCTGCGACACCGGCCAATGCGGGTCGTGCACCGTGCTTGTCGACGGCCGCGCGGTCAAGTCTTGCTCGATGCTGGCCGTGCACGCCAGCGGCCATGCCGTCACCACCATCGAAGGCGTGGCCGCGGCCGACGGCACCATGCACCCCATGCAGACCGCCTTCAACCAATGCCACGGCCTGCAATGCGGCTTTTGCACACCGGGCATGGTGATGAGCGCCATCGACCTGGTGCAGAACCACGACCACAGCAGCGAGGCAAAGATCCGCGAAGCCCTGGAAGGCAACTTCTGCCGCTGCACGGGTTACCAGAACATCGTCAAGGCCGTGCAGCAAGGCGCTGCGGCCATGGCCTCGACTCCCGCCTGAACACCGCCTGAACACCGCTTGAACGGAACACAACCATGAACGCAAGACAAGGTTTCATCGGCCAGAGCGTGCTGCGACGCGAAGATGCGCGCTTTCTCACCGGCCGTGGCCAGTACACCGACGACATCACCCTGCACGGGCAGACCTACGGCGTCTTCCTGCGCAGCCCGCACGCGCACGCCAACATCACGAAGTTGGACACCAGCGCGGCGGCGAAGGCGCCGGGCGTGCTGGGCATCTTCACCGGTGAACACTTCAAAGCCGTCGGCGGCCTGCCCTGCGGCTGGCTCATCAACAACATCGACGGCACGCCGATGAAGGAGCCCAAGCACCCGGTCATCGCCGACGGCAAGGTGCGCTATGTCGGCGACCGCGTCGCGCTGGTGGTGGCCGAAACGCACGAGCAGGCGCGCGCCGCGTCGCAGTTGATCGAGGTCGAATACGACGTGCTGCCGGTCTACATCGACATGGCGCATCCTGCCAAGGCCGGCGCCGCGCTGCATGTGGAATCGCCCGACAACCGCTGCTACCAGTGGCAGATCGGCGACGCCGCCGGCACCGAAGAAGCGCTGAAGAACGCAGCCCACGTCGTCAGCTTGAGCTTTCGCAACAACCGCCTGGTGCCCAACGCCATCGAGACGCGCGCCGCCAACGCGGCCTGGAACCCGAGCGACGACAGCTACACGCTGTACGTCAGCAACCAGAACCCGCACGTCGAACGCCTGCTGATGTGCGCCTTCGTGCTGGGCATCCCCGAGCACAAGATGCGCGTGGTGGCGCCCGATGTCGGCGGCGGCTTCGGCAGCAAGATTTTCCTGTACGGCGAAGAAACGGCGCTGGTCTGGGCCAGCAAGCAGATTCGCCGTCCCATCAAGTGGACGGCCGACCGTTCTGAAGCCTTCCTGTCGGATGCCCACGGCCGCGACCACCTGACGACAGCGCAGTTGGCGCTGGACAAGGACTACAAGTTCATCGGCTTCAAGGTCGACACCACGGCCAACATGGGTGCTTACCTCAGCACCTTTGCAAGCGCGGTGCCCACCATCCTGTACGCCACGCTGCTGGCTGGCCAATACGCCACGCCCAAGATCAGCTGCACCGTGACGGCGATGTTCACCAACACGAGCCCGGTGGATGCCTACCGCGGCGCCGGCCGGCCCGAAGCCACGTACACGGTGGAACGCATCGTCGAGACGGCCGCGCGTGAACTGGGCATCGACCCGGGTGAGCTGCGCCGCCGCAACTTCATCCGCACCTTTCCCTATGCCACGCCCGTGGGCCTGACCTACGACACCGGCGACTACGACGCGACGATGGACCGCGCCGAAGAACTGGCCGATGTGCAGGGTTTTGCTGCGCGGCAGGCCGCCAGTGAAGCCCAGGGTCTGAAGCGCGGCATGGGCTACAGCGCCTACATCGAAGCCTGCGGCATTGCACCCAGCAGTGTCGCCGGTGCCCTGGGCGCGCGCGCCGGACTGTTCGAGGCCGGTGAAGTGCGTGTGCACCCCACCGGCAAGGTCACCGTCTTCACCGGCAGCCACAGCCACGGCCAGGGCCACGAGACCACCTTCGCGCAGGTGGTCGCTGACAAGCTGGGCATCCCGCTGGACGACATCAGCATCGAACACGGCGACACCGGCAAGGTGCTGTTCGGCATGGGCACCTACGGTTCGCGCTCGCTCGCGGTCGGCGGCACGGCCATCGTGAAGGCGCTGGACAAGGTGATTGCCAAGGGCAAGAAGATCGCCGCCCACCTGATGGAAGCGGCTGACACCGATGTCGTCTTCGAGAACGGCGTCTTCAAGGTGGAAGGCACCGACAAGAGCGTGCCGTTTGCCAGCGTCAGCCTGACGGCCTACGTGCCGCACAACTTCCCGCACGACAAGCTGGAACCCGGCCTGAACGAAAACGCCTTCTACGACCCCAGCAACTTCACCTACCCGGCCGGCACCTACATCTGCGAGGTGGAGATCGACCCCGCCACGGGCGTGGTGCGCATCGACCGCTTCACCGCCTGCGACGACTTTGGCAACGTCATCAATCCGATGATCGTCGAGGGCCAGGTGCACGGCGGGCTGGCACAGGGCCTGGGCCAGGCGCTGCGTGAAGACTGCGTCTACGACCCGGAAAGCGGCCAGTTGCTCACCGGCAGCTACATGGACTACGCCATGCCGCGCGCCGACGACTTCCCCAACTTCACCGTGGAAACGATGAAGGGCACACCCTGCACGCACAACCCGCTGGGCGTGAAGGGCTGCGGCGAGGCCGGCGCCATCGGCAGCCCACCGGCGCTCATCAACGCCATCTGCCACGCGCTGTCCATCAAGGACATGCCGATGCCGGCCAGCCCACACAACGTGTGGAAAGCCATCCAGGCCAGCAAGTCGGCCTGAACGCCTGAACGCCAGAAGGAAAAGACCATGCAAGCATTCGCCTACTGCACGCCCAGCAGCGTGGCCGACGCCGTGAAGGCCGCGGCACAAGAAGACAGCACGTACATGGCCGGTGGCCAGACGCTGCTGCAGTCCATGAAGCTCGGCCTGATCGCGCCTTCGGCCGTCATCGACCTGTCAACCCTGGCTGAACTCAAGGGCATCTGCCGCGACGGCAACGCCATAGTCATCGGCGCCGGCACCACGCACGCCGACGTGGCGGCGTCGAAAGAAGTGCAGGCCGCCATTCCGGCGCTGGCCGACCTGGCCAGCCACATCGGCGACCGCCAGGTACGCAACCGAGGCACCCTCGGCGGCAGCCTGGCCAACAACGACCCCGCCGCCTGCTACCCGGCCGCAGTTCTGGGCCTGGGCGCCACGGTGCACACCAACCAGCGCAAGATCAGTGCTGACGACTTTTTCGTCGGCGTCTACACCACGGCTCTGAACGAGGGCGAAGTGATCACCGCGGTGAGCTTTCCCATCCCCGAAAAGGCGGGATGGCAGAAGTTCAAGCAACCCGCCAGCCGCTTCAGCCTGGTAGGCGTGTTCGTGGCCCAGGGCCCAGCCGGTGTGCGGGTGGCTGTGACAGGCGCCGGCGCCAGCGGCGTGTTCCGCGCCAGCGGGCTGGAAGCCAAGCTGGCCGCCGACTACAGCGCCGCCGCGCTGGCGGGCGCCACGGTATCGGCCGATGAGCTGAACAGTGACCTGCACGGCAGCGCCGAGTACCGTGCCGCGCTGATCCCGGTGCTGGCGGGGCGTGCCATCGGCTGAGACGTGGCGCGGCGCAAGCCGGCTTCAGACGTCGCCGCAGTGCGCGTCGAGCCACAGGCATGCTTGCAGCGCAAATGCGCTACACTTTCTGCATGAAGACCGCCACGATCCCATCCGTTCGCGTTGAACCCGAGTTGCGTGCCGAAGTGGAGTCCATGCTCGGTGAGGGCGAAACGGTTTCCGAGTTCGTCGAGGCGTCGGTCCGCGCAACGGTTCTGCGTCGACGCCATCAGGCCGAGTTCATCGCCCGGGGACTTCGCTCACTGGAAGAGGCGCGCCGCACCGGGGACTACGTCAACGCCGACACGGTTGTGGAAGGCCTGCAACGCAAACTGGAGTTGGCGCGCGCGCGCAGCGCGGCCCCGCAGCGGTGAACTTCCGTGTCCGCCTGACGCGCGAAGCCGAGGCCGACCTCGAACGACTCTTCGATTTCGTGCTCGAGCGCGAACTCGCACGCGCCAGCGGCAATCTGGAACTGGCCGAGCAAGCCGTCCTCGCCATTCGAGCGGGTGTCGCGACGCTAAAGACATCGCCGTTCACCTGTCGCAAGGCGGGTCAGAGCCCGTTTCTGCGCGAACTCATCATCCCCTTCGGGCATACGGGGTACGTCGCGCTCTTCGAGATCATCGACCCTGCCGAAGTCGTGGTTTCGGCGCTGCGGCATCAACTTGAAGACGATTACCACTGAGCTTGAACATGAGCACGTCAGGCCGGTGGATCGACCGACACCGCTTGCCCGAGGCCGCTGCCAGAATCAATGATGACCACAAGCGAACTGCCCACCAGCATCGACGACACCGCAGCGCGCCTGCTGGCGCTGGACTACGTGCCCGAACGCGCGCTGGCCACCACCGTATTCCTGGCGCTGAAGCTGCAACGGCCGCTGTTCCTGGAAGGTGAGCCCGGCACCGGAAAGACCGAGATCGCGAAGACGCTGGCGGCGATGCTGGGCCGGCCGCTTATCCGGCTGCAATGCCACGAAGGCCTGGACCTGGCCGGCGCCGCCTACGAATGGAACTACGCGCGGCAGATGCTCGAGATTCGCCTCGCCGAGAGCGGCCCCGGCCAACGCGAAGACCTGGCGCAAGAACTCTTCAGCGACCGCTTCCTCATCCGCCGTGCGCTGCTGCAGGCCATCGACCCGGCGCAGCCTGTGCCGCCGGTGCTGCTGATCGACGAACTCGACCGCGCCGACGAACCCTTCGAGGCTTTCCTGCTGGAAGTGCTCTCGGACTTCCAGATCACCATCCCCGAGTACGGCACCGTGAAGGCCGTGCACCCGCCCATCGTGGTGCTGACGAGCAACCGCACGCGCGAGATTCACGATGCCGTGAAGCGTCGTTGCCTCTATCACTGGGTGGGCTTTCCGGATGCGCAGCGCGAGGCCGAAATCCTGGCGCGCCGTGTGCCCGGCGCGCCGCAGAAGCTGGCCGCCGAGATCGTGGCCTTCGTGCAGAAGCTGCGCGCCATCGAGCTCTACAAGCTGCCCGGCATTGCCGAGACCATCGAGTGGACTCGCGCGCTGATGCAACTGGATGCACTGGTGCTCGACCCCGAGACCATCAACCAGACCCTGGGCGTGCTGCTGAAGTACCAGGACGACATCGCCAAGGTGCAGGGCAGCGAGACGGCGCGCTTGCTGACGCAACTGCGCAGCGAAGCCCAGACGGCGCGCTGAGATGCGGCGCGCTCTCATACCGGCAGCCCTGCTGGCTTGCGCAGGCCTCGTGCAGGCGGCCGGGACGTCAGCCTTGCATCGCGTGTTCGACGACGCCGTGAAGGCGGGTTTCGCGGGCGAAGTGTTGGTGGGCAGCCTGGACGCCGTGCTCTTCGAGGCCGTGGCGGGTGTGGCCGATCGCGAGCAGCGCCTTCCCCATCGCACGGGCCAGGTCTGGCGCTGGGCGTCCGTGTCCAAGCAGGTCACGGCGGCGCTGGTGATGCGCCAGGTAGACGCGGGCCGCCTGCAGCTGGACGACACAGTCGCCCAACACCTGCCCGGCTTCACCGGGCCCAGCGCCGCGCGCGTGACGGTTCGCCAGCTGCTGCAGCACCTCTCGGGCCTGCCCAACCCCGACGACTCGGCGCCCGGCTCCGCAGGCCTGCCCGGCTTCTACACCGCCGCGCAACCGGATGCGCTGGCCCACTGCGCCGGCACACCCAAGCGGCCACCGGGCACGGCCTTCGAATACAACAACTGCGACACCCTGGTGCTGGCAGCGCTGCTGGCGCGCGTGGTCGAGCAGCCCTTCGAGGCCTTGCTCCAGACGCAACTGGTCAAGCCGCTGGGTCTGCAGTCGCTGGGCCTGGCCGGCCCGTCGCCGCCGCGCGCAAACGTGGTGCCCTATGCCGCGGATGGGCGCGCCGTGCCGCAGCCGCGGCTGGCCAACTTCGGCGCTGCCGGCGCGCTGGAAGGCAGCGCACGCGACCTGCTCGAATTCGACCGCGCCTTGCTGCGCTTCAAGCTGGTCTCGGAGGCCGGTTCACGCACGATGTGGGCGGGCGAACCGAAGTGGGGCTGCGTCGCGCTGGGCGCCTGGGGCTACCCGGCCACCTTGTCAGGCTGCGCCCGCCCCGTGCAGCTGGTCGAGCGGCGCGGCGACGTCGGCGGCAGCCAGGTGCGCAACATCCTGGCGCCTGCCCTGGGCAAGGCGGTCATCGTGTTCACCAACGCCGCCGATTTCGAGTTCGGCGAGGTCTGGCAAGGCCGTGGCTTCAGCCACGCCTTGCTCTCTGCCGCCTTGTGCCCGCTGGCCTCAAGCCCCTGAAGACGCTGAAGCCGTGCTGCGCGCTCCTGACACCGCCGCCCTGCCCGGCCACCTGGCCGAGAACGTGATGCACTTCGGCCGCGTGCTGCGCACCGCGGGCATGCCGGTGCCCACCGACCGCATACAGCTCGTGCTGAACGCGCTGCAGGTGGCCGGTCTGGAGAGCCGGCGCGACTTTCACGCCACGCTGTCTGCCTGCCTGCTGGACCGCGTGGAACACCGCGAACTCTTCGACCAGGCCTTTTATCTCTTCTGGCGCGACCCCGACCTGGCCGGACGCGTGATGGCGATGCTGTTGCCACGCGTGCAGGCCAAGACCGAGCAGGCGCCGGTGCCGGAAAACCGGCGTTTGGGCGAAGCGCTGTTTCCGCACCAACCGAGTCATCCGAACGCGCCGCCACCGCCAGAGAAGATCGACGTCGACGCCACGCTGACGTGGAACGAACGTGAACTGCTGCAGAAGGCCGACTTCGACACCATGACGGCCGACGAGTGGCGTGCCGCGCAGGCGCTGCTGCGCCAGATGGCACCGCTGTTCGAGCCCATCACCACACGGCGCATGGCGCGCGCGTCCGGGCCGGGCCGCATGGCGCGCGTGGACGGCCGCGCCACCTTGCAGGCGCTGGCGCGCCACGGCGGCGAGGTCTGGCAGCTGCACTGGCGCCGCC
>JAJAZC010000087.1 GCA_026785885.1 Rubrivivax sp.
ACGACGAGTACCGGCGCCAGGTGCCGGCGCTGATTGCCCGCCACGGTGGCCGTTATCTGGTGCGTGGCGGCGCGGTCACCCTGCTGGAGGGCCAGCGAACGACGCAGCGCCAGGTGATCCTGGAGTTTGCCGACATGGACGCGCTGCAACGCTTCTACACCGACCCTGACTACGCACCGCTAATCGCGCTGCGCCAGCGCGCCGGGCGCGGCAGCCTGATTGCGGTCGAGGGCACCACGCCGGTCTGAAGGGGCTGCACGCCGCCGAGCGGCCTGCTCTACTTCCGCAGCTGCGACCTGCTCTACCGCCGCGGCTGCGGCCTGCTGCACTGTCGCGGCTGCTGCCGCGACAGCACGCTGCCCTACGCTGCAGCTGCGGCCGCCGCAGCGCGCGCTTCCAAGTCGGCCTTCAGCTCCGGCGCCAGCTTCAGCGACCTGGCAAGCGCATCCAGATACGCACGCTCCATGGTCGAGGTCTGGTCGACCACCAGCAGGCTCGCCAGGTACATCTCGGCTGCCATCTCCGGCCCTTCGGCTGCAGCGGCGACCTCCTCCGGCTCCACCGGGCGCTCGAGCTCGGCCTGCACCCAGGCCCGGGTTTGCGCATCGGCCTGCATGCGGTGCAATTCGTCCTGCACCAGGCCGCGTTCACGCGCGTCGAGGTGGCCGTCGGATTTGGCCGCTGCTATCAGTGCCTTGAGCATCGCGCGGCTGTGCACCTCTTGCTGCGACGCCGGCAGCGCGGCAAAGCCGTTGCCGGCATCGAAAGCGCCTGGCCGGCCCAACGGCGCACCGGCAGCGGCGGCCGGACTTTGCGCCTGCTGCCGCGATTGGTACTCCTGATAGGCCTTGTAGGCCATGGCGCCGATGGCCGCCACGCTGCCCAGTTTGAGCGCCGAGCTTCCCAGCCCGCCGCCACGCCGGTTGCCCAGCAGCATGCCCAGCACACCGCCCATCGCAACTTTGCCCAGGCCACTGGATCGCCCCTGCGACCCCATCTGGCCTGCAGCACCCATGCCCGACTTCAATAGCTGCTCGAAGAGTGATTGCACATTCATGGTCTGACACTTTCAGGTTGCAGCCGCCGAAGCGACCAATTGGAATCCATTCACTTTATCGGCCGCCCGGGCCGGTGTCGCGCGCTGCGCGAAGCCTTGCCGCGGCCGTGGGCAAGCAGGCACCGCGGCGCTCAGCCAACCTGCACGCGCGGAGCGCTTGCGCGGCGCTTGCCCGGCACGCTACTGCGGGCCGAACTGGGCGTTGATGCCGACGAGCAGCGCCGCGTCGTTGCGGCGGTTGCCGGCCGGCGGGTTGCTGTTGTAGCTGTTCACGAACGACAGCGATACGCTCAAGCTGCTGGTCATGGCCACCAGCAGCGCGGCATTGAACCTGGCCAGCACCGCGCGGTCACCGGACCAGCCGGGGTACAGCTCCAGCCGCTGCTTGAAGATGGTGTTGGCCGTCAGCGTGTGCACCGACTCCTGGCCGAGATAGAAGCTGACGCGCGAAAAGCGCCGGCCCGCAACGCCGTCGACCGTTTGCTCGCGGCGGTAGCGGTCAGACGAATACGCGCCGCCGACGAAGAGGTTGAGGGTGGTCGGCTGGCCCTGCAGCACCTTGTAGCCCACGCCTGCTGCCACTGTGCTGCGCAGCGCCAATGCGATGACCTCGTCGCCTTCGAAGCCCAACCGCGTAAAGGCGTACAGCGGCGGTAGCTGGTTGTGGTCGTACTGGCCGGCCAGCGCCCACTTGCTGGCCGTGGTGTTGCGCACACCCTGCGCGCGGTTGCGCCCGTAGTTGGCGCTGGTCAGCAGCGCCAAGCGGTTATCAGGCGTGGCGCGTGCGAGATCGGCCTGCAGGCCGAGAACCGCGGTGTCGGTATTGCCAGAGGTGGCCGACAAAGCGGCGCCACCGGTGCCGCGCCACTGGCCGTCGGGCGGCGTCACGATCTGCGCCCAGGCGCCGGCTGAAAGCACCAGCAGCCCCATCAAAGCAGCTGCGCGCAACGCAAAAACGTTCAGGGTGAGCAGGATCAAAAGCGGGCTTGGAATAGCTGCTGATGCTAGTGAGCGTTTGCCTGGCCGCCGGCGATGACCTTGTTTGCCAGTCGGCACACAGGCTGCCCGCGCGCGGTGTTTGCGGTCACTGGACACGCGGCTTCAGCCCTTGCCGTCGAACGCTGCGATGACCGCTGGCGGCGCCTGCACCAGCTCGATCAACACGCCCTCGCCGCCCAGCGGAAAGAGCTCGTTGCCCTTGGGGTGCACAAAACAGATGTCGTGCCCGGCAGCACCTTGGCGAATGCCACCCGGCGCAAAGCGCAGACCCTGCGCCGACAGCCACTGCACGGCCTGCTGCAGGTCGTCGACCCACAGGCCGACATGGTTCAGCGGTGTCGTGTGCACGGCGGGTTTTTTGTCGGCATCGATAGGCTCCATCAAATCCACCTCCACGGCCGCCGGCCCATGGCCCAGCACGCAGATGTCCTCATCCACGTTTTCGCGCTCGCTGCGGAAGCTGCCCTGCAACGGCAGGCCCAGCAGTTCCACCCACAGCATGCGCAAACGGGCCTTGCTCGGGCCGCCGATGGCGATCTGCTGCAGGCCGAGGATGCGAAAGGGGCGGTGCGTTGGGCTGTTCATGTCAATGACCACGAATGGGTCAGAAGCGAGTCAGAAGTCATCGTGAAGTCATCCACACGCCAGTCCGCGGCGAGTCAGGCAAAGCTCAGGATCGGTTGATCGACGGCCAAGCTTTCGCCTTGGCGCGCCAGCAGTTCGGCCACCGTGCCGTCCTGCGCCGCAATGAGGACGTTCTCCATCTTCATGGCTTCGATCACCGCCAGCCGCTCGCCCGCCACCACCTTTTGCCCCGGCTGCACCAGCAGCGCAGCCAGCAGTCCGGGCATCGGCGACAGCAGGAAGCGGCTCAAGTCGGGCGGCAGTTTGTGCGGCATCAGCGCCAGCAGTTCAGCCGCGCGCGGCAGCAGCACCAGCGTCTCGATCTGCGTGCCGTTGTGCGCGACGCGAATGCCCAGCGGGTTGTGGCTGCCGCTGCGTTCGATCTGTGCCGTGAAGGGCTGGCCATTGCAGTGGCCCGTCATCAGCACCTCGCCGAGGCGGCTGCTGCTCTGGATGGCGTAGCGCCGCTCGCCCACCTGCACCTCGGCACAGCCGGTGAGTGCATCGAAGTCGTCGATGCGGGCCGCGTGCCGTTGCTGCGGATGCCCGGCGTTCGGCCCGAGTACGACCACCACCAGATCGGCCAGCGGCTTGACGCCGTGGCCCGGCAGCTGGCCGCTGATGCCGGCCGAGCGCGCACGCGCCTTGCGCCGCACGAAAGCCGCCAGCGCCACCATAAACAGCGGGTCCGCGTGTGGCACGTCGGCAGGCCTGAAACCCTGTGCGAAGTGCTGCGCGATGAAGCCGGTATCGAAGTCACCCGCTGCAAACTTCGGGTGCGCCAACAAGGCCGCCTGGAACGGGATGTTGCTGTTGACGCCGCGGATGACAAACGCGTTCAGCGCCTCCCGCATCCTGGCGATCGCCTCGCTGCGGTTGCGCCCGTGCACGATGAGCTTGGCGATCATCGAGTCGTAGAACATCGGAATCTCGCCGCCTTCTTCGACGCCGGTATCCACCCGGACGCCGCCATCCGGCGGCACCGCGGCCGCGGCTTCCATCGTCAGCGGCGGTGGCACAAAGCGCACCAGGCGACCAGTGGACGGCAAAAAATTGCGCACCGGGTCTTCGGCGTTGATGCGGCATTCGATGGCCCAGCCTTCGCGTTTGACTTCGGCCTGCGTAAGCGGCAGCGGCTCGCCAGCGGCAACGCGAATCATCAGCTCCACCAGATCGAGCCCGGTGATGCACTCGGTCACCGGGTGCTCCACCTGCAGCCGTGTGTTCATCTCCAAAAAGTAGAAGCGCTGGTCTTTGCCGACCACGAACTCCACGGTTCCCGCGCTCTGGTACTGCACGGCCTGCGCCAGTTGCACCGCCTGCTCGCCCATCGCACGGCGCGTGGCATCGCTGATGAACGGCGACGGCGCTTCTTCGATTGCCTTCTGGTGGCGGCGCTGAATGCTGCACTCGCGCTCGTTGAGGTGGATGACGTGGCCCTGCGCGTCGCCCAGGACCTGAATTTCGATGTGGCGCGGGTTCTCGACGAACTTCTCGATGAACACGCGGTCATCGCCGAAGCTGCCGAGCGCCTCATTGCGGCAGCTGGTGAAGCCGTCGAAGGCCTCCGCGTCGTTGGAGGCCACGCGCAGCCCTTTACCACCGCCGCCGGCGCTGGCCTTGATCATCACCGGGTAGCCGATCCCGCGGGCGATCTGCACCGCCTGCTCGGCCGAAGCAACGGCCTCGTTCCAGCCCGGAATGGTGTTGACGCCGGCCGCAATGGCCAGCTTCTTGGAAGCGATCTTGTCGCCCATCGCCGCGATGCTGTGGTGCTTGGGGCCGATGAAGACGATGCCGTGCTCTTCGACCCGGCGCGCAAAATCTTCGTTCTCGCTCAGGAAGCCGTAGCCCGGGTGCACGGCCTGTGCGCCAGTGGCCTTGCAGGCCGCGATGATCTTGTCGGCCGCCAAATAGCTCTGGCGCGAGGGCGCCGGGCCCAGCAGCACGGCCTCATCGGCCAGCCCGACATGGCGCGCGTTCTTGTCGGCCTCCGAGTACACCGCGACGGTTGCAATGCCCATCTTCTTCGCAGTCTTGATGACGCGGCAGGCGATCTCGCCACGGTTGGCGATCAGGATTTTGTTGAACACCGTCAAACTCCGCCGGACATGGGGACCAGCTGCGCTGGGATCGATTGCGACGTCGAGGCAACGCGCGTTGCCTTGGGCAGCAGGCGCAGGCGGTGCTGCATGACATGCCGGATCGGCACAGTGGTGTTCATGCCGATCACTTGCTGCGCCTGTCACGCTGGGCCGCATGGGCGCGCGGTGCGGCGACGACTCGGTTCATCTCGTCGATCGATACGCCGCATGCCGATGTGCCAAACAAGCCCTTCAGTTCGCGTACCGAACGTGCGGCCGGTGCAAGCTCGAATGGCCCGTGCTCGACGTGCACGAACGCGACGCGGTCGCCAGTGCGAAGGTTGAGCATGCGACGAACTTTTACAGGGAGCGTGATGCGGCCCCTGCTAGTCAATGTGGCCATGTTCATGATGTGAGTGCCTTCGTTCCTTACTCGACGTTCAGGAACCCTAGAGAGGAATGTTGCCGTGCTTGCGCCACGGGTTGTCCAGCTTCTTGTCCTTGAGCATCGCCAAAGATCGGCAGATGCGGCGGCGTGTTTCGTGCGGCTGGATGACGTCGTCGATGAAGCCGCGCGCGCCGGCCACAAAGGGGTTGGCAAAGCGGTTTTTGTATTCGGCCTCGCGCGCGGCCAGCTTGACGGGGTCGTCCTTGTCTTCGCGGAAGATGATCTCCACCGCACCCTTGGCACCCATGACGGCAATCTCGGCGTTGGGCCAGGCGAAGTTGACGTCGCCGCGCAGGTGCTTGCTGGCCATCACGTCATAAGCGCCGCCGTAAGCCTTGCGCGTTATGACGGTCACCTTGGGCACCGTGCACTCGGCGTAGGCATACAGCAGCTTGGCGCCGTGTTTGATGATGCCGCCGTACTCTTGCGCCGTGCCCGGCATGAAACCGGGTACGTCGACGAAGGTGACTACAGGGATGTTGAAGGCATCGCAAAAGCGCACGAAACGCGCCGCCTTGATGCTGCTCTTGATGTCCAGACAACCCGCCAGAACCTGCGGGTTGTTGGCCACGATGCCCACCGTGCGCCCAGCCATGCGGCTCATCCCGATGACGATGTTCTTGGCGTAGTCGGGCTGCAGCTCGAAGAAGTCACCGTCGTCGACGGTCTTCAGGATCAGCTCCTTGATGTCGTAGGGCTGGTTCGCGTTGTCCGGCACCAGCGTGTCCAGGCTCGGCTCCAGCCGCTCTGGCGGGTCACCGCTCTCGCGCACCGGCACGCCGTCGCGGTTGTTCAGCGGCAGGTAGTTGAAGAAGCGGCGCAGCATCAACAGCGCCTGCACGTCGTTGTCGAAGGCCAGGTCGGCAACGCCGCTGCGGCCGGTGTGGGTGCCGGCGCCGCCCAGCTCTTCGGCCGTGACCTCTTCGTGCGTCACGGTCTTCACGACCTCGGGGCCGGTGACGAACATGTAGCTGCTGTCGCGCACCATGAAGATGAAGTCGGTCATCGCCGGTGAATACACCGCGCCGCCGGCACACGGGCCCATGATCAAGCTGATCTGCGGGATCACGCCGCTGGCCATGACGTTGCGCTGGAAGACGTCGGCATAACCGCCGAGTGACGCGACCCCTTCCTGGATGCGGGCTCCGCCGCTGTCGTTCAAGCCGATGACGGGCGCACCGACCTTCATGGCCTGGTCCATCACTTTGCAGATCTTCTCGGCGTGCGCTTCGCTCAAGGCACCGCCGAAGACCGTGAAGTCCTGGCTGAACACGAAGACCAGGCGGCCGTTGATCATGCCGTAGCCGGTGACGACGCCGTCACCCGGCACCTTGTTGTCCTGCATGCCGAAGTCGTGGCAACGGTGCTCGACAAACATGTCCCACTCTTCGAAGCTGCCTTCGTCCAGCAGCAGCTCCAGCCGCTCGCGCGCGGTGAGCTTGCCCTTGGCGTGCTGCGCGGCAACGCGCTTGGCGCCGCCGCCTTGGCGCGCTGCTGCGCGTTTGTTGTCGAGTTGTTCGTTGATGTCGTGCATGGGGTGTGTCTTGTCGCTCTCAGTTCATCAGATCCAGCAGCCGCCGCGCCGCCACGGAGGCAGCCACGCGCCCGGCTTGCACGTCGGCCGCCATGGCCGGCAGTGCAAGGGCCACTGCCGGGTGCGCGGCAAAGCGCTGTTGCAAACCGGCTTGGATTTGTTGCCACATCCAGGCCCTGCCCTGCTCGCGGCGGCGCTGGGCAAAGGCACCGCTGTCGATCTGGCTGCGGTGCAGGTCCTGCACGGCCTGCCAAAAAGCCGGCAAGCCGCTGCCCTGCAGTGCGCTGAGCTGCAGCACCGGCACGGTGGCGTGCTGATGCGGCCCCAGCCAGCGCAGCGCGCCGCTGATCTGCGCCCGCGCCCGCATTGCTGCGGCTTCATCGAGATCGGCCTTGTTAATGACGATCAGGTCGGCCAGCTCCATCACACCCTTCTTGATGGCCTGCAGATCGTCACCCGCGTTGGGCAGCTGCAGCAGCACCAGGAGGTCCGTCATGCCGGCCACCGCGATCTCGCTCTGGCCGATGCCGACGGTCTCGACGATCACCGTGTCGTAGCCCGCGGCCTCGCACACCAGCAGCGCTTCGCGCGTTTTCTCGGCCACGCCACCCAGCGTGCCGCTGGCCGGGCTCGGGCGGATGAAGGCCTGCTCCTGCACGCTCAGGCGTTCCATGCGCGTTTTGTCACCCAGGATGCTGCCGCCGCTCAGGCTGCTGCTGGGGTCGACGGCCAGCACCGCCACACGCTGACCCTGATTGATCAGGCTTAGCCCCAGCGCTTCGATGAAGGTGCTCTTGCCGACACCCGGCACACCGCTCAGGCCCAGGCGCAGGCTCTTGCCGGTGGCCGGCAGCAGCGCGTTCAACAGCGCGTCGGCGCGCAGGCGGTGCTCGGCGCGGGTGCTCTCCAGCAGCGTGATGGCCTTGGCGATGGCGCGGCGCTGCGCTGCACCGGGCGGGCCCATCACCGCATCGGCCAGGGCCTGGTCGTGCGCTGGCAGTGCAGCACCGGTCATGCCACCCGTTAGGCCACCCGTCATGCAATCACCGGCCAACCTGGCTGCTGCGTCAGGCCGGCAAAGCGCTCGGCCGTGCGCCAGTCAGGCGGGGCTTCGCAGGTGCTCCACAACTCACTGGCCTGCGCGATGCGGCCGTGGCGCACACGGCAGGTGGACTGCACCAAAAACTCGTGCGGCGGGTGCGACAAGCGCACCCGTGCGAGCACGCGGCCGTCGAGCAAGTTTGTGGTGTCCAGAAGGTAAATGGTCCAGCCTTCTGGGTACTCGGCGTTGATGCGGATGAAGTTGTCGGCGCCGCGAATCGTCTCGCCGCTGGCCCACCACTGCACCTGCAGATCGTCGTGCAGCAACGTGCGGGCGCCGGCCCAGTCGCGCGCCTGAAAGCACGCCCACAGTGCGCGCACGACCTGCAGCGGGTCGGCAGCGGGCAGGCGCTGGTACTCGATGTCGAAATCGCTGCGGCTGCGCTCGACCAGACCGTAGCGCTGATAAAAGCGGTTCGCATCACTGCCTTGCAGGGCCAGGAGTTCCAGCGGCTGTTGGCGCAAATCGGCCATTGCGCAAGCCCAGTCCATGACCAAGCCGCCAATGCCGCGGTTTTGATGCGCCGGCTCGATGTAGAGGTGATCAAGGCGCAGTGCAGCGGGCTTGGCGCGCAGCGCCACACAGCCGATGCGCTGACCCGCGACCCCGATGTGCTGCATGTGCTCGGGCGCGAAAGTAGCGGCAAAACGCTCGCGCGCACGCTCGGGGTCGAAGCGGCCCAGCGCCTGCAGGCTGGGCTGCATGGCGCGCACGCGCAGCGCCAGCAGGGCTTCGAAGTCGGCTGCTGCCACCGGCAGCAGCGCGACGCCGGGCTCAGGCTGCAGCTGCATGGCCGGGCTCCTGCGGCTCCTTCTGCTCCCTCGCCTCTTGCAGCGCCTGCGCCGCCTGAATTTGCTGCAGCACATGCCGCGCGCTGGCCGGTATCGGCGTCCCGGGGCCGTAGATGCCCTTGACGCCGGCCGCCAGCAGCGCCGCGTAGTCCTGCTGCGGAATGACGCCGCCGACGAAGACGATGATGTCGCCGCCGCCCTGCGTCCGGAGCGCCTGAATGATGGCCGGCACCAGCGTCTTGTGGCCGGCGGCCAGCGTGCTGACGCCGACCGCGTGCACGTCGTTTTCGATCGCCTGGCGCGCACATTCCTCGGGCGTCTGGAACAGCGGGCCGATGTCGACGTCATAACCCAGGTCGGCAAAGGCCGTGGCCACGACCTTGGCGCCGCGGTCGTGGCCATCCTGGCCGAGTTTGGCGATCATCACGCGCGGGCGGCGGCCGTGGGCATTGCCGAACGCGGCGATGTCGGCCTTCAGGCGGTCCCAGCCTTCGGCGCTGTTGTCGCTGTCGTCGCTGTTGTCACTGTCCTTGCTGTCCTTGCTGTCCTTGCTGTCCTTGCTGTCGACAGCGCTGTCGCTCTTGCCACCCTTGTCGCCCTTGTCGCTGGTGCCACTTCGGGCAAAGGCCGCTGCGTAAACGCCGGTGACTTTCTGGATGTCGGCGCGGTGGCGGCCGAAGACATCCTCGAGCGCATCGCTGATCTCGCCGACCGTGGCGCGCAGGCGCACGGCGGCAATGCTCAACGCCAGCAGGTTGCCCTGGCCGCTCTTGGCTGCATCGGTCAGCGCCGTCAGGGCCGATTGCAGGGCCACGTTGTCGCGTGTGCTGCGGATCTGCTTGAGCCGCTGGATCTGCCCGTCGCGCACCTTGACGTTGTCGACATCGCGCACCTCAACTTTGTCGGCGTGCGCCGGCTTGTATTTGTTGACGCCGACGATGACGTCCTGCCCGGTGTCGATGCGGGCTTGTTTCTCAGCAGCACTCGCTTCAATCTTCAGCTTGGCCCAGCCGCTGCCGACAGCACGGGTCATGCCGCCCTGGGCCTGCACTTCCTCGAAGATCGCCCAGGCTTTGTCAGCCATCTGCTGCGTCAGGTTTTCCATCAAATAGCTGCCAGCCCAGGGGTCGACGACGCTGGTGATGTGCGTCTCTTCCTGCAGGATCAGCTGCGTGTTGCGGGCAATGCGGGCGCTGAATTCGGTGGGCAGCGCAATGGCTTCGTCGAAGCTGTTGGTGTGCAGGCTTTGTGTGCCGCCGAAGACCGCAGCCATCGCCTCCACCGTGGTGCGCACGATGTTGTTGTAGGGGTCCTGCTCGGTCAGGCTCCAGCCGCTGGTCTGGCAGTGCGTGCGCAGCATCAGGCTTTTGGGGCTTTGGGCGCCGAAGCTTTTCATGATGCGGGTCCACAGCAAGCGAGCCGCGCGCAGCTTGGCGACTTCCAGATAAAAGTTCATGCCGATGGCCCAGAAGAAGCTGAGCCGGCCGGCAAAGGCATCCACATCCAGCCTACGCGCCAGCGCCGTCTTGACGTACTCGGCACCGTCGGCCAGCGTCAGGCCCAACTCCAGCGCCTGGTTGGCACCGGCTTCCTGCATGTGGTAACCACTGATGCTGATGGAGTTGAACTTGGGCATGTGCTGGGCGGTGTACTCGATGATGTCGGCGACGATGCGCATCGACGGCTCAGGTGGGTAGATGTAGGTGTTGCGGACCATGAACTCCTTCAAGACGTCGTTCTGGATCGTGCCGCTCAACTGCGCTTGTGCCACGCCCTGCTCCTCAGCCGCGACGATGTAGCCGGCCAGCACCGGCAGCACCGCGCCGTTCATCGTCATGCTTACGCTGACGCTGCCCAGCGGTATGCCATCGAACAGCAGCTTCATGTCCTCGACGCTGTCGATGGCGACACCGGCCTTGCCGACGTCCCCAGTGACACGCGGGTGGTCGCTGTCGTAGCCGCGGTGCGTGGCCAGATCGAAGGCGACGCTGACACCCTGCCCGCCCGCGGCCAGTGCCTGGCGATAGAAAGCGTTGCTGTCTTCGGCGGTGGAAAAGCCCGCGTACTGGCGGATGGTCCACGGCCGCACGGCGTACATCGTGGCCTGCGGGCCGCGCAGGTAGGGCTCGAAGCCGGGCAGCGTGTCGGTGTGCTGCAGGCCGGCCAGATCGGCCGCGGTGTACAGCGGCTTGACGACGATGCCCTCGGGCGTCGTCCAGTTCAAGGCACCGAGGTCCTTACCCGGCGCTGATCGCGCAGCGGCGCGGGCCCAGTCTTCGAGCGTGGCGGCCTGGAAGTTGTCAGGTGTGCTGTGGTTAGGGCTCGTCATGGGCTCACCTCGTGTCGATGCCGCGGCGGGGGCCGGTGTCGGCCGGTGTCGGCCGGTGCGTCTTGCGGCCGGCTTGCGGGTCGCCATAATTATGAATGCAACCAAAAGCGGCGCGCGCCGGCCGCGTCGTCAAGCCGCATGCCAGTGCCAACCAAGCCTACCAAGCCCGCAAGGCCCACCAAGCCCACAGCCCGCGCCCAGTCGTCCGCCCGACCGCTGCTGCGTTCACCAGCCACCGCGCCACTGGCCCGCCGCGCGCTGTACCAGGACGTGGCAGACCGCCTGCGTCAGCAGATCTTTGCGCGCGAATTGGAGCCGGGTAGCTGGATCGACGAGCTCAAGCTGACTGCCGCGTTGGGGATCAGCCGCACGCCTTTGCGTGAGGCGCTCAAGGTGCTGGCCACCGAAGGGCTGGTGACGATGCAAGTCGGGCGCGGGGCTTACGTGGCCGAGCCGTCACACGAGGACGTGGCGCAGGTCTATCACCTGCTTGGCCTGCTGGAAAGCGACGCCGCAGCGCAGGTTGCCGCGCACGCCACGCCGGTGCAGCGCAGCGAGCTTGCGGCGCTGCACCTGCTGCTGGAGAAAAACGTGCGCCGGCGCGAAGAATTCTTCGCCATCAACGAGCGTCTGCACATGGCTTTGCTGCGCATGGCCGGCAACCGCTGGGCCGAGCAGGTGGTGACGGACCTGCGCAAGGTGATGAAGCTCAACCGCCACCTGTCGCTGTCCAGACGCGGGCGGCTGGCGGAATCGCTGGCCGAGCACCGGGCCTTGATGGCGGCCATCGAGCGCCGGGATGCAGCCGCCGCGGCGCGGCTGATGCGCCAGCACTTCGTCAGTGGCCTGGACGCTGCTGCGTAGTCACAGCAAGCCGCGTGCAATCAACACGGCACAACGGGATCGAGCGATCGGGGGAACCGCGATGAGCGGCGTTTTCATCAGCCATGCACGCGAAAACCGTGCCCACGCACAGGCGCTGTCGCAGGCTGTCGCAGGCGCTGTCGCAGGCGCTGCAAGCGCGTGGGCTGGGCGTCTGGTGGGACAGCGCCATCCCGCTGTTCAGGCAACTTGACGACCCGATCGGAGCCGCGCCGGACAGCCTGCTGTCGTGGTGTTGCGGTCGACCGCGTCGGTGGCTTCGCCCTGGGTGCGCACCGAAGCCGGTGAAGCGCTCCAGCAGGACAAGCTGGTGCCGGCGCTGATCACGCCGGTTGTGCGCGTGCCGCTGGAGTTTCGGCGTGTGCAGGCAGCCGATTTGTCGGCCTAGTAGCCGGGGCACGCAGCGCTAGAACTGGACGCCTTCTGTGCTGCTGTGGCCAGCGCGGAGGCTGCAGCATCCGCACCGCAGAAGCCAGCGCGATCGTCGGCCCGATCACGCCGCGTGGCGGTGGAGCTGCAGTAACCACCCCCACCCCCACCGCCGCCCGGCTCTCGATTGCGCGCGTGGTGGCCTCGGGCTGCGGCTGACTTACTGGCGCTTGGCGCATGGGTGGCGCAAAACGAGCGCGACCCTGGCGCCGCACCCACGGCACCTGACGCCACCCCGTCACCATTGGCAGGGATCCAACCTGCGCCGCTGTCCAACAAAGGCCCCAATGCACAACCGCCACCGGCATTGCAACGCGGGCTGGATCAGGCGCTGCATTGGCGCGACTACCTCTTTGCTTACCAGGGCCGGCTGAGCTGGGACGGCCAGGGCACGATGAGCAGCTTGGAATTGCGCGCGGTGGACAGCGGCTCGGGGCTCGTTGTCGCACAAGGCCGCTTGAACGCACTGCTGCTGCCGAACACCGGCGCGCTGCGGGTGGTCTAGGTCAAGGTGCCGGTGCCGCAGGGCGATTGACGCACACCAGGCCTGCACTTCCACGACAACGACCTGGTGTTCAGCCAGGCTGGCAACGGCAGCTGGCAACTGCTGCGCGCGTGCATACAGATGGCGCGGACAGACAGCTGCGACCGCTAGGCCAACCAGGCGGCCAGGCTCGACAAGCGCCGGTCACGTTGGCCACAAAAGGCCGGCCAGTGCTTGGAAATTCGGCGCCGACTGCCAGCCCGGCAGCGCGATCTGCGCCTGCAGGTGGCTGTAGCGGTGCAGCAGCAACAGCCGCAGCAAAGCCTGGCGCTGCGTGCGATCCGGGTTGGCGCTATAGCCCGCGAAGAAAGCCAGGCAGCGCGCTGCCTGGCCTGCGGCTAAAAAAGGCCAGCGGGCCCAGCCAGTCATAAGGCGCCGGGCCGAGCAAGCCATCGCCAAAGTCGAACATGCCGCTCAGGTGCGCACCCTGCACCAGCAGGTTCATCGGCGTGTACTCGCCAGTCAGAATGATGTCCGGCCCTTCGGGCAGCGGCCCGTCCAGAAACGCTGGCAGTTGTGCCAGCAGGTGCGCCGGCAATCCGGTGCGTTGCTGGCGGCCGTGGCAAAGTGCGCGTTGGCCGGCAATGAAGTGGTCCCAGCGCGGCGCGCGGTCTTTCGGCGTATCGGCAGGCAGCCGGTGCACCTGGGCGCCCAGCGCGCCCAGCGTTTGCAGCAGCCGGCACTTGTCGTCTTCATGCAGGCCGGGCCAGGCGCCGGTCAGCGGCTCGCCGGCCAGCTGCGTCATCACGAGCCAGGGCCAGCCTTCGCACTCACCGGTGCGCAGCAACTGCGGTGTCGGCACCGGCAGCCGATGGCCGATGGCCGAAAGCGCTGCGCGCTCGAAAGCAAAGTGATCGCGAAGGAACGGCGGGTACAGCTTGAGCACCTGCGTGCGGCTTAGTAGCGCGACGAACACGGTGCCGCTGCCGACTGGCTGCACTGGTCCGGGCAGGCCCGGGATGGCCGCAGTCACAGCCGCCACCATCGGCCCCCAGGCTGCAACGTCGTCGTGCAGCGTGTCGAAGGTGGCGACGTCGATGTCGGCCGGTAAAAACGGCGCAGTCGTGGTCGCGATGATGTCGCCTGTTCGGGCGCGCGACCGTCGGCGCGGTCACCTGGTAATCGCGGTCCGCTAGAACTGCTGCGCATCAGAACGTTGCCGGCAGCGACTGGCAGCTTTGAACCGCGGCTACCGCGGCCATTGGAGCTTCGAGCACCCGGAGCCGGACCGACCCGAGCGGCACACTTTCAGGGGCGAGACGCCTGCATCAACTGCTTGCGCCGGTACTGACCTTGGCGTTCGAACATCCAACCCGGGTACTCGGCAGGCAACCGGCTGACTGCGTCCAGTGTTTCCAGTTCCGCGGCGCTCAGTGCCACCTGCGTGGCCGCCAGGTTTTCTGCCAGCTGGTCGGGCCGCTTGGCGCCAACAATCACGCTCGTGACCTGCGGCTGGTGCAGCAACCAGGCCAAAGCGACCTGCGCCACCGAAACGCCGTGTGTCTGCGCAATGGTGCGCATCGCATCGATGCAGTTGTCGGCTCGCTCGCGGTTGACCGGGGGAAAGTCGAACGTCGACCGTCTGCTGCCTTCTTCGGCCTGTTGCTCGCGACCGTATTTGCCACTGAGCAAGCCGCCGGCCAGCGGGCTCCAGACCATCAGGCCCACACCTTCACTCTTGAGCATGGGGATCAGCTCACGTTCGAGGTCGCGCCCCGCCACGGTGTAGTGGGCCTGTAGCGATTCGAAGCGCGACAAACCCAGCCGCTCGGCAATGCCCAGCGCTTTGGCGATCTGCCACGCCGCCCAGTTGGACACGCCGATGTATCGCACGTGGCCGTGGCGCACCAGTTGGTCCAGAGCACGAATGGTTTCTTCGATCGGCGTGGCCGGATCGAAACCGTGGATCTGGTAGAGGTCGACGTGGTCAAGCTGCAGACGTTTGAGGCTGGCCTTGATGCTGTCGAGAATGTGGCCACGCGAGGCGCCTCGGGTATTCGGCCCCGACCCGGTGTCGCCGAAAACCTTGGTCGCGACGACGACATTCTCGCGCGGCACCTTGAGGTTCCTGAGGGCCTGACCCGTGATCTGCTCCGATACGCCGCCTGCGTACACGTCAGCCGTATCTATGAAGTTGATGCCGGCATCGAGGGCCTGACCGACCAAGCGTTCGGCGTCGGCTTGCTGAAGGTCGCCGATCTGCGCCCAAATGCCGTCGCTGCCGCCGAAAGTCATGGTGCCCAGACAAAGTTCGGAGACAAAGAGGCCGGTACGGCCAAGAGGCTGATTGCGCATGGTCGAGCGTGCCTTGTGCGTTAAGTGGTGAAGTTTGTGCTGGAGACTTCGGCAAGCAAAGCGTATTCCCGCGCCTGCACAGGCAGCTGCAATTCACGCGAACATCGAATCTATAACTTGAACAGTTTGGCTGCGTTCAGAGGTGGTTGCGCCTGGCGGGAAAAAGCTCAAGCTGCAGGCCGCCGCTGCGTCTTGTCGCTGTGCGCCAGAAGCGCAGCGGGCAGAACAAAGCCACCCGGAGGTGGCTCGCAGCGGACGGTGCTCGCGGCGCAGCGAGCCCGCGCACTATCGCTGCGCCAGCGGCACCACGTCGCGCGCGGTCGAGCCGACGAAGAGCTGCCGCGGACGGCCGATCTTGTACTCCGGGTCGCCGATCATCTCGTTGAGCTGCGCGATCCAGCCCACCGTGCGGGCAAGTGCAAAGACCGCGGTAAACAGGCTCACCGGGATGCCTAAGGCGCTCTGCACGATGCCGCTGTAGAAATCGACGTTGGGGTAGAGCTTGCGGCTGACGAAGTAGTCGTCCTCGAGCGCGATCTTCTCCAGCGCCATGGCCAACTTGAACAACGGGTCGTTGTGCAGGCCGGTGGCGGCCAGCACCTCGTGGCAGGTTTCGCGCATCAGCTTGGCGCGCGGGTCGTAGTTCTTGTAGACGCGGTGGCCGAAGCCCATCAACTTGACGTTGCTGTTTTTGTCTTTCACCTGGTGGATGAATTCGCCGATCTTCTCGACGCCGCCGTTGCGCTGGATCTCTTTGAGCATGTTCAGCGCCGCCTCGTTGGCGCCGCCGTGCGCGGGGCCCCACAGGCAGGCCACACCGGCTGCAATGGCGGCAAACGGGTTGGTGCCCGAGCTGCCGCACAAGCGCACTGTGGAGGTCGACGCGTTCTGCTCGTGGTCGGCGTGCAGGATGAAGATGCGGTCGATAGCGCGCACCAGCACGTCGTTGGGCTCGTACTCCTCGCACGGCGTCGCAAACATCATGCGCATGAAGTTGGCGGAATAGCTCAGCGAGTTCATCGGGTACACGAAGGGCTGGCCGATGCCGTATTTGTAGGCCATGGCCACCAGCGTCGGCATCTTGGCGATCAACCGGATTGCGCTGATGTCGCGGTGCTGTGGGTTCGTGATGTCGGTGCTGTCGTGATAGAAGGCCGACAACGCGCCGACCAGCCCCGTCATCACCGCCATCGGGTGCGCATCACGCCGGAAGCCGCGCAGGAAAAACTGCATCTGCTCGTTGACCATCGTGTGGTTGGTCACCAGCGTCACGAAGTCGGTTTTCTGCGTCGCGTTGGGCAGGTTGCCCTTGAGCAGCAGATAGCAGGTTTCCAGAAAGTCGCACTGCTGGGCCAACTGCTCGATCGGGTAGCCGCGGTACAGCAACTCGCCCTTGTCACCATCGATGTAGGTGATGGTGCTGTTGCACGCTGCCGTGCTCAGGAAGCCCGGGTCGTAGGTGAACTTGCCGGTGTGCGCGTAGAGCTTGCGGATGTCGATGACGTCCGGACCGATGCTGCCCTTGTAGATCGGCAGCTCCATGCTCGGGCTGCCATCGCTGAAAGAGAGCGTGGCTTTCACGTCGGAGGGGGTCATCGCGTTTGCCTTTGTGATGGGGCGGCGTTCAATGCGGCCGCGTGCGCATGAGTTCCAGAACTTCCTGCGCTTCGGGGGTCGTGATCGGCTCGGCCAGGTGCTGCAGCTCCTTGCGGCCCAGCAGCAGGTCCAGCAGGTCGTTGTCGCCCAGGTCCATCAGCGCGGTGAGGCCGGCGGCCTGTTGCGTTGTCAGCGTCGCTTCGTGCCGACGAAAGAAACGCTCGACGAACAAGTCGTTCTCCAGCAGGCCGCGGCGGCAGCGCCATCGCAGCTTGCTCAGTTCGCGTTCGCCGATCTGCATGGTCACACTGCGCGGCGGACGATCATTTCTTTGATCTTGCCGATCGCCTTGGTCGGGTTCAGGCCCTTGGGGCAGACATCTACGCAATTCATGATCGTGTGGCAACGGAAGAGCCGGTACGGGTCTTCGAGGTTGTCCAGCCGCCCGGCGGTGTCCTGATCACGGCTGTCGGCGATGAAGCGGTAGGCCTGCAACAAGCCGGCCGGGCCGACGAACTTGTCCGGATTCCACCAGAAGCTCGGGCAAGCCGCGCTGCAGCTGGCACACAGGATGCACTCGTACAGGCCATTGAGCTCGTCGCGCTCCTCGGGGCTTTGCAGGCGCTCCTTCTCGGGCGGCAATTCGTCGTTGACGAGGTACGGCTTGATGCTGTTGTACTGCTTGAAGAACAGCGTCATGTCGACGATCAGGTCGCGGATCACCGGCAGGCCGGGCAGCGGCTTGAGCACGATATTGCCGGGCAGGCTGCGCATGTTGGTCAGGCAGGCCAGGCCGTTCTTGCCGTTGATGTTCATCGCGTCCGAGCCGCACACGCCTTCACGGCAGCTGCGGCGAAAGCTCAAGCTCGGATCGACCGCCTTGAGCTTGTGCAGCGCATCCAACAGCATGCGCTCGTGGCCGTCGAGTTCGACCTGCAGCGTCTGCATGCGCGGCTTCTCATCGGTATCGGGGTCGTAGCGGTAGATCTGAAAGGTACGCAAGGTCATGTCTTGGTGCTCGATGAAATCGATCAGAACGTGCGGACTTTCGGCGGCACCGATTCCACCGACAGCGGCTTCAGCTGCACCGGCTTGTAGTCGAGCCGGTTGCCTTCACTGAACCACAGCGAATGTTTCATCCACACGGCGTCGTTGCGGCCGTTAGGGTGCTCGGGTGTGTCGCCGTATTCGTTGACGGTGTGGGCGCCGCGGCTTTCCTTGCGTGCAGCGGCCGAGACGATGGTCGCGCGTGCCGACTCGATCAGGTTCTCGACCTCCAGCGCTTCGATGCGCGCGGTGTTGAAGACCTTGCTCTTGTCCTTCAGCGTGATGCCTTTGACACGCTCGGCGATGGCCTGCACCTTGCGCACGCCTTCGTCGAGCGAGGCCTGCGTGCGGAAGACACCGGCATGCAGCTGCATCGCGTTGCGCAGATCGCCGGCCACGTCCTGCGCGTACTCGCCGCCGGTGCTGTTGTCCAGCCGCGCCAGGCGGGCCAGGGGGCGGTCGGCGGCGTCGGTGGGCAGGTCCTGGTGCGACTGCTTTTTCAGATCGCTGGCAACGAGGTGGTTGCCCGCGGCGCGGCCGAAGACCAGCAGGTCCAGCAGCGAATTGGTGCCCAGCCGGTTGGCGCCGTGCACGCTGACGCAGGCACATTCACCCACCGCGTACAGGCCCGCCACGATGCTGTTCGGGTTGCCGTTTTTCGGCACCACGACCTGGCCGTGGATGTTGGTCGGGATGCCGCCCATCTGGTAGTGGATAGTCGGCACCACCGGGATCGGCTCCTTGGTGATGTCGACGTTGGCGAAGTTGTGGCCGATCTCCAGCACGCTGGGCAACCGCTTGGCGATGGTGTCGCCGCCCAGGTGCGTCATGTCCAGGTTGATGTAGTCCTTGTTGGGCCCGCAGCCGCGGCCTTCCTTGATCTCCTGATCCATGCAGCGGCTGACGAAATCGCGCGGCGCCAGGTCCTTCAGCGTCGGTGCGTAGCGCTCCATGAAACGCTCGCCGTCGGCATTGCGCAATATCGCGCCTTCACCGCGGCAGCCTTCGGTCAGCAGCACGCCGGCGTTGTGCACGCCGGTGGGGTGAAACTGCCAAAACTCCATGTCTTCCAGCGGCAGGCCGGCACGTGCGGCCATGCCCAGGCCGTCGCCGGTGTTGATGTACGCGTTGGTGCTGGCGGCATAGATGCGGCCGGCGCCGCCGGTGGCCAGCAGCGTGGTTTTGGCTTGCAGGATATGGACTTCACCGGTCTCCATCTCGAGCGCGGTGACGCCCAGCACGTCGCCCTGCGCATTGCGGATCAGATCCAGCGCCATCCACTCCACGAAGAAGTGCGTGCGCGCCTTGACGTTCTGCTGGTACAGCGTGTGCAGCATCGCGTGGCCGGTGCGGTCCGCGGCAGCGCAGGCGCGCTGCACCGGCTTCTCACCGTAATTGGCGGTGTGGCCACCGAAGGGGCGCTGGTAGATCGTGCCGTCGGGGTTGCGGTCGAAGGGCATCCCCATGTGCTCGAGCTCATACACCACCTTGGGCGCTTCGCGGCACATGAACTCGATGGCGTCCTGGTCACCGAGCCAGTCGCTGCCTTTGACGGTGTCGTAGAAGTGGTAGTGCCAGTTGTCCTCAGCCATGTTGCCCAGGCTGGCACCGATGCCGCCTTGCGCGGCCACCGTGTGGCTGCGCGTCGGGAACACCTTGGACAGCACCGCGACGCTGAGCCCGGCAAGGGCCAGCTGCAATGAAGCGCGCATTCCCGAGCCGCCGGCGCCGACGATGACAACGTCGAACCGCCGGTGCGGCAGCGCGCCGGTCGAAGAAGCACCTGTTAACAATGACGCCATGCTTACAGCCTCCACAACACTTGCACGGCCCAGCCAATGCAGGCCGCCAACCAAACCATGGTGAACACCTGCATCGCGATGCGCACGCTCACCAGCTTGACGTAGTCCATCCAGATGCTGCACATGCCGACCCAGGCGTGCCAGCCGAGCGCGATGAAGACCGTCAAGCTCAACAGCTTCATCCACTGCGCAGCGAAGATGCCAGCCCAGCGCTCGTAACCCAGCGGCGCACCGAACAGCAGTTGCGCCACCAGCACGATCGTGAACACCGCCATCAGCACCGCAGTGATGCGCTGGCTGAGCCAGTCGCGCATGCCGTAGTGCGCGCCGACGACTAGACGCCGGTTACCGTAATTGACTGCCATGGTGACTGTGTTTCCCAGTTCTCAGAAGGCGCCGAAGAGGCGGGCACCCAGGATCAGCGTCAACACCGCGGTGGACACCAGCGTGATCCACGCCGAGATGCGGCCCTGCTGGTAGCTGACGCTGTGGGTCATGTCCATCCACAGGTGACGCACCCCGGCAACGAAGTGAAACAGGTAAGCCCAGATCAGCGCAAGCACCACGATCTTCAACAGCCAGGCCGGCACGAAACCGATGCCGGCGACGAAGGCACTGCTGAAAACGCCGAAGGAAATTTCCGACGTCAGGCTCATGTCGAAAAGCCAGATTACCAGCGGCAGCAACACGAACATCAGGCCACCGCTCAGGCGGTGCAGGATTGACACCCAACCGGCGGGCGGCAAACGGTATTGGGTGGCGTTCAGCAGCCGCATGGTGCCGGGTCGTTGTCTGCTCAGCTCAGGCATGTTTTGCTCTTGGTGAAACCACGTGAAATCGAAAACGAGTTTATTGCAATGCAGCACCAGCCCGCAGGCTGCCGGCACTGCCGCCCTTCAGCTGAGTTGGTTGCGGTAGTGGTGTACAGCCGTCCGGTACAGCCCGCGGCGCCATTCGACCGCGCGGTTGCCGTAGGTGAAGGACAGCCGCTCCACCGACAGCAGCGGCGCGCCCGCAGCCACGTCCAGCAGCGCAGCTTCTTCGGGCGTCGCGGCCACGGCGCGGATCTTCTCTTCGGCGCGGATCATCTGCACCGAGAACTCGGCCTCGAACAGCCGGTACATCGGGCCGCGCCAGGCGACCAACCGCTCGGCGGTGAGGCCTTTGAACAGGGTGCCGGGCAGCCAGAGATCGTCCAGCACCACCGGTTGCAGTGCTGCAGCGCCACCCGGGCCTGTACCCGCACCCGCCGCATCCGCGTCCACATCCACATCCGGCGCCAGCAACAGCCGCCGCACCTGCACTGCCGCTTCGCCGGCCTTCAATGCCAACAGCCGCGCCACATCGGCCGGCGCGCGCATGCGGCGGCAATCGAGCAGCCGGCGCTGCAGATCGGGCGCGCTGCCGTCGTCCGGCGTCAGGCGCAAGAAGCGGAACTGCGTGCTTTGCTCGGCGTGTGTGGCGACGTAGGTGCCTTTGCCCTGGCGGCGCACCAGCATGTTGCCGGCAGCCAGCTCGTCGATGGCTTTGCGCACCGTGCCCTGGCTGACCTTGAAGCGCGCGGCCAGATCGATCTCGCTTGGGATGGCCTGGCCCGGCAGCCATTCACCGGCTTGCAGGCTGTGCAGCAACAGCGCTTTGATCTGCTGGTACAGCGGGCTGAACGAGGGTGTGCCGCCGGCGCCGGCAACGGCCGCTGACGACCGGGCCGGCGCAGCTGCAGCGGCGGCCGCGGCCACGGAGCGGGGCGTATCAGGAGCGGCTGCCATGCACCGATTGTCTTGTAGAAGACACAAGACTTTGGCCTGTAGCGCGTGACTAGAATTGCGCCCGCGTTACAGGCCGGTTTCGGCTGTGCCGCAGCGCCGGCGGCCGGCCCGTTGCACACCGGTTTGCACCTTCGCCATTCCATTCAAGGAGCCCCTCATGACCAAGAAGCCCGTGCGCGTGGCGGTAACCGGTGCAGCCGGCCAGATCGGCTATGCACTGCTGTTCCGCATTGCCAGCGGCGAGATGCTGGGCAAAGACCAGCCCGTGATCCTGCAGCTGCTGGAAGTGCCGGTGGAAGGCCCGCAGAAAGCGCTCAAGGGCGTGATGATGGAGATCGACGACTGCGCCTTCCCGCTGCTGGCCGGCATGCAGGCGCACGGCGACGCCATGACCGCGTTCAAGGACGCCGACTACGCGCTGTTGGTGGGCAGCATGCCGCGCAAGGCCGGCATGGAACGGGCTGAGTTGCTCAACATCAACGGCCAGATCTTTATCGGCCAGGGCCAGGCGCTCAATGCGGTGGCCAGCCGCCAGGTCAAGGTGTTGGTGGTCGGCAACCCGGCCAACACCAATGCCTACATTGCGATGAAGAGCGCGCCCGACCTGCCGCGCGAAAATTTCACCGCCATGCTGCGGCTGGATCACAACCGCGCACTGAGCCAGCTGGCGGCCAAGACCGGCAAGCCGGTTGCCGCAATCAAGAAGCTCGCGGTCTGGGGCAACCACAGCCCGACCATGTATGCCGACTACCGCTTTGCGACGGTCGACGGTGCCAGCGTCAAGGACCTCGTCAACGACCAGGGCTGGAACGAAACCGTCTTCTTGCCGACGGTCGGCAAACGCGGCGCGGCAATCATCGAAGCGCGCGGCCTGTCCAGTGCGGCCAGCGCGGCCAATGCCGCCATCGACCACATGCGCGACTGGGCGCAGGGCACCGCGGGCGGTTGGGTCACGATGGGTGTACCCAGCAACGGCGAGTACGGCATCCCGAAGGACGTGATGTTCGGCTACCCGGTGACTTGCGCCGATGGCCGCTACGCGATCGTCGAGGACCTGCCCATCGACGCTTTCAGCCAAGCCTGTATAGACAAGACGCTGGCCGAGCTGGCGGCTGAGCAGGACGGCGTCAAGCACCTCCTGTAAGCCACGATGAATTCGCCGCGCGCGGTGCTCTTTGGCGCCGGCGAACTGCCGCCGGCGCTGCCGGTGTGCGACCACTACGCCGGTGTCGAGCCGCGCATGACCAAAAGCCTGCAGTTGCAGGCCGCGCGCGGGCCGATCTTCGACGTCACGCTGGACAACGAAGACGGTGCGCCGGCGGGCGGCGAGCTCGAACAAGCGCACTTGATCGCAGCGCTGCTGGGCGGCGCCGACAACCAGCACGGCCGCGTCGGCGTGCGGCTGTTGCCGGTGGCGCACCCGCGCTTCGAAGACGTGGCGCGCACCGTGCTGGCCGCGGACAAGCCGCCGGCCTATCTGATGCTGCCCAAGCCCGACGGTCTGGCCGATGTCCAGCGTGCAGCGCAGACCGTAGCCGCGTTGGGCGGCGCCGCGGTGCCGCTGCACGCGCTGATTGAAACGCACGGCGCACTGCACGCAGCCTTCGCCATCGCAGCGCACCCGCGCATCGAGTCGCTGTCGTTCGGGCTAATGGACTTTGTCTCAGCCCACCGCGGCGCGATTCCGCTGAGCGCGATGGGCGGTGATGCGCACGGCGGCCAGTTCGACCATCCGCTGGTGCTGCGTGCCAAGCTGGAAGTGGCCGCTGCCTGCCATGCCGGCAACAAGGTGCCTTCGCACTGCGTGTTCACCGAATTCAAGGATTCGCGCGGCTTGCAAAAGGCTGCCGAGATCGCCTGCCGCCGCCTGGGCTACAGCCGCATGTGGAGCATCCACCCGGCGCAGATCGAGCCCATCATCGAAGCCTTCTCGCCCACGGTGGCCGAGCTGGATCAGGCCATCGAAGTCATCACCGCCGCGCAGGCCGCGCAGTGGGCACCCATCAGCCACGGCGCCGGGCACCGCCAGGTGCTGCACGACCGTGCCAGCTACCGCTACTTCTGGCAGGTCATCGAGCGCGCGCACCGCACGTCGCTCGGCCTGGGCATCCCGTCCGAGCTGCGGCTGGCCTGGTTCGGCCCGGCGGCCGCGCCAACTCCTTCACGCTAACCCGCAAAACGTGGTCACACAGGCCGCGCTTCTTGCACCGGGTTGCACTCGCCAACGCCTGCACACGGGCGGGTTTCGAAGAATGCGCCGTCGCCCCTTCAATCCGAGGACCTGCCCATGATTCGCCACGCCACCTCCAGATTTGCGCCTGCATCGGCTCTGTTGTTTCTGGCCTTGGGAGCCTTGACCAGTGGCGCCGCCTTCAGCGCAGACGCCCTGACCGCCGGCCAACTGGCCGCCGCAGAGCGGGTCTACACCGGCACCGCCAGCTGCGAGTTCAACCAGCAGATCACGCTGGCCCCGGTGGCCGCCAAGCCCGGCCACTTCACGCTCGTGCACAAGAAGGCCAGCTACACGCTGGTGCCGCAGGAAACCACCAGCGGCGCCGTGCGGCTCGAAGACGCCAAGTCGGGCCTGGTGTGGATCCAGATTCCAGCCAAGTCGATGTTGATGAACACCAAACTCGGCCAGCGCGTGGCCGATGTTTGCATCACACCAGAGCAGCGCCAGGCCGGCCTGGTGGCCGTCAACTGAGATACGGACGCAGCTTCGCATTGCTGCAGTTCAGCCTGTAGCGCAGGCCAGCGCTGACGGCGCCAGCGCCGCGCTTTCGCCCCATGAGCCCGCTTCGGCGGGCTTTTCCAGTTAGCCCGCTTCGGCGGGCTTTTCCGATGAGCCCGCTTCGGCGGGCTTTTCCAATTAATCCGCTTCGGCGGGCTTTTTGTTGTGCGCAGCTGCAGCGCCTGAACTTGGTAGGCTGGCAGCTCTCTCAACCCGTGTGGCGCCCATGCAGCAGCAGCGTTTTCGTTCGACCGTGCTTTGGGTTCTGGCCTGCGCGCTGGCCGTCTGCGCCGCTGCGGCGCAGGCCCAGCAACTCAAGCTGCGCATCCTGGGCACCACCGATCTGCATGTCAGCCTGCTGGCTTACGACTACTACCAGGACCAGGTGGCCGACGAATACGGCCTGGCGCGCACCGCAACGTTGATCGAGGCCGCACGTTCAGAGGTGCCCAACACACTGCTGTTCGACAACGGCGATCTGCTGCAGGGCAACCCGCTCGGGGACTATGTGGCGCGGGTGCAGCCGCTGCAGCCCGGCCAGGTGCACCCGGCTTACAAGGTCATGAATGCGCTGGGCTACGACGCAGCCAACATCGGCAACCACGAGTTCAACTACGGCCTGCCGTTTTTGCGCCGCGCGATTGCCGGGGCGGCATTTCCGTATGTCAGCGCCAACGTCATCGAAGACGCGGGCCCGATGCTCGGCGAGCCGGCCTTCAAGCCTTACGTCATGCTGCAGCGCAGCTTCGTCGACGAGGCGGGCAACGGGCAGGTCATGAAGATCGGCGTCATCGGCTTCGTGCCGCCGCAGTTCATGCAGTGGGACCGTTCCAGCCTCAGCGGCAAAGTCGCCGCGCGTGACATTCCGGCCACGGCGCGTGCGCTGGTGCCGAAGATGCGTGCCGAAGGTTCCGATGTCGTGGTCGTGCTGGCGCATTCGGGCTTCGAGTTCGGCCAGACCGTGTTCTTTGCCGAGAACACCGTCGCCCGGCTGGCCGAGGTGCCGGGCGTCGACGCCATCGTCTTCGGCCATTCGCACGGTGAGTTTCCGGGCCGTTTCTTCAACCGCCATGCCAAGGTCGACCTGGAGCGCGGCACCATCAACGGCGTGCCCGCAGTGATGGCCGGCTTCTGGGGCAGCCACCTGGGGGTCATCGATCTGGTGCTGGACAAGTCGGCCGCCGGCTGGAAGGTCGGTGATGCCCGCGGCGCGCTGCGCCCGGTGTTCGACCGCAGCACACGCCAGGCCGTGGCCGCCGACCCCATGGTGGCCGAGCTGGTGCGGGCTGAGCACGAGGGCACGCTGGCCTCGATGCGGGCCAAGGTCGCACAAACGCTGGCGCCCATCTACAGCTACTTTGCGCAGGTCGCTGACGACCCGTCGGTGCAGTTGGTGTCGCGTGCGCAAATGGCCTACGGCAAAAAGGCGCTCGCCGGCACTCCGCACGCTGCGCTGCCGCTGCTGTCGGCCGCAGCGCCTTTCAAGACCGGCGGAAGCGCCGGTGCGGCCAACTACACCGACATGCCAGCCGGCCCGTTGGCGGTGCGCAACGTGGCCGATCTCTACGTCTATCCCAACACCGTCGACATCGTGAAGTCGAGTGGCGCGCAGGTGCGGCAGTGGCTGGAGATGTCGGCCACCGCGTTCAACCGCATCGACCCCGCCGGGGCGCCCGAGCAAGAGCTGATCAACAGCGCTTTCCCGAGCTTCAATCTCGATACGCCGGACGGCGTGCGCTACCGCATCGACGTCACTCAACCGGCGCGTTATGACCGCAGCGGCAAGCTGGTGGCGCCCGACGCACGGCGCATCGCCCGGCTGCTGTACGACGGCAAGCCGATCGACGAGGCCGCGATGTTTGCAGTGGTCACCAACAACTACCGCGCCAGTGGCGGCGGCAACTTCCCCGGCCTGGACGGCAGCACCGTCGTGCTCCATGCGCCCGACGAAAACCGCGCGGCCTTGTTGCAGTACCTGCAGGCAGTAGAGCGTGTGGAGCCCACGGCCGACGGCAACTGGTCCATCGTGCCGGTGCCAGGTGTGAAGCTGCGCTTCACGAGCAGCGCCAGTGCGGCACTGCACCTGGCGCGCCATCCGCAGATCCGGTTCGTCGCCGAGCGTGGTGACGGGCTGGCGCAGTACGAGCTGGTGCCTTGATCGCAAGCCGCCTGCGCGCTTGGTGGCCGCCCCAGCGGCGCGGCTTGTTGCTGGCGCTGCTGGGTTTTTTGGTGACGGTGGTCGTCGCGTGCGGTGCTGCGCTGGCCTGGTTCTGGAGCGACCTGCCACCGCTGGACAAGGCCACCGATTACAGGCCGCGGCAGCACTTGCAGGTCCTCACGGCCGACGGCGTGGAGATTGCGCAGTTCGGCAGCGAGCGGCGTTTGTTCGTGCCCATCGCACAAACGCCCAAGACGCTGCAGCAGGCGGTGCTGGCGGTAGAGGACGCGGACTTCTACGAGCACGGCGCCATCAGCTGGCGCGGCGTGCTGCGCGCGGCTGTCTCGCATGTGCGCGGCGGTGTCGGCGGCGGCGGCAGCACCATCACGCAACAGGTATCGCGCACCTTCTTTTTGAGCACCCGCCGCACGGCCGAGCGCAAGATAAAGGAAGCGCTGATTGCCTGGCAGCTCGAGCACGAACTCAGCAAGGACCAGATCCTGGAGCTGTACCTGAACCAGATCTACCTTGGCCAGCGTGCCTACGGCTATGGCGCCGGCGCACAGGTCTACTTCAACAAGACGCTGCAGCAACTGAACCTGGCGGAGACGGCCATGCTCGCCGGGCTGCAGAACAACCCGATCTATGCCAACCCGCTGGCCAACGAAGCGGCCGCCGTAAAGCGCCAGCAGTGGGTGCTGCAGCGCATGCTGCGCACCGGCGTCATCAAACAGGCCGAGCACGACGCGGCGCTGGTCACGCCGCTGGTCTACCGCAAGCCCGATTTCGTCGACGTCCATGCGCAGCACGTGGCCGAGATGGCACGCCGTGCGGTGGTCGAGCGGCTGGGCGACAAGGCTTACACCGATGGCATCAAGGTCATCACGACGCTCAAGGCCGAAGACCAGCGCGCGGCCCACACCGCCGTGCGCCGCGCGCTGATGGCGCACGAACGCCGCCAGCCCTGGCGCGGCCCCGAGGACCAGGAGACGCTGCCTGCCGAAGCTGCATCCACCGGCGGGGCATCCGCGGCGGCTACGGCTGCTGGTGCCGCAGCGGCCGCTGCGGCCGAGCGCGCCATTGCCGCCGCGCTGAAGGATGCGCGCGACGATGACGACCTGCGCGTGGCCATCGTGCTAAACGCCAGCCCGAAAGAGCTGACCGCCAAGCTCGCCAGCGGTGACACCGTGGTGCTGAAGGCCGACGCGCTGAGGTGGGTGCAGGCAGCGTTGTCGCCCAAGGCCAACGAGCGCATCGCGCTGCGCCGCGGGTCTGTCGTGCGGCTGGTAGAAGTGCCGCGCGGCAAGAGCAGCGACAAGCGCAGCGACAAAGGCAGCGACAAAGGCAGCGATTGGCAGCTCGCGCAATGGCCGCAGGCCGAAGGCGCTTTCGTGGCACTCGACCCGGCCACCGGCCGCGTGCGCGCGCTGGTGGGCGGCTTTGCTTTTGCGCGCCAGCAGTTCAACCGCGCCACCAGCGCGCAGCGCCAGCCGGGCTCGGCCATCAAGCCCTTTCTGTACTCGGCTGCGCTGGAGCACGGGCTGATGCCCGAGACGCGCATCGACGACCTGCCGTTGCTGACCGCAGACGGAGGCGTGCCGGGCTGGAACCCGAAGAACAGCGACAACCAGTTCGACGGTGAGATCACGCTGCGCGAAGGCCTGGTGCGCTCAAAGAACCTCGTCAGCATCCGGCTGCTGCAACACCTGGCGCTGGCCAGCGCGCGCGAGTGGATCGGCCGCTTCGGCTTCGACATGACAAAGCAGCCGCAGGACCTGACGCTGGCGCTCGGCACCGGCAGCACGACGCCAATGCAGCTGGCCGCGGCTTACGCCGTGCTTGCCAACGGCGGCCACCGCGTCGAGCCGGTGTTGATCGAGCGCATCGTCGGCCCGCAGGGCCAGATCTTGTTCGAGGCGCCAGCACCGCCGCCGCTGGACGAAGCGACGCGCGCCGTGCCCGAGCGCAACGTCTACCTCGTCAACACGCTGCTGCGCGACGTGGCACTGCGCGGCACCGCAGCCAGGCTGCAGACGCAGCTCAAGCGGCCCGATCTATACGGCAAGACCGGCACCACCAACGACGCCGTCGACGCCTGGTTTGCCGGCTTTACCACCGGCGTGGTGGCGGTGGCCTGGGTTGGCCACGACGAGCCAAAGAGCCTGGGTGACCGCGAAAGCGGCGGCGGCCTGGCGCTGCCGATCTGGGCCGACGCGGTGGGCCGCATGGTCAAGGGCGTCAAGCCGGCACCGATGGCGATGCCCGGCGGCCTGGTGGCCGTGGGCGAGGATTGGCGTTACGCAGAGTGGGCAGACGGCAGCTTCGTGCAGCGCATCGGCGAGCCGCCGCTTCCGGTGGCGCCGGCCGGCAGCGAGCCGGCGCTGACGGGCAGCACGGCCGAACCCGTGCCCGTGCCCGCGCCGTTGCCTTCGTCTGTGCGCGTGCCTGCGCCTGCGCCTGGACCTGCACCTGGACCAATCCCCGCGCCAGCGGCAGCGGCCAGCCGCTGAACGCAGACACGGCAAAGCACCGCTACGGCGCAGGCCACCACGGCATTCCACGCTGAGCTCGGCGGTTTTCCCGGATGGTGCAGCTGCAGCGTGGCTGCGAGCCTCGACGGTTGAACTCGCCACTTATTCAAAGCCTGGAGCTGCCGTGAACTACCAAAATTCGGTGCACTGTCTAAGCCTGGCCGCTGCCGGGCTGTTACTCGCCGGCTGCGCCACCCCGGGCGCACCGCCCAATGCCGCGCAAACCATCCAACAAGCGCAGCAAGCGCTCAAGGCGGGCAGCAGCACGCAGCTGTCGATCAGCGGCCGCGGCACCGGGGCCACCTTCGGCCAGGCCTGGCAGCCCGGGCTGGCCTGGCCGGGGCTGAATTACTCGCTGCTCAAGCGCACCTACAACACCGAAGCCGGCGCCTACCGTGAGGAGTTCGGCCGCAGCCGCAGTGAGCCCAACGGCGGTGGCGCCACGCCGTTGATGGGCCAGGGCGAAGCCCGTGTCACCGGCTTTGCGCGTGAGACTTTTGCCTGGAATGCCGGTGCGGCGCCCAACGCGCCGGCCACCCCGGCGCCGGTGGCGCAGCCCGGCCGCATCAACGACCTGTGGACCAGCTCACCGCACAGCGCGCTGGCAGCAGCCAAGCGGTATCAAGCTGTCGCCGGCACGCGTGTGGATGCCGGCCAGCCGGTGACGACGCTGAACTTTGCCGTGCCGGGGCAATTGAAGGCCACGGTAGTCGTGGACAGCCGCCGCCTGGTGACGCGTGTGGAATCGACGATGCCGCACCCGGTGCTGGGCGATACCGCCGTACTGACCGAGTTTCTGGACTACGCCGATGCCGGTGGCGGCCAGCTGCCTAAGCGCATCCGCCAGACGCAGGGCGGATTCCCGGTGCTGGACCTGGTGGTCAGCGAGTACCGCACCGACGACACGCTGGACGCGCCGGTGCCCGACAACGTGCGCAGCGCCCATGAGAACGTGGCCGTGCAGCCGGTGAGCCCGGGCGTGTGGTTCCTGGCCGGCGGCACGCACAACAGCGTGGCGGTGGAGCTGTCGGATCAGATCCTGCTGATCGAAAGCCCGCTGTACGACGGCCGCGCGCTGGCCGTAATGGCCGCCGCCAACAAGCTGGTGCCCAACAAGACCGTGAAGACGGTGGTCAACTCGCACCACCATTTCGACCATGCCGGCGGCCTGCGCGCCGCGGCCGGTGAAGGCGCGCAGTTGATCACCAGCGCAATGGCCAAGCCCTACTTCGAGCGCCTCTTCGCCAACCCCAACACGGTGGCACCCGACCGCCTGGCGCAGAGTGGCCGCAAGCCCACCATCGTTGCCGCCGGCGAGCGCACCATGCTGCGCGACGCACTGCGGCCAGTGGAGATTCACGAGATGCAGGGCAGCATCCACGCCCAGGGCTTCTTGATGGTCTGGCTGCCGAACGAGAAGCTGCTGGTACAGGCCGACGCCTACACGCCGGGCCCGCCCAACAGCCCGCCGCCGCCGGCGCCGAACGCCAACCACGTCAACCTGGTGCAGAACCTGGAGCGCCTGGGCTTCGTGCCCGATCGCATCCTGCCGCTGCACAGCCGCGTCGTGCCGTACAGCGAGTTGCTGGCGCAGATTGGGCGGAATTAGGGCCCCCCAGCTCGCGGGCCCGCCCGACCCCCCGGTGGGGCCGGCCCCGGCCGCGCCGGCCGAGCCGGGTGCCGGGGGGGCACCGGGGG